>NZ_BAAJXA010000003.1:0-389735 GCF_057537855.1 Streptomyces diversicolor
CATTCTTCAAAAGGGTTGGGCTCTGAACTTCGGTTCGGAGCCCAACCCTTTTCTGTTTGCCGTAACTTGACGTTCACGTTGCGCGCTCAGCATCCAGCACATGGGTACTGCTGCCATGCTCAGGGCCGCCGGTGTCGGAGTCGGTGACGAGGTCGTCGTGCCGGCCTTCGGGAACATCGAAGTCGCCGAGGCCGTGACCCTCGTCGGTGCGCTCCCGGTGTTCGCCGACATAGACCCGGTGACGTACTGCCTCGATGCCTCGGCCGTCGAAGCGGCCGTAACCTCCCGTACCGCTGCGGTCGTCGTCGTGCACCGCTTCGGGCGGCGGGCGGACCTGGCGCAGTTGCACGGGACGGGGCAGCGGCACGGGCTCCTGGTGCTGGAACGCACCGAGTCCGAGGTGCCGCACGACGAGATCGCCCAACGGCGGCAGCGGGCCGCCTACCTCGACGCCAGGCTGCGCGGTGTGCGCACCCCTGACAGCGGTGACGGGCACACCTTCCAGCAGTACGTCGTGCGCGTGCCCGGGAACGGCCGGCCGGACCGGGACGCCTTCGCACGGGCCGTACGGGCCAGGGGAGTCGAGTGCCGGGTGCCGGTGAAGACGCCCGTGCACAGGATGCCGGAGTTCCGTCGGTGCGTGTCGCTGCCGGAGACCGAGCGGGCCGCCGACGAGACGCTGGCGCTGCCCGTGGACGCCTCCTTGACGAAGCGGGACATGCAGCGGATCGCCTCCGCGTGCAATGCGCTCGGCGGACTGCTTCAGCCCGCCTTCTGAACGGCGCTGAACGAGTTTGGGAGCACGGCTTCCTTCAGGGTATGCTCTGGACCGTTGCCACGAGGGAAACCTCAAAAAGGCGACAGGCCCCTATAGCTCAGTCGGTAGAGCGTCTCCATGGTAAGGAGAAGGTCAACGGTTCGATTCCGTTTGGGGGCTCCCATGAGAAAGGGCCCCACCCGACCGGGTGGGGCCCTTTCTCATGCCTCGGTGCTTTACCGGCCCTTGCGCTCTACTGGAGTTCCGGGACGCGCATCGCCAGGATGGCCATGTCATCTGAGGGCGCGTCGGAGGCGAAGCGTTCCACCGCGCGCATGATGCGGGACGCGACCGCGCCGGCCGTCAGGCCCGTGCAGGTGGTGAGGACGTCCGCGAGTCCGTCGTCGCCCAACATGCGGGCGCCCTCCCGGCGTTCCGTGACACCGTCCGTGACACAGAGCAGCACGTCGCCCGGGTCGAGGGTGACCGTTTCCTCGTACAGCTCCAGATCCTCGATGACGCCGAGGAGGGGCTGGGGCTCGGCCGCCGGCTCCACCGTGCCGTCCTGGCGCAGCCGCAGCGGGAGCGGATGACCGGCGCACACCACCTTCAACTCCGCGCTGCCGTCCGTCCGCGGGCGCATCTCGCCGTACAGGAGCGTCAGGAACCGGCTGCGGGAACCCTCGTCGAGGATGGCCGAGTTCAGGCGTTCAAGGACCGCAGGGCCGCTCAGGCCCTCGCGGGCCAGCAGGCGCAGCGCGTGGCGGGCGAGGCCGGTGACGGCCGCCGCGTTGGGGCCCGTGCCGCAGACGTCGCCGATGGCGAAGCCGTACGTGTCGTCGCTGATCGGGAAGACGTCGTAGAAGTCGCCGCCGACCTCGTTGCCCTCGCCGGCCGCACGGTAGATGACCTCGACCTCGACGCCCTCGATGTGCGGGGTGCCCGGCGGCAGGAGGCTGCGCTGGAGGGCCTGGCTGATGGCCGTGCGCTCCGAGTACAGCCGGGCGTTGTCCAGGGCCAGGGCGGCCCGGCGGGACAGGTCCTCGGCCAGTTCGAGGATTTCCTGCCGGAAGTGCTCGTCGGTCGGCTTGCCCAGGGTCAGCATGCCGATGACACGGTTGCGGGCGACGAGCGGCAGGACCACGGTCTCACCGCCGACCGCCGAGGCCGTGGCGAGCGTCGGGCCGATGCCGGAGGAGACCTGGTGGGGCTGCCCGCCGGTCAGGCCGAGGCTGCGCATGGACGTGCGCAGCGCCGCCTGGTGGGCCACCTCGCCGGGGGCCGTCCAGACCCGGGCACCCGGGGTGGGCACCGGGTCCGGCGGCGCGATCTTCGACAGCAACGACTTGATGCCGTCGATGAGTTCCTCGTCCTCGTGCAGGACGTACGACAGATAGGGGTCCGATGCCTGGTCGGCGATGGTGTAGACGGCGCACCAGGTGGCCAGGGTGGGCACCGTCATCTGGGCCATCAGGGCCAGTGTCTGGTCCCGGTCCAGGGTGCCGGCGAGCAGGTCGGACGCCTCCACGAGGAAGCTCAGCGAGCCTCGGCGCAGGCGCTCCAGCTCGCCCAGGCGGGCCGATTCCACGGCCAGCGCGATGCGGTCGGCGGCGAACTGGAGGCGCAGCGCCTCCTCGTTGGAGTACCGGCCGGGTGCCTCAGCGGCGACGCCCAGGGAGCCCGTGAGGCGGCCCTCCACCTTGAGCGGGACGGTGACCACCGAGCGCATGCCGGTGCCGGCCAGCAGCGGAACGGCGCCCGGCACGGCCGTGAGGTCGTCGTGGACGGCGGGCATACGGGCCGAGCCGTACCGGCCGGGGCCCGCCTCCACGGGCACGCGCGCGAAGCGCTGACGGGCCGAGGGCAGGCCGGTGGAGGCGCGGACCTCCAGCTCCGTCTCGTCGTCGGTCGCCAGCAGCAGGAAGGCGGAGTCGCCGTCGAGCATGTCGCGGGCGCGCTCCACGGTGCGCTGGAGGAGGCCGTCGAGGTCGTCCGGGGCGGGGGAGCCGATGAAGACCTCGAACGGGTCGGCGCTCTGGCCGTCGGAGACTTGGGGCGTGTCGGAGGCCGGGACGCGCAACGGCGTCTGAAGGACGGCGCGTTCGTGGTCCCGCACCAGCAGGCAGACCGTGGAGGGTTCGCCGCCCGTGTCACGTACCCGCAGGTGCGAGGCGTACACAGAGGTGACCCGGCCGTCGGCGCCGCGGATGCCGTAGCTGCCCTCCCAGCGCGACAGGCGCAGCGCCTCCACGATGCCGGTGCTGGTGCCGGGGGTGTGCGGCCAGGCCGCGAGATCGGTCAGGGGCTTGCCGGTGACCTGGTCGGCGGTGTAGCCGAACAACTCCTCCGCGTCCTCGTTCCAGGACGTGATGGCGCCCTCGCGGTCGATCTGCACGACCGCGACCCGGACCCGGCCGTCGGCGAGCGGGAGCAGGTCGGCGGGCAGGGACGGGCCGGCCGCGCGGGTGCCGACCGGTCGCTCGGGCGGGTCGAGTTGGAACCAGACGTTCTTGTGCGTGGGCGTGTACTCGACACCCCAGCGCGCGGCCAGGGCCGCGCACAGCTGGAGTCCGCGGCCGCCCTCGCGGTCCGGGCTGCCCATGGCGATCGCGGCGCTCTGCACGGGCAGCTCGCGCTCCGGGTAGCGGTCGGCCACCTCGATGCGTACGCCGTCCTCGGTGCGCAGGCACAGCACGTCGGCGTGCGTGCCCGCGTGCACCACCGCGTTGGTGACGAGTTCGCTGGTGAGGACCACGGCGTCGTCGACGATGTCGGCGAAGCCCCAGCCCTGGAGGGTGTCGCGGACGAAGGAGCGGGCGGTCGCGACGGATCGTCCGACGGGCTCGAAACTGGCGGCCGCGCGCGCGGTGATCACAGAACTCCTCGGCCGGTTGTCGACGGGCAGGGCTGCGTGGCCGTCCCGCTCACGCCGCTGCTGCGGCATCCGCGCCCCCTTCGGCCCCTCCGGGGGCTGTCCCCCGGGGATCAGTCCGGTGGTCATGGTTCTGCGGCCGCCCCTCCGATGCCCGGTCGTTCTCCTGCCACCGCCCAGGCCGGACGGACCGGTGCGGCTGGACAGCCGCATGCAAGGTTACTTACCTTCGCCGTCCGGACGGATGCCGGTCGCCGGTCTTTACGCCCCCAGGGTGTGCGGACGATGTGCGAAGCTGCCGAACTGTTATGGCCTGGTTCCGCAGGGGTGAAACACTGGGCAAGCTTCTTGTGAAGGTCCGGACAGGCTGAGTGTGTTCTGTGCACGGGGGGCAGCAGCCCTTGGTGTGGCCGGATCGATCTGGAAGAAATAACCAGCGGTAACCGGTACGCGGCAGTAACCGGAACACCGATCGGCAGTACCCGACGAGCACAGCAGTGACGGTCGACCCCCGCGGGAGGGACACAGTGGAGTCTGGCGCAGCGACGCGGGCCACGAAAACGCGCGCGAAAGGCGGACGCTCCCTGGGCAAGCAGGGCGGCACCACCGCGGTGGACACCGCTGCCCTGAACCGGCTGCTGGCGGCGCTCGTCGCGATGCGCGAGGGGAACTTCCGCAAGCGGCTCACGGTCTCCGGCGACGGCGTGATGTCCGAGATCGCCGCGGTCTTCAACGAGGTGGCCGACCGCAATCTGCATCTGACCGGTGAGCTGTCGCGGGTGCGGCGCATGGTGGGACGTGAGGGAAAGCTCACGGAACGGCTGGAGACGGGGGCCTGCGAGGGCTCCTGGGCCGCCGCGATCGACGCGTCCAACGCGCTCGTCGACGACCTCGTACGGCCCGTCTCCGAGGTCGGCCGGGTGCTGACCGCGGTGGCCGAGGGCGATCTGTCGCCGCGCATGGAACTGCGCACGCACGGGCCGGACGGCACCGGGCACCCACTGCGCGGCGAGTTCCTGCGGGTCGGGCGGACCGTCAACAATCTGGTCGACCAGTTGTCCACGTTCACGGACGAGGTCACGCGCGTGGCCAGCGAGGTGGGCACCGAGGGCAAGCTGGGCGGCCAGGCCCGGGTGCGCGGCATGTCCGGTTCGTGGAAGGACCTGACGGAGTCCGTCAACACCATGGCCAACCGGCTCACCGCGCAGGTCCGGGACATCGCCCTGGTGACCACCGCGGTCGCGCGCGGTGATCTGTCGCGCAAGGTCACCGTGCACGTCGCCGGCGAGATGCTGGAGCTGAAGAACACCGTCAACACGATGGTGGAGCAGCTGTCCGCGTTCTCGTCCGAGGTGACGCGGGTCGCGCGCGAGGTGGGCACCGAGGGCATCCTGGGCGGCCAGGCGCAGGTGCCCGGGGTGGCCGGCGTGTGGAAGGAACTGACCGACTCGGTCAACACCATGGCGGGCAACCTCACCGCCCAGGTGCGGGGAATCTCACAGGTCACCACCGCGGTCGCCAACGGCGACCTGTCACAGAAGGTGACCGTCCCGGCGCGCGGTGAGGTCGCACAGCTCGCCGAGACGATCAACCAGATGACCGAGACGCTGCGGATCTTCGCCGACGAGGTCACGCGCGTGGCCAACGAGGTCGGCGGCGAGGGGCGGCTCGGCGGGCAGGCGAACGTGCCGGGCGCCGCGGGGACCTGGAAGGACCTCACGGACTCGGTGAACACGGTGTTCCGGAACCTGACCACCCAGGTGCGGGACATCGCCGCGGTGACCACGGCGGTGGCGAGCGGTGATCTGTCCCAGACGGTCACCGTCGACGTGGCCGGCGAGATGCTGGAGCTGAAGAACACCGTCAACGGGATGGTGGACCAGCTCTCCGCGTTCGGCGCCGAGGTCACGCGGGTGGCGCGGGAGGTCGGGGTCGAGGGCGAGCTGGGCGGCCAGGCACAGGTGCCGGGCGCCGCGGGGACCTGGAAGGACCTCACGGACTCGGTCAACACGGCGTTCCGCAACCTCACCGGTCAGGTCCGCAACATCGCCCAGGTGACGACGGCGGTGGCCAACGGCGATCTGTCGCAGAAGGTCACGGTCGACGTCTCCGGCGAGATGCTTCAGCTGAAGAACACCGTGAACACGATGGTGGACCAGCTGTCGAGCTTCGCCGACCAGGTGACCCGGATGGCCCGGGACGTGGGCACGGAGGGCCGTCTGGGCGGTCAGGCCCGCGTGGACGGCGTCTCGGGCACCTGGAAGGAGCTGACGGACTCCGTCAACACCATGGCGGGCAACCTCACCGCCCAGGTGCGGGGAATCTCACAGGTCACCACCGCGGTCGCCAACGGCGACCTGTCGCAGAAGATCGACGTCGACGCGCGCGGGGAGATCCTGGAGCTGAAGAACACCATCAACACGATGGTGGACCAGTTGTCCGCCTTCGCCGACCAGGTGACCAAGGTGGCCCGCGAGGTGGGCACCGAGGGCCGCCTCGGCGGGCAGGCGCAGGTGCCCGGCGTGGCGGGTGTGTGGCGCGATCTGACCGACTCGGTGAACGGCATGGCCGGCAACCTCACCGCCCAGGTCCGCAACATCGCGCAGGTGGCCACGGCGGTGGCGCGGGGCGACCTGTCCCAGAAGATCACCGTGGACGCGCGCGGGGAGATCCAGGAGCTGAAGAACACCCTGAACACGATGGTCGACCAGCTGTCGTCGTTCGCCCAGGAGGTCACGCGCGTCGCGCGCGAGGTGGGCACCGAGGGCATGCTGGGCGGCCAGGCGGAGGTCCAGGGGGTCGCGGGCACCTGGAAGGACCTCACGCAGTCCGTGAACTTCATGGCGAACAATCTGACCATCCAGGTCCGCAACATCGCCGAGGTCACCACCGCGGTCGCCAAGGGCGACCTGTCGAAGAAGATCACCGTCGACGCCAAGGGCGAGATCCTCGAACTGGTCACCACGGTCAACACCATGGTCGATCAGCTGTCGTCCTTCGCCGAGCAGGTGACCCGCGTGGCCCGCGAGGTCGGCACCGAGGGGATCCTCGGCGGCCAGGCGCACGTGCCGGGTGTCACGGGCATCTGGAAGGACCTCAGCAACAACGTGAACCTCATGGCCAACAACCTGACCATGCAGGTGCGCAACATCTCCCAGGTCTCGGCGGCCGTCGCCAACGGCGACCTGACGCGCCAGGTGACGATCGAGGCGCGCGGCGAGGTGGCGCAGCTCGCCGACACCATCAACACGATGGTCAAGACGCTGAGTTCGTTCGCCGACCAGGTCACCAAGGTGGCCCGCGAGGTGGGCACGGACGGCATCCTCGGCGGCCAGGCGCACGTCCCGGGCGTGGCCGGCACGTGGAAGGACCTCACCGAGTCGGTGAACCAGATGGCGTCCAACCTGACCGGCCAGGTGCGCAACATCGCCATGGTCACGACGGCCATCGCCAAGGGCGACCTGACCAAGAAGATCGACATCGATGCCCGGGGCGAGATCCTGGAACTCAAGACCACGATCAACACCATGGTCGACCAGCTGTCCAGCTTCGCCGAGGAGGTCACGCGGGTCGCGCGCGAGGTGGGCACGGAGGGCCAGCTCGGTGGTCAGGCACGCGTGCGTGACGTGGACGGGACCTGGCGCGACCTGACCGAGTCCGTGAACGAGATGGCCGGGAACCTGACCCGGCAGGTGCGCGCCATCGCGCGCGTGGCGACCGCGGTGACCCGGGGCGACCTGAACCTGAAGATCGACGTCGACGCCTCCGGTGAGATCCAGGAGCTTCAGGACTACATCAACAAGATGATCGCCAACCTGCGCGACACCACGATCGCCAACAAGGAGCAGGACTGGCTCAAGGGCAACCTCGCGCGCATCTCCGCGCTGATGCAGGGCCGCCGCGACCTGGAGGACGTCGCCTCGCTGATCATGAGCGAGCTGACGCCGGTGGTCTCCGCGCAGCACGGCGCGTTCTTCCTGGCGATGCCGCTGGTCGACGGCAAGGACGTGAACGACGAGCGCGAGGACGCCTACGAGCTGCGCATGCTCGGTTCGTACGGCTACTCGATGGGTTCCATGCCGACGTCGTTCCGCCCCGGTGAGGCGCTGATCGGGACGGCCGCCCAGGAGAAGCGCACGATCCTGGTGGAGAACGCGCCCAGCGGCTACCTGAAGATCTCCTCGGGTCTCGGCGAGGCGCCGCCCGCCCAGGTGATCGTGCTGCCGGTGCTGTTCGAGGGCACGGTGCTCGGGGTGATCGAGCTGGCGTCCTTCACGCCGTTCACGCAGATCCAGAAGGACTTCCTCAACCAGATCGCCGAGATGATCGCGACCAGTGTCAACACCATCTCCGTGAACACCAAGACCGAGGTGCTGCTGAAGCAGTCGCAGGAGCTGACCGAGCAACTGCGGGAGCGGTCGGCCGAGTTGGAGAACCGGCAGAAGGCGTTGCAGGCGTCCAACGCGGAGCTGGAGGAGAAGGCCGAGCTGCTGGCCCAGCAGAACCGGGACATCGAGGTCAAGAACACCGAGATCGAGGAGGCGCGGCAGGTCCTGGAGGAGCGCGCCGAGCAGCTGGCGGTCTCCATGCGCTACAAGAGCGAGTTCCTGGCCAACATGTCGCACGAGCTGCGCACCCCGCTCAACTCGCTGCTGATCCTGGCCAAGCTGCTCGCCGACAACGCCGACTCCAACCTGACGCCGAAGCAGGTCGAGTTCGCCGAGACGATCCACGGGGCCGGTTCCGACCTGCTCCAGCTGATCAACGACATCCTGGACCTGTCGAAGGTCGAGGCGGGCAAGATGGACGTCTCGCCGACGCGTATCGCGCTCGTCCAGCTGGTGGACTACGTGGAGGCCACCTTCCGCCCACTGACCGCTGAGAAGGGGCTCGACCTGTCCGTACGGGTCTCTCCGGAGCTGCCGGCCACGCTCCACACGGACGAGCAGCGCCTGCTCCAGGTGCTGCGGAACCTGTTGTCGAACGCGGTGAAGTTCACCGACTCCGGATCGGTCGAGCTGGTGATCAGGCCGGCCGGCGCCGACGTCCCGGTGGGTGTCCGCGAGCAGTTGCTGGAGGCCGGTTCGCTCACCGACCCGGACGCGGAGCTGATCGCGTTCTCGGTGACCGACACCGGGATCGGCATCGCGGCCAGCAAGATGCGGGTCATCTTCGAGGCGTTCAAGCAGGCGGACGGCACGACCAGCCGCAAGTACGGCGGCACGGGCCTCGGGCTGTCGATCTCGCGGGAGATCGCGCAGCTGCTCGGCGGTGAGATCCACGCGCAGAGCGAACCGGGACGCGGCTCCACGTTCACCTTGTATTTGCCGTTGCACCCGAGCGAACTGCCGCCGCAGGGCTACCAGCAGGCGGCGCCCGCGCTGGCGGCGGGCGACCTGGTGGCCTCCGAGCAGCTGCTGTCCGAGCTGTCCGGCGCCGAGATCGAGACGCCGGCCGAGGTGAAGTCGTACCAGGAGACGCAGAACGGCGCCGCGGCCCTCTTCAGGCGCCGCCGCAAGGGCGCCCCGGCCGTCGAACAGCGGCCCGGGCAGTGGCCGGCCGCGGAGCAGGAGCCGGCTTCGCAGACGCGCCGAGGAGTGCGGTTCGGCGGCGAGAAGGTGCTGATCGTCGACGACGACATCCGCAACGTCTTCGCCCTCACCAGCGTCCTGGAGCAGCACGGTCTGTCCGTGCTGTACGCCGAGAACGGCCGCGAGGGCATCGAGGTCCTGGAGCAGCACGACGACGTGGCGGTCGTGCTGATGGACATCATGATGCCCGAGATGGACGGGTACGCGACGACCACCGCGATCCGCCGGATGCCCCAGTTCGCCGGGCTGCCGATCATCGCGCTGACCGCGAAGGCGATGAAGGGCGACCGGGAGAAGGCGATCGAGTCGGGGGCGTCCGACTACGTCACGAAGCCGGTCGATCCGGACCATCTGCTGACGGTGATGCGGCAGTGGATGCATGAGGAGGCCGTGTGATGGTGTGGGGTGCGGGGAACCATCCGGTTCCCTGCCGCGTTTTTGCTATGTGCACAGTGACATCGCGGTGACAGGGTGTGGCGACGGGCGGGGTGCGGCTACCATGACCGGCACAAGGACGGGCGGCGATAGGGAGTCGTCTGCTGGGGCGGCGCCCGGTGTACCGCCGGGGCGAGGAGGGCGGGCCATGGTGCAGAAGGCCAAGATCCTCCTGGTCGATGACCGGCCGGAGAATCTGCTGGCGCTGGAGGCCATCCTCTCTGCGCTCGATCAGACGCTGGTGCGGGCATCGTCCGGGGAGGAAGCGCTCAAAGCACTGCTCACGGACGACTTCGCGGTCATTCTGCTGGATGTCCAGATGCCGGGCATGGACGGCTTCGAGACCGCCGCGCACATCAAGCGTCGGGAGCGGACGCGGGACATCCCGATCATCTTCCTCACCGCGATCAACCACGGCCCGCACCACACCTTCCGGGGGTACGCCGCCGGCGCGGTGGACTACATCTCCAAGCCCTTCGACCCGTGGGTGCTGCGCGCGAAGGTCTCGGTGTTCGTCGAGCTGTACATGAAGAACTGTCAGCTGCGGGAGCAGGCGGCGCTGCTGCGGCTCCAGTTGGAGGGCGGCGGCAAGGGCGCGGTCGGCCCCGGCAAGGAGCCCGCGGGGCTGCTCGCGGAGCTTTCGGCGCGGCTCGCGGCCGTCGAGGAGCAGGCGGAGGCGCTGTCCAAGCAGCTGGACGACGAGTCCGCGGACGCGGCGGCGGTGGCCACGGCCGCCCATCTCGAACGCAAACTCACGGGGTTGCGCCGGGCGCTCGACGCACTGGAGCCCGGCACCGGCGGCGGTGCCCCGTCGCTGCCGACACAGAACTGACGCCCGCCCGGCCCGTAGTTGCGCATGAGCGTGCGTCAGTTCTGTGCCCCGGTACGAGCGACACGAACGGGTGAAGCTCTGGGCACGCGTGTCCACTGTCGTCTCTCCCGGTAATCTCACATCTATGGCCTCACGTCCCTCCGCAGCCAAGAAGCAGCCCGCCAAGAAGGCGGCTGCTCCGGCGAAGGCTGCGGCGAAGAAGGCCCCCGCGAAGAAAGCTCCTGCCAAGAAGGCCCCTGCCAAGAAGGCCGCGGCGAAGAAGCCGGCGCCCAAACCGGCGCCCAGCCCCACCGGGGGCGTCTACCGGCTGGTGCGCGCGCTCTGGCTCGGCCTCGCGCACGCCGTCGGCGCCGTCTTCCGCGGGATCGGGCAGGGCGCGAAGAACCTCGACCCGGCGCACCGCAAGGACGGCGTCGCGCTGCTGCTGTTCGGCATCGCGCTGATCGTCGCCGCCGGCACCTGGGCCGATCTGCGCGGCCCGGTCGGTGACCTCGTGGAGATCCTGGTGACCGGCGCCTTCGGCCGGCTCGACCTGCTGGTGCCGATACTGCTCGCGGTGATCGCCGTGCGGTTCGTCCGCCATCCCGAGAAGCCGGAGGCCAACGGCCGCATCGTGATCGGGCTGTCGGCGCTTGTCATCGGCGTGCTCGGCCAGGTCCACATCGCCTGCGGCTCGCCCGCCCGCAGCGACGGGATGCAGGCCATAAGGGACGCCGGCGGTCTCATCGGCTGGGCGGCGGCGACCCCGCTGTCGTACACGATGACCGACGTACTGGCCGTGCCGCTGCTCGTGCTGCTCACGGTCTTCGGGCTGCTCGTCGTCACGGCCACCCCGGTCAACGCCGTGCCGCAGCGGCTGCGGGCGCTCGGCGTACGCCTCGGCGTGCTGCACGACGCCGAGGGCGACCGGCGCACCGAGGACGACGACCGCTACGAGGAGCAGTGGCGCGAGGCGCTGCCCGCGCGCCCCCGCGGACGCCAGGGCGGCTCCCCGGCGTACGACCCGGACGGGGCCGAGCAGGAAGCGCTCTCCAAGCGCCGGGGCCGGCCCAGGCGCTCCGCGGTGCCGCAGCCCGCGCCGGACCGGCGACTGGACGCCGTGGACATCGCCGCGGCGGCCGCCGCCGACCTCGACGGCGCCGTCCTGCACGGCATGCCGCCCTCGCCGCTGGTGGCCGACCTCACCCAGGGCGTGAGCGTGGGCGACCGCGAGGAGACCACGCCGACGCCGGTCCCGGTGCCGGCCGCGCGCCCCAAACAGGAGAAGCTGAAGGCCGACGCGGTCGTGCCCGACCTGACCAAGGCGGCACCCGACCAGATCCGCGACCTGCCCCCGCGCGCGGAACAGCTCCAGCTGTCCGGCGACATCACCTACTCCCTGCCCTCGCTCGACCTGCTGGAGCGCGGCGGCCCGGGCAAGGCGCGCAGCGCGGCCAACGACGCGATCGTCGCCTCGCTCACCAACGTCTTCACCGAGTTCAAGGTCGACGCGGCCGTCACCGGCTTCACCCGTGGGCCGACGGTCACCCGCTACGAGGTCGAGCTGGGTCCCGCCGTCAAGGTCGAACGGATCACCGCGCTCACCAAGAACATCGCGTACGCCGTCGCCAGCCCCGACGTGCGGATCATCAGCCCCATCCCCGGCAAGTCCGCGGTCGGCATCGAGATCCCGAACACCGACCGGGAGATGGTCAACCTCGGTGACGTGCTGCGCCTCGCGGACGCCGCCGAGGACGACCATCCGATGCTGGTCGCGCTCGGCAAGGACGTCGAGGGCGGCTATGTGATGGCGAACATCGCCAAGATGCCGCATGTGCTCGTCGCGGGCGCCACCGGCTCCGGCAAGTCGTCCTGCATCAACTGCCTGATCACCTCGATCATGATGCGTGCGACCCCCGAGGACGTCCGCATGGTCCTGGTCGACCCCAAGCGCGTGGAGCTGACCGCCTACGAGGGCGTCCCGCACCTGATCACACCGATCATCACCAACCCCAAGCGGGCGGCCGAGGCGCTCCAGTGGGTGGTGCGCGAGATGGACCTGCGCTACGACGACCTGGCCGCCTACGGCTACCGGCACATCGACGACTTCAACGAGGCCGTCCGGGCCGGCAAGGTGAAGCCGCCGGAGGGCAGCGAACGAGAACTCCAGCCCTACCCGTACCTGCTGGTCATCGTCGATGAGCTGGCCGACCTGATGATGGTCGCGCCGCGCGACGTGGAAGACGCGATCGTGCGCATCACACAGCTCGCGCGCGCGGCCGGCATCCACCTGGTGCTCGCCACCCAGCGCCCGTCGGTCGACGTGGTCACCGGTCTGATCAAGGCGAACGTGCCCTCACGGCTCGCGTTTGCCACCTCCTCGCTCGCCGACTCGCGCGTCATCCTCGACCAGCCCGGCGCCGAGAAGCTGATCGGCAAGGGCGACGGGCTGTTCCTGCCGATGGGCGCGAACAAGCCGACCCGTATGCAGGGCGCCTTCGTCACCGAGGAGGAGGTCGCGGCCGTCGTCCGGCACTGCAAGGAGCAGATGGCCCCCGTCTTCCGGGACGACGTCACCGTCGGCACCAAACAGAAGAAGGAGATCGACGAGGACATCGGAGACGACCTCGACCTGCTGTGCCAGGCGGCCGAACTGGTCGTCTCCACACAGTTCGGATCGACGTCGATGCTGCAGCGCAAGCTGCGCGTCGGGTTCGCCAAGGCGGGCCGGCTCATGGACCTCATGGAGTCCCGCGGCGTCGTCGGGCCCAGCGAGGGATCCAAGGCCCGGGACGTTCTGGTGAAACCCGACGAACTCGACGGCGTGCTCGCCGTGATACGCGGGGAGTCTGAAGGGTAGGGACAGGCCGTTCGGCGGTCCGGAACGGGTGACGGCGGCACCGTGATCCACCCGTTAGAGACCGGCGAGCAACCGTTTCCCTTTGACAAACGTCAAGTTGAGCGAGCGGTCAGCCGCGGACCCCGGAGCGGTCCGGGCCTGACCCGGCATCGGGATGACCGGCCATTCCGATGGCGTACAAAGTCGTACCGCCCGGTTGCCCCACCCTTTTGCACCCCCCCTAGACTGAACTTCCAGCACAGGTGGCTACACGCTCGAAAGGCGCCCCCGTGTCCATCGGCAACTCCCCTGAAGACGAGCGTCCGTTCCCAGACGTGTCCGAGGAATCCCGGGTCTCCGTCGGCCGCGCCCTCCAGCAGGCGCGCATCGCGGCCGGGCTGACCGTCGACGACGTCAGCAGCGCCACTCGCGTCCGCATCGCCATCGTGCACGCCATCGAAGCGGACGACTTCGCCCCGTGCGGCGGAGACGTGTACGCCCGCGGGCACATCCGGACCCTGGCCAAGGCCGTCCGCCTCGATCCCGCCCCGCTCCTCGCGCAGTACGACACCGAGCACGGCGGTCGGCCCGCGCCCACGCCGGCCGCCCCGCTGTTCGAGGCGGAACGCATCCGACCCGAGCGGCGCGGACCCAACTGGACGGCGGCCATGGTCGCCGCGATCGTCGCCGTGATCGGCTTCGTCGGCTTCACCGCGTTCAAGGGCGGCGACAGCGGGAACGACGCCAAGGCGCAGGTCGCCGAGGGCGCCACACCCACGACCAGCAAGCCGGCCACGCCCAAGCCGACCGACACCGTGCCCGCCGGCCAGACGCCCGCGCCGTCCGACAGCGCCATCGCGGCCGCCCCGCAGGACAAGGTGACCGTCCAGGTGAGCGCCGCCGACGGACGCAGCTGGATCTCGGCCAAGGACCACAACGGCCGGATGCTGTTCGACGGGCTCCTGGAGAAGGGCGATTCCAAGACCTTCCAGGACAGCTCGGAGATCAACCTCATCCTCGGCGACGCCGGGGCGATCCAGCTCTACGTCAACGGCAAGAAGATCCAGGACGACTTCAAGCCCGGAGCCGTGGAACGCCTCACCTACACCAAGGGCGACCCCGAGGTCGGCTAGGCGGAGCCCGGGGATGTATCCGTCGACGGGGTCGGTCATGATCGCCAACCCCGTCGACAGGGGCTGTCAGTGAGACGAAGTAGTCTTGAGCGCATGCCTGAACGCCGTACCGTCGCACTCGTCACACTCGGCTGCGCCCGTAACGAGGTGGACTCGGAGGAGCTCGCAGGCCGCTTGGAGGCGGACGGCTGGCAACTCGTCGAGGACGCCACGGACGCCGATGTCGCCGTGGTCAACACCTGTGGCTTCGTCGAGGCCGCCAAGAAGGACTCCGTCGACGCGCTCCTGGAGGCCAACGACCTCAAAGGGCAGGGCAGAACGCAGGCCGTCGTGGCGGTGGGCTGCATGGCCGAGCGGTACGGCAAGGAACTGGCGGACGCCCTCCCCGAGGCCGACGGCGTACTCGGTTTTGACGACTACGCGAACATCTCCGACCGTCTGCAGACGATCCTGAGCGGCGGTATCCACGCCGCGCACACCCCGCGCGACCGGCGCAGGCTGCTGCCGATCAGCCCCGCCGAGCGCCAGGAGTCGGCCGCCTCGGTCGCCCTGCCGGGGCATGCGCCGGCGGACCTCCCCGAGGGCGTCGCCCCGGCGTCGGGACCGCGTGCGCCCCTGCGCCGCCGCCTGGACGGATCCCCGGTCGCCTCGGTCAAGCTCGCCTCCGGCTGCGACCGGCGCTGCTCCTTCTGCGCCATCCCCTCCTTCCGCGGCTCCTTCATCTCGCGCCGCCCGAGCGACGTGCTGAACGAGACGCGATGGCTGGCCGAGCAGGGCGTCAAGGAGATCATGCTGGTCTCCGAGAACAACACCTCCTACGGCAAGGACCTGGGCGACATCCGCCTCCTGGAGTCGCTGCTGCCCGAGCTGGCCGAGGTCGACGGCATCGAGCGGGTGCGGGTCAGCTACCTCCAGCCGGCCGAGATGCGCCCCGGACTGATCGACGTGCTGACCTCCACGCCGAAGGTCGCCCCCTACTTCGACCTGTCCTTCCAGCACTCCGCGCCCGGCGTGCTGCGCGCGATGCGCCGCTTCGGCGACACCGACCGCTTCCTGGAACTGCTCGACACCATCCGGTCCAAGGCCCCGCAGGCCGGCGTGCGCTCCAACTTCATCGTCGGCTTCCCCGGCGAGACGGAGGCCGACCTCGCCGAACTCGAACGCTTCCTGAACCACGCCCGGCTGGACGCCATCGGCGTCTTCGGCTACTCCGACGAGGAGGGCACGGAGGCGGCGACGTACGACGACAAGCTCGACGAGGACGTGGTGGCCGAGCGGCTGGCGCAGGTGTCCCGGCTGGCCGAGGAACTGGTCTCGCAGCGGGCCGAGGAGCGCGTGGGCGAAACCGTGCACGTGCTGGTGGAGTCCGTCGGACAGGACGCCCACGGCGCCGGCGACGACACCGAGGACGGGGTGTACGGCCGCGGCGCGCACCAGGCACCGGAGACGGACGGCCAGGTGCTGCTCACGAGCGGCGCGGGCCTGGGCGTCGGTCGTATGGTCGAGGCGAAGGTGGTCGGTACGGAAGGTGTCGACCTGGTGGCCGAGCCGCTTGAGGGCTCGCTCGCGTGTAGTGAGGAGGCGGGCAGATGACGGGAGTCCCGGCATCCGCCGCGGGCGGCTCCTCCGGCGCGCAGGGGGCCCCGGGCTCCGCCGCCGAAGGACCGGCGGGCGCGGCCGTCCCCGGCGCGCAGGGGGCGACGCGGACCGCGCGCGGCGGGAAGCTGGCCGCGGCGGCCGTCAACCAGGCCAGCGTCTGGAACGTCGCCAATCTGCTGACGATGCTCCGGCTGCTCCTCGTCCCCGGTTTTGTGGCCCTCATGCTGGCCGACGGCGGCTATGACCCGGCGTGGCGCTCGTTCGCCTGGGCCGCCTTCGCCATCGCCATGATCACCGACCTGTTCGACGGCCACCTCGCACGCACCTACGACCTGGTCACCGACTTCGGGAAGATCGCCGACCCCATCGCCGACAAAGCGATCATGGGGGCGGCGCTGATCTGTCTCTCGGCCCTCGGCGACCTGCCCTGGTGGGTGACGGTCGTCATCCTGGGCCGGGAACTGGGCATCACCCTGCTGCGTTTCCTCGTCATCCGGTACGGCGTCATTCCCGCGAGCCGCGGCGGCAAGCTCAAGACGCTCACCCAGGGCGTGGCCGTGGGGATGTATGTGCTGGCGCTGACGGGCTGGCTGGCCACCCTGAGGTTCTGGGTGATGGCGGCGGCGGTCGTGCTGACCGTCGTGACCGGACTCGACTATGTGAGACAGGCCATTGTGCTGCGCAGGCGGGGAATGGCCGAGCGGACGGCGGTGCTGGAGGAGTCGGAAGCGTGAGTTCCGCGGCTGCCGAAGTGGTGCGGCTACTGACCGTGAGGGGCGAGACGCTCGCCGTCGCGGAGTCGCTGACGGGCGGTCTGGTCGCGGCGGAGATCACCGCAGTCGCCGGGGCCTCGAAGTCCTTCCGCGGTTCGATCACCGCCTACGCCACCGACCTCAAACACCGGCTGCTGCACGTCGACGCCGACCTGCTGGACCGCAACGGAGCGGTGGATCCGCAGGTCGCGGCGCAGATGGCGGCCGGGGTGCGCACGGCACTCGGCGCCGACTGGGGCATCGCGACGACCGGTGTGGCCGGGCCCGAACCGCAGGACGGCCGGCCCGTGGGCACGGTGTTCGTCGCCGTCGACGGTCCCCGCGGACCGGGGTCCGGTTCTGCCGGTGGCGGAAAAGTGGAGGCCCTGCGGTTGAACGGTCGGCGTGCGGAAATCCGTATGGAGAGTGTACGGAGCGTACTCGCACTGCTCCTGAAGGAGCTTGTGGGCGAACAGACCGGGAATGAGCGGGCACAGGATACGGAACAGAACGGGGGGTTTTGATGTTTGCAGCCCTGAGTGAACACGACATCGCTCCCCGCACGGCCGCGGCGCGAGGCGGTACGGTGGGGCGAGAAGGATGCGGCTACGCGGTCCGAGGAGGGAGCCACCGATGATTCTGCTCCGTCGCCTGCTTGGTGACGTGCTGCGTCGGCAGCGCCAACGCCAGGGCCGTACTCTGCGCGAAGTCTCCTCGTCCGCCCGAGTCTCGCTCGGCTATCTCTCCGAGGTGGAGCGGGGGCAGAAGGAGGCTTCCTCCGAACTGCTCTCCGCCATCTGCGACGCGCTGGACGTACGGATGTCCGAACTCATGCGGGAAGTGAGCGACGAACTCGCCCTCGCCGAGCTGGCCCAGTCCGCCGCGGCCACCGAGTCCGTGCCCACGCCGGTTCGTCCGATGCTGGGTTCCGTCTCGGTGACCGGTGTGCCACCGGAACGGGTGACCATCAAGGCCCCCGCGGAGGCGGTGGACGTGGTCGCCGCGTGACCCTCACGCGCGTGGCCCTGTAACGCGACACGTGGAAGGCCCCGGCCGGGGCCGCCGCGGGGAGAGAAACCCCGCGCGGCGCGGCCGGGGCCTTCGTGCTGCGGGCAGGCGGGGCGCCTGGGCCTTCATGCCGCGCGGGGGCCGGGCGCCTGGGCCCGCGGAGTTCACTTTGCGCCCATTTGCCGGTACCGGGCAGGGCGGTCATGGTGGAGGGACACATGACCGGGTGAACCAACGGAGGCTGTGGATGTACGTCGTCAAGAGCCCCCTGTCCGACGACGCGGACCTCAAGACCGTGGCCGAGGTGCTGCAAGGAGCCCTCGTCGACCTGCTGGACCTCTCACTGGTGGCCAAGCAGCTCCACTGGAACATCGTCGGCCCTCGCTTCCGGTCCGTCCATCTCCAGCTCGACGACGTCGTCGCCACCGCCCGCACCCACTCGGACACCGTCGCCGAGCGGGCGGCCACGCTGGGTGTCCCGCCCGACGGGCGCGCGGCGACGGTGGCCACCGGCAGCGGCATCGGCGTGACGCCCGAAGGCTGGGTCAGGGACGCCGACGCGGTGCGGACGATCGTGGACGCGCTGGCCGCGGTGATCACACGCATGCGGGAGCGGGTGACCGCGACCGCGGAACCCGACCCGGTGACCCAGGACATCCTCATCGGCATCACAGCCGACCTGGAGAAGCACCACTGGATGTTCCAGGCGGAGAACGGCTGAGCGGGCCGTCCGCGGACGCGCCTCGACCCCGCTCGCGCGGCCTCGGCTTCGAGCGCGGCGGGGCGGCGGTGCGGGGGACAGCGGCGGCCCGGCGCTCTGTGTCCCGGTGGTGCGCGGCGCGGTACGGTGGGGCCGCCGAACGGGGCGCGGCCCGGCATGACGCCGAAGCGTGCCCCTTCGCGTTCGTCGGGTGCAGAGGGGTGGGGCATGGACGTGTTTTTTGCCGTGGCCGGGGTGGCCATCGGCCTGTTGGCCGCCTGCGGCTGCGTGGCGTTGGCCACCGGGTGGCTGCTGCCGTGGCTGCGCGGCCACGTGGTGCGGCCGGACCTGTGGGGCTATGGGGCGGTGTCGCTGGCCACGAGCCTGGCGGTCGGCATGTCCTTCAAAGTGGCAGGGCATTCGATGATCGTGCTGAACACGCTGTTCGCCGTCACCATCGCGTTGGCCGTCCTGGGCGGCCTGCTCCAGAAGCGCTCACTGCGGCGCCCCGTAGGCGGCTGAACGGCCCTTGCCCGCTCGGTCGCTCAGCAGGGTGCGCGGGCACGCGCGGGCCGAGGAGCGGACACGGTCGTCCTGGATGCGGCTCGGGCCCGGCCGGGGGACACTCACACGAAGGACGGCGAATCTCCGGCGCCGACCGGAAGGCAGCCCGAATCCCGCTCCCGGGAAGGCGTTCTGGTGCAGATCCATGGATGATCCGAGGCCTCACCACGGGACGTGCCAGCCGGACGGTCCGGATGGTCTGGACTTCCTGGACTTTCTGGGCGTTCTGGCCGGAGAACGGGCGACGGGCCCGTTCGGTGGGGCCCGTCCGCCCGGAGGCCGTCCGGGTGCGGACCGGAGGGCCCGGTGCCGCATCGGTGAGCCGTCGATGCGCCTCCACGGCGGGTGAGGCGGCGTTCTGGCGTCCGGCTGGAGGTGAACGGCCATGGTGCGGCGGGCAGTGCGGTGGGGGATAGGTCTCGGGTTCGGGGCGGCGTGGTCGTGGGCCGTCGTGCGGATCGTGCTGGGCGCGGACGTGGGGGCGCTGGAGGGCGCCGTCGCGGCCGGCGGGTGGGGGCTCAGCCTGCTGCCGGTGCACTGCATGCCGAAGGCGAGCGCCGCGGGCGCCGTAGGGCCCGAGCGGTGGGTGGCCGCCTGGCGGGCCGGCGATGTCACCAGGGCATCGCGACTCCCCCGTTCGGACGCAGGATCTGGCCCGTCGTGAACGAGGACGCGTCGGACGCCAGGTACAGCACGGCGTGCGCCACCTCCTCCGCCTCGCCGCCCCGGCCCAGCGGCGACATGCGGCTCATCAGGGCCTCCGTGTGGGCCTGTGCCGCGTCGTCGTGGCGGGCGGTCATCGGGGTGCGGATCCAGCCGGGGGCGACCGCGTTGACCCGGATGCCGTGCCGGCCGACCTCGCTCGCCAGCGTCTTCGTGAGCTGCACCACGGCCGCCTTGGCCGCGCCGTAGCAGAGCAGCCCCGGGCCGCCGGTGTCGACGGCGCCCGAGGCCATGGTGACGATGCTGCCGCCCGCTCCACGGTCGAGCATCAGCCGCGCCGCCTCCTGGCAGGCGTGGAGCACGCCCTTGAAGTTGACGTTCAGGACTCGGTCAAGGTCCTCGTCGGTGGTCTCCAGGACCGGGCTGCTGTGCATGATCCCGGCGACCGCCGCCAGCACGTCCAGACGCTCGCAGGACCGTACGGCCTGCCGCAGCCCGGCCCGGTCGGTGACGTCCAGCCGATGGGTGCGGGCGGCGCCGCCCCGGGCCTCGACGCGGGCCGCCGTCTCGCGCAGTCCGGCCGCGTCCCGGTCGGCGCAGTGCACGGTCGCGCCCGCCTCGGCGAGCAGCACGGCGCAGGCACGGCCGATGCCGCTCGCGGCGCCGGTGACGAATGCGGTGCGTCCGGTGAGGTCGTACGCGTCGACGGTCATGAAGTGACCGTACGAGCGTTTCTGACGGGCCGTCAATTGTTGCCGCGGGAGCGGCTTCCGCGGGCCTGCGGGGAACCCGGTGCCGGGGCCGGGCCCCGCTGGCAGCGCGGGCACCAGTACGTGGGCCGCTCCCGTGAGCCGTCGCCCTGGTCGGCCACGTGGATCTGGGTGCGGCAGCGCAGGCAGGGGCGGGGCGCCCGGCCGTAGACGAACAGGTCCTGGCCGCGGCGGCCCGTGGTGGTGCGGACCGGTCGGTCGCGGTTGGCCTCCAGGAGCCTCTTGGCGAGGGCGGGCAGCTGTGCGGCGCGGTCGTCGGGCAGGGCGCCCACCGGCAGCCACGGGGTGACGCCGAGCAGGAAGCACAGCTCGCTCTTGTAGACATTGCCGATTCCCGCCAGGTTGCGCTGGTCGAGCAGGGCCTCGCCGAGGGGCCGGGCGGGGTCCGCGAGCAGATGGGCGAGGGCGGCTTCCGGATCCCAGTCGGGGCCGAGCAGGTCGGGGCCGAGATGGCCCACGACGCGGGACTCCTCCGTGGTGCGCAGCAGTTCCAGCACCGGGAGGCGGTAGCCCACCGCGGTGTGCTCCCCGGCGCCCAGGATGACGCGGATCTGGTGTGCCGGGCCGCCGCTCCAGCGCTCGCCGTCGCCGTACACCTTCCACGCGCCGTCCATGCGCAGGTGTGTGTGCAGCGTGAGACCGCCCTCGATACGGGTGAGCAGGTGTTTGCCGCGCGGCGTGACGTCCAGCACCGTGCGCCCGGTGAGGTCGACCGTGGCGTACCTGGGCACCCGCAGATCGCTGCGGGTCAGCACCCGGCCCGCGAGCGCGCCGTGCAGCCGCCCCGCGGCCTGCCAGACCGTGTCACCTTCAGGCATGCGTCCAGGGTGGCACGGCCGATGGTCGTCGACGCACCCGCCTGTGCGCGGAGTGCGCGCACCTGACGTGGGCTTTGGGCGGCGTGCCTGCCTGTGCTGCTTGTGCGGTGCGCCTGCCGTGGGTGTGGGGCGGGCCGTGCCTGCGCGATCCGGTCCGCGCCGGTGCCGTTGCGTTCCGCGACGGGTTCCTCGGGGGCGGTCACGTCGGAGCGGGTGGGGGGTCCGGGGCGTCCCCATCCGGCCCGGGCGTGATCCGGCCCGGCGCGATTCGGCTGACGCCGAGCCGGCGAGGGCCCCGGCGCGGGGGCACGGTAAGACGTGGCAGCGGTGCCGGGCGGTGTGGGCGGGTCCGGGCGTGCCGCCGGCTCGGCGGGAGCCGGGTAGGTGCGTACGACGGTCCGCTCCCGTTCCGTGTGCCGCCCGACCTCGGCGGCGGCAGGGCGGGCCGGGGCGGGGGCGGGCGGCACCCGGACGCGGCGGGTGGTTGCCTGCCTGGGCGCGGGTCGCGCGGTGGGTCGGCGGCGTTGGTCAGGCTCTGAGGCGCAGGCCGCGCGGGGTCGCCACGAAACCGGCTCCTTCCAGGAGAGTGCCGACGGGCGAGGTGAGCGCCGAGGCGCCGTTCACGCGCTCCACCGTGACCGTGCCCAGGGCGCCCGCGCGGGCGGCGGCGGCCAGGGCGTCCGCGGCGGCCGGGAGGCGGGGATCGTCGGCGGGCTCGGTGTCGGCGGCGGCGGGCCAGGCCAGCAGGGTCTTGCCGCCCCGCTCCATGTAGAGCGTCAGCTCGCCGTCCACCAGCACCACCAGCGAACCCGCCTTGCGGCCCGGCTTGTGCCCGGCCCCGGTCGGCGGGTCGGGCCAGGGCAGGGCCGAGCCATAGGCGTTCGCCGGGTCGGCCGCGGCGAGGACGACCGCCCGGGTGTCGGCGGCGGACGTACGGGTACGGCGGTCGCCGTATCCGGCGCCGTACGGCAGGGCAGGGCCCCCTCGGGGGCCGCCGTGCCCGGGGGAGGCGAGGTCCCTGAGGTCCTTGGGGGAGACGTAGTCGCCCGGTGCGGTGCGGTTGCCGGGCGGCCAGGAGAGGTCTTCCTCCGGGGAGGCCCAGTCGGTCCCGTCCGCCCCGTCGGTTCCTTCCGCGCCGCCCGGCCCGCCGAACGCGCCGGAGGCCCGCTCGAATCCGGTGGCCGGACTGTCGTCGTCGGGCGGGCCGAAGCCCTGGAAGCCCTCGTGCCCGAAGCCGGGGATGCCGTCCCCCGCGGATCCCGGGGCGCCGTTCCCCGCGAAGCCGTGAGGGCTGCCGTTCGCGGCGCCGGGGGCCGGCAGGCCGTCGCCCCGCTCGCGGGCGTTGGCGACCGCTCGCAGCCGGTCGACGGCCCCGTCCATCGCGAACTGCGCGGCGCCCAGCCCTTCGACGACATAGCCGCGCCGGGCCTGTCCGCTCTCCTCGAAGGCCGACAGGATCCGGTAGACGGCCGAGAAGCCGCCCTCCACGCCCTCGGCGGCGACCGCTCCCCGGGTGACCACACCGTGCCGGTCGAGCAGGGCGCGGGCCAGGGCATGGGCGCGCACGGTGCCGTCCGGCTCGCGCTCCGGGAGCAGGGACCAGCGGCCCGCCACGGTCGGTGGTCCGGCGCGGGAGACGGGGCGGGCGGCGGCCGTCAGCGAGCCGTAGCGACCGCGCGGGACGGCGCGCCTGGCCCGGTGGGCCGTGGAGCCCGCCGTACGGCCCGAACCCAGCAGCGAGCGCATCGGGGCGAGCGTGTCGTTCGTCAGCCGCCCGGACCAGGCCAGCTCCCAGAGGGCGTCGGCCAGTTGGGGATCGGTGACGTCCGGGTGGGTGGTGGCGCGGACCTGGTCCGCGATCTGCCGGAAGAACAGGCCGTAGCCGCCGGAGAGGGCATCCAGCACCGACTGGTGCAGCGCGGTCGGCTCCAACGGATGCGGCGGTGGCAGGAGCAGCGGGGCCGCGTCCGCCAGGTACAGCGACACCCAGCCGTCCTTGCCGGGCAGCGCCCCCGCTCCCGCCCAGACGATCTCACCGGCCGAGGTGAGTTCGTCGAGCATCGACGCACTGTAGTTCGTCACCCGCGACGGCAGCACCAGCTTCTCCAGGGCGGACGCCGGGACGGAGGCACCCTGCAACTGCTCGACGGCGCGCACCAGTCCGTCGGTGCCGCGCAGGCCGTGCCCCTTCCCGATGTGCTGCCACTGCGGCAGGAACTGCGCCAGCGCGGGCGGCGGCACCGGCTCCACCTCGTGCCGCAGCGCGGCCAGCGAACGGCGGCGCAGCCTGCGCAGGACGGCCGCGTCGCACCACTCCTGGCCGATCCCCGCCGGGTGGAACTCGCCCTGGACGACCCGGCCGCCCGCCGCGAGCCGCTGGAGGGCCCCCTCCGTGACCGCCACGCCCAGGCCGAAGCGGGCCGCAGCGGTGGCCGAGGTGAACGGGCCGTGGGTGCGCGCGTACCGGGCGAGAAGGTCGCCGAGCGGGTCCTTGACGGGCTCGGTGAAGGCTTCGGGCACCCCCACCGGCAGCGCCGTGCCGAGCGCGTCGCGCAGGCGGCCCGCGTCCTCGACGGCCGCCCAGTGGTCCGCTCCTGCGATCCGCACCCGGATGGCGCGGCGGGCGGCGGCCAGCTCCCCGGCCCACCGCCGCTCGGCGCCACGCTCGGTCAGTTCGGCCTCGGTCAGCGGTCCGAGTAGCCGCAGCACGTCGGCCACGCCCTCGACGTCCTTGACCCGGCGGTCCTCGGTGAGCCACTGGAGCTCCCGCTCCAGCTCGGTCAGCACCTCCGCGTCGAGCAGTTCGCGCAGCTCCGCCTGGCCCAGCAGCTCGGCCAGCAGCCGCGAGTCCAGGGACAGCGCGGCGGCACGGCGCTCGGCCAGCGGGGAGTCGCCCTCGTACAGGAACTGGGCGACGTAGCCGAACAGCAGGGACCGCGCGAACGGCGACGGCTCGGGGGTCGTCACCTCCACCAGACGCACCCTGCGGGACTCGATGTCCCCCATCAGCTCGGTGAGCCCGGGGACGTCGAAGACGTCCTGGAGACATTCGCGGACCGCCTCCAGGACGATCGGGAACGAGCCGAACTCGCTCGCCACCTGGAGCAGTTGCGCGGCCCGCTGGCGCTGCTGCCACAGCGGGGTGCGGCGGCCGGGGTTGCGGCGTGGAAGCAGCAGCGCGCGGGCGGCGCACTCGCGGAAGCGGGAGGCGAACAGCGCCGAGCCGCCGACCTGGTCGGTGACGATCCGGTCGACCTCGCCCTTGTCGAAGGCGACGTCCGCCGCGCCGACCGGCGCCTGCTCGGCGTCGTAGGCCGTGGACGCCTTCATGGGCTCCTGGTCGAGCAGATCCAGGCCCATCAGGTCGGCGTCGGGCAGGCGCAGCACGATGCCGTCGTCGGCGTGCATGACCTGAGCGTCCATGCCGTACCGCTCGGACAGGCGGGCGCCGAGCGCAAGTGCCCACGGGGCGTGCACCTGCGCACCGAACGGGGAGTGGACGACGACACGCCAGTCGCCCAGCTCGTCGCGGAAGCGCTCCACCACGATCGTCCGGTCGTCGGGTACGTGACCGCACGCCTCGCGCTGCTCGTCCAGATAGGACAGGACGTTGTCCGCGGCCCAGGCGTCGAGGCCCGCGGCGAGCAGCCGCAGCCGGGCGTCGTCCTTCGCGAGCGAGCCGACCTCGCGCAGGAACGCGCCCACGGCGCGGCCCAGTTCGAGCGGGCGGCCCAGCTGGTCGCCCTTCCAGAAGGGCAGCCTTCCCGGCACGCCGGGCGCCGGGGAGACCAGCACGCGGTCGCGCGTGATGTCCTCGATGCGCCAGGAACTCGTGCCCAGCGTGAAGACGTCTCCCACCCGCGACTCGTAGACCATCTCCTCGTCGAGTTCGCCGACCCGGCCGCCGCCCTTCTTCGGGTCCGCGCCGGCGAGGAAGACGCCGAAGAGTCCCCGGTCGGGGATCGTGCCCCCGGAGGTGACGGCGAGCCGCTGCGCGCCGGGGCGGCCGGTGACCGTGCCGGCGACCCGGTCCCACACCACGCGCGGACGCAGTTCGGCGAAGGCGTCGGACGGATAGCGGCCGGCGAGCATGTCCAGGACGGCCGTGAACGCCGACTCCGGGAGCGACGCGAACGGCGCGGCACGGCGCACGGTGGCCAGCAGGTCGTCGACCTGCCAGGTGTCCAGCGCCGTCATGGCGACCAGCTGCTGGGCGAGCACGTCCAGCGGGTTGGCGGGAACCCTCAGTGACTCGATGGCGCCGGAGCGCATCCGCTCGGTGACGACCGCGGCCTGCACCAGGTCCCCGCGGTACTTCGGGAAGACGACGCCGGTGGAGACGGCGCCCACCTGGTGACCGGCACGGCCGACACGCTGCAGTCCGGAGGCGACGGAAGGCGGGGACTCCACCTGGACGACGAGGTCGACCGCGCCCATGTCGATGCCCAGCTCCAGGCTGGAGGTGGCCACCACGGCGGGCAGCCGGCCCGCCTTCAGGTCCTCCTCGACCAGGGCACGCTGCTCCTTGGAGACCGAGCCGTGGTGGGCGCGGGCGATGACCGGCGGCGCGCCCTGGGCCGCGCCCGACCCGCCCATCAGCTGGGCGGGGGAGTGGTGCTCCTCCAGGGGCTCGCCGGTCGCCCGCTCGTAGGCGATCTCGTTGAGCCGGTTGCACAGGCGCTCGGCGAGGCGCCGGGAGTTCGCGAACACGATCGTCGACCGGTGGGCCTGCACCAGGTCGGTGATCCGCTCCTCCACATGCGGCCAGATCGACGGCCGCTCGGCGCCCTCGTTGCCGTCGGCGACCGGGGAACCGACCAGCTCGCCCAGGTCCTCCACCGGGACCACGACGGAGAGGTCGAACTCCTTGCCGGACTCGGGCTGGACGATCTCGACCTTGCGCCGCGGCGAGAGGTAGCGGGCCACCTCGTCGACCGGGCGGACGGTCGCTGACAGGCCGATGCGGCGGGCCGGCCTGGGCAGCAACTCGTCCAGCCGCTCCAGGGAGAGCGCGAGATGCGCGCCGCGCTTGGTACCCGCGACCGCGTGCACCTCGTCCAGGATCACCGTCTCGACGCCGGTCAGCGCGTCGCGGGTGGCCGAGGTCAGCATCAGGAACAGGGACTCGGGGGTGGTGATCAGGATGTCCGGCGGGCGCGTGGACAGGGCACGGCGCTCGGCGGCCGGGGTGTCGCCGGAGCGGATGCCGACCTTGACCTCGGGCTCGGGCAGGCCCAGGCGCAGGGACTCGTGTCGGATGCCGGTCAGCGGGCTGCGCAGGTTGCGCTCGACGTCGACCGCGAGGGCCTTGAGCGGTGAGACGTACAGCACACGGCAGCGTTTCTTCGGATCGGCGGGCGGCGGGGTCGAGGCGAGCTGGTCCAGGGCCGCGAGGAACGCGGCCAGCGTCTTGCCGGACCCGGTCGGGGCCACCACCAGTACGTCGGAGCCCTCGCGGATGGCCTGCCACGCGCCCGCCTGGGCCGCGGTGGGCGCGGAGAAGGCCCCCGTGAACCAGCCGCGGGTCGCGGGGGAGAAGCCGTCGAGGGCTCGATGTGCGGAGCTGACCATGCGTCCATCCTGCACCCGAGCACTGACAAACGCCCTGACCTGCGCAAATGCCGCCGGTGCCGGTGCCGGTACGCCGGGTGCCGGTTGCGGTTACGCCGGGTGCGGGGTGCCGTTCGGCGATCGTGGCCGGACCGGCAGGGACCGGGACCCAATCGGCAGGGGCCGCTGACGGCACCGGCGGGGGCCGGGACCGCATCGGTCGGGACCGCGTCAGCGGGGGACCGTGACCGGACCGGCGGCGGGGTCGCGGCGGCGGTGTGACCGACAATGACCGCATGGCGGGGTCGGGCGAGCTGGCGCGGCACTGGCAGTACGAGGAACTGCCCGGTGTCGACCTGCTGCGCGCCCGCTACATCCGCAAGACCTTCCTCCGGCACACCCACGAGCACTTCGTGATCGCGGCCATCGTCGACGGCGTCGAGGTCTTCCACCACCGCGGGTCGGACGTCGTAGCCGGCGCCGGAGCGCTGGCGCTGGTCAACCCGGACACCGCGCACACCGGCCGGGCGGGCGGCCCCGAGGGCTGGCGGTACGGAGCCGTCTACCCGTCGCCCGACGTGGTCGCCGCGATAGCCGCCGAGACCACCGGGATCCGGGGCACCCCCGGCTTCGTCAGCCCCGTCCTCGACGACCCGTACGCGGTCGGCCTCGTCCACCAGGTGCTGCGCGCCGCCGACGAGGGCAACGCGCTCGCCGCCGACACCCTGCTGCGGGTGGCGGTGACCCGGCTGCTGCGGCTGAACGGCGGGCCGGTGCCCCGGCACGAGGTCCGCTCGGCGGGAGCCCGGATCGCGGCACGCGCGCGGGCCGTGCTGGAGGAACGGATGACCGAGCCGCCCACCCTGGAACGGCTCGCCGCCGACCTCGGAACCAGCCCCTTCGCCCTGCTGCGGGCGTTCCGCGACGCCTATGGCATGCCGCCGCACGCCTGGCTCACCGACGCCCGGGTGCGCCGGGCGCGGCGCCTGCTGGACGCGGGCACGACACCCGCCCAGGCTGCCGTCACCGTCGGGTTCACCGACCAGCCGCACCTCAACCGGCACTTCGCCCGGATCGTCGGCGTGCCTCCAGGGGCGTACCAGCGTGAGCGCAAGAACGTACAAGACCCGCGGCGGCGGCTGCTCGTACCGTCCGAGGCGTGCCAGAACAGACAGCGCTCGCAGACATACGCGCCGAAGACCCAGGGAAAGCCGACTCCGCCGTCGTCCGGGACGCGCTCGGAGTCGGAGTCGCCGTAGGACTGTCCGGCTTCGCCTTCGGGGTGACCTCGGCGGGCAGCGGACTGAGCGTGCCGCAGACCTGCGCGCTCAGCCTCCTGGTGTTCACCGGCGCCTCCCAGTTCGCGCTCGTGGGAGCGCTCGCGGCCGGCGGCGGCCCGGTCACGGCCGCGGCGGGGGCCTTCTTCCTGGGAGTGCGCAACGCGTTCTACGGGCTGCGCCTGTCCCAGTTGCTGGCCCTCGGCCGCGTGGTGCGGCCGTTCGCGGCCCAGTGGGTGATCGACGAGACCACCGCGGTGTCGCTGGCGCAGCCGACCCGGCGCGCTGCCCGCCTCGGCTTCCTGGTCACCGGGATCAGCCTGTACGTGCTGTGGAACCTCACCACGCTGCTCGGCGCCCTGGGCGCCGACGCCATCGGGGACACCGACGCGTGGGGCCTCGACGCGGCCGGACCCGCCGTCTTCCTCGCGCTGCTCGCGCCCATGCTGAAGTCCGTGACCGAGCGAGCCGTGGCGGGGCTCGCGGTGGTCCTGGGGCTCGGTCTGCTGCCCGTCCTGCCCGCCGGGGTGCCGGTGCTGGTGGCCGCGCTCGCGGCGCCGCTCGCCCTGTTCGTGGAGGGCCGACGCGGCGGACGGACCCGCGGCGGCACCCCTCGCCCTCAGCCCGCACCAGATGGCACGACACCGGACCGGACGACAGAGGAAGCACGTTGAACACCTGGATCGCCATCGGCGCCACCGCCCTCGGCTGCTACGCCGTCAAGCTCGCCGGCCTGCTGGTGCCCGCGGGCGCCCTGGAGCGTCCGCTCGTCAAACGGCTCTCCGCCCTGCTGCCCGTCGCCCTCCTCGCCGCCCTCACGGCGCAGCAGACGTTCGCGGACGGGCACGCGCTCGTGCTGGACGCCCGGGCGGCCGGGCTCGCGGCGGCGGCCGTGGCGCTGATGCTGCGCGCCCCGTTCCTGCTCGTCGTCGCGGCGGCGGTGCTGGTGACGGCGGGAGTGCGCGCCATGGGCGGCTGACGCCGGGCCCGAACCGACCGGCGCCTGCTCGCCGGCCACGCGCCCGCGCGTGGCGGGCTCACGTCTGTGTCGACCCACATGCGTCAACCCACGTGCCGGCCGTGTGCTCGCAGCGTGCGCAGGGCCTCGATCGTCACCATGGGGCGGGTCTCCAGGGTGATGCCCGGGGCCCACCCGGCGTGACGGGCCGGCCAGCCGCCGTCCTCCTGCTGGAGCGCGGCGAGCAGGTCCAGCGAGCGCGCCATCTCGTCGTCGGTGAACCACGCGCGAGCCAGCGAGTCCGGAGTCCGGGCGAAGTCGTGCGGGAAGTGGTGCTCAGCCGGGTCGGGGCCGGATGCGAGGGCCTGGTGAGGCGTGGCGGGCGGGTCCGCCGCACGGTTCACGTCCAGCGTCGCGAGCCGCTGCTCCCGCACCAGGCGGCCCAGCCGGTCGGCCAGCGCCTCCGCGCGCGGGCGGTCGGGCACGGCGTCCAGGAAGGCCACCGCCGCCGTGATCTCACGGGGGTGCGGCCTCTCCAGCGACTCCACGGCCCGCCAGCAGAAGTCCGTGGCCCGGAACAGCCAGGCGTGCCACACCTCGTTGCGGTGCAGCAGGCCGACCACCGGAGCGGTGGCGAGCAGGTCGCTCGGCAGGCCGTCGACGACCGGCACGGACGGGGCAGTCGGGTAGCCGCGCTGGCCGGGACCGACCGGAGGCAGGGCGCCGTCCGCCGTGGACACCGACGTCAGATAGCGGCACACGCGTTCCACCCGCTGTCCGCCGCAGCGTCCGATGGCGTCCAGGACACCCAGCGCGTGACGGGTGTGCGGTGGCTGGCTGACCGGGCCGCGCAGATCGGGCTCCAGGGCGTGGCCGTACCCGCCGTCCTCGTTGCGATAGGCGTCCAGTGCCGTCTCCACCGGATCGGGGCCGCCGTTCAGGAAGTGGTACGCGAACAGGCGCTGCTCCAGCACGCGCGCGGTGAGCCAGACGAAGTGCTCGGCGCGGAAGAGCGGGGAGTGCGCCGTGGGCGCAGGGGGGAGTGAGGAAGCTCCGGTTTCGGCCATGCGACAGACCGTAGGGCGGAAAGCGGTCTCGGCACGGGGTCCCGGGCAGGGCCCACCCTCAGGGGCGGGATACTGGATTCATGCGGTTGACGGTCTTCTGGCAGCGGATGGCGGACCATTTCGGTCCGGGATACGCCGACACGTTCGCGCGCGATCATGTGATGGCGGAGCTGGGCGGACGCACGGTGCACCAGGCGCTGGACGCGGGCTGGGACGCCAAGGACGTGTGGCGCGTGGTCTGCACCGTCATGGACGTACCAGGGGAAAGGCGCTGATCGGTCACGAAGACCGGAGGGGGCCAGCGGGTTGTCGGTGGCGTGGGCGAGACTTGCACCGTGGCCCCCACTGACGAGACCGGGCAGATGACCCGGCACGCATCCCCGCCCGGCACGACGCCGCCCGCCCGGCCTCCGGCCGACCGCGCCGCGCCGGGCGCCCGCATGCCGCGCTGGCTGCCGCGCGCCATGGTGCTCGCGCTCGCCCTCATCGCCACGTTCCAGCTGGGCAGCTGGGCCTTCCACCAGCTGACCGGTCTGCTGATCAACGTCCTCATCGCGTTCTTCCTGGCCCTCGCCATCGAGCCCGCGGTGAGCTGGATGGCCGGGCGCGGCATGCGCCGCGGGTTCGCCACCTTCCTGGTCTTCCTCGGCCTGGTGATCGTCACGGCGGGGTTCGTCACCCTGCTCGGCTCGATGCTGGCGGGCCAGATCGTCAAGATGGTCGAGGGCTTCCCCGACTATCTCGACTCGGTCATCAACTGGATCAATGAGACGTTCCACACCGAACTCAGACGGGTCGACGTCCAGGAGGGGCTGCTGCACTCCGACTGGCTGCGCAAGTACGCGCAGACCAGCGCCGCCGGGGTGCTCGATGTGTCCGCCCAGGTGCTCGGCGGCCTGTTCCAGGTGCTGACGATCGGGCTGTTCTCGTTCTACTTCGCCGCCGACGGGCCGCGGCTGCGTCGCGCCCTGTGCTCGGTGCTGCCTCCCGCACGCCAGGCGGAGGTGCTGCGTGCCTGGGAGATCGCCGTGGACAAGACGGGCGGCTACCTGTACTCCCGTGGGCTCATGGCGCTCGTCTCCGGGATCGCGCACTACGTCCTGCTCCAGGCCCTCGGCGTGCCCTACGCGCCCGTCCTGGGCGTCTGGGTGGGTCTGGTCTCCCAGTTCATCCCGACCATCGGCACCTACCTCGCGGGTGCGCTGCCCATGCTGATCGCGTTCACGGTCGACCCCTGGTACGCGGTGTGGGTCCTGGTCTTCGTCGTGATCTACCAGCAGTTCGAGAACTACGGGTTGCAGCCCAAGCTCACCGCGAAGACCGTCGACATCCACCCCGCGGTCGCTTTCGGGTCGGTCATCGCGGGCACCGCGCTGCTCGGCGCCGTCGGCGCGCTCATCGCGATCCCCGCGGTCGCCACGCTGCAGGCGTTCCTGGGCGCGTACGTGAAGCGGTACGACGTCACGGACGACCCCCGGGTGCAGGGCCACCGGGCGCGCGGCACGAGCGGGCCCGGCCGTCTCACGCGCGCGTGGACGCAGTGGACGCGGCGGCCGGGACCGGCCGAACCGGAGGCCCAGGAGGAGGGCTCCGCCTGAGGGTCGGGCGCGGCGCCGCGTTCGGTGCGCGTCGCGTTCAGTACGTGAGGACCGCCCAGGCCCCGGCTGCGGCGACCGCGGCCCCATAGCAGCCGATCGCGACGGCCACGGTGCGCCGCCGGGCCCGTTCGCTCCAGGACGTGCGGGACAGCAGCCAGGCCAGCGCCGGCAGCACCAGCACGGCGTGCAGGCTCACCCCGTGCAGAGGCTTGAGCGGGGCCGTCGAATGGTAGGCGGCCTCCTGGTGGCCGGTGCGGGTGAGCACCACACCGCGCGCGATCATCGCGGCACCCGAGGCGAGCGCCACGAGCAGGACGGCGAATCCCGCACGCACCGCCGGGGCCATGCCAGGCGGCCCGGCCGGCCGGTGCCGGAAGGCGGCCACCGCGAACACGGTGAGCAGCACCACGAGGACGCCGCCGCCGATCGCGAGCGTCATGGACACCGCGGTGTCGAAGGGCGTCTCCATGTCGAGGTGCGAGGGCACCCGGCGCCAGGCCTGCAGGGTGATGCCGCCGACCTCCACCACGCAGTCGGCGGCGAACACGGTGAGCAGGACGGCGCGCGACCGTGCCTCGATGCGCAGATACGAGGTGACCCAGGTGATCGCGATCAGCGTCGCACCGAAGGAGAGCCCGAACGTGACGGGTTTGCGCCAGGAGACGGGGCCGTACCAGGGGCCGCCGTCGACGGCGAACACGGCCAGGTGCACGACACCGGAGACAACGAGAAGCAGACCTATCGCGTGGCAGAGACGCTCGACGGGGCGCGGATCATCCATGCGCCAAGACTCCCGAGCGCGTGGCCCGAGGTCGTCGTCCAGCCGGAGACACCGGCCGTACGCCGTGGGAAGCAGCGGTGCGACGGCTTTATCAAGGACTCCGACAACTCAAATCTCCTTGACAATTTTTCTTGTCGGTTCCACTGTGGGGCGTGCTGGACGTCGCTGTGGAGCTGAACCGGACCGTGACGGCTCTCCTCGCGCCGGCGCCACGAGTGCGCACCCAGTGATCGAAACACCGGACACAAGACAGCAAGGAAGCCCCGATGCGTACTGTGATCAGCACCGCCTTCATCTCGCTCGACGGCGTCGTCGAGGCCCCGGGCGGCGAGTCCGGCTACCGGAATGCCGGATGGACCTTCAAGGACATCGAGTTCGTCCCCGAGGCGTACGAGATCAAGGGGCGGGAGCAGGAGGAAGCCGCCGCGATCCTCATGGGCCGGGTCAGCTACGAGGCGTTCAGCCCCGTCTGGCCGGACATGGAGGACTTCGCGGACTACAAGACGATGCCGAAGTGCGTCGTCTCCACCACTCTCACCGAGGACGGCCTGGTCTCGAACTGGGGAGAGACCACGATCCTGCGCTCGCTCGACGAGGTCGCCGCCCTGAAGGAGACCGAGGGCGGCCCGATCATCGTCCACGGCAGCGCATCCCTGAACCACGGCCTGTCCGACGCGGGCCTGATCGACCGCTACCACCTGCTCGTCTTCCCGCTGCTGCTGGGTGCGGGCAAGCGTCTGTTCAGCACCACGGACAAGGACACCCAGAAGCTGAAGCTGGTCGAGCACGACGTCTACGCCAACGGGCTGCAGAAGCAGGTCTTCGACGTGGTCCGCTGATGCGGCGCGGCTCCCGCGCTGCCGTCGCCTGTTCGGTTCGCCCCCGTGGCGGTCTCAGGGCGACGGCGGGTCCGGGAAGCCGGCCGGCCTCAGGGCGGGTCGATGACACGCTGAGCACGGGAACGCCGGTCAGCCGAGGTAGTTCGCGCGTCCCTCGTCGTCCAGCTCGAAGGGGCCCTCGGGGATGATGCAGAACTCATTGCCCTCGGGGTCGGCCATCACCAGGAACCCGCCGTCGGCATACTCCTCCAGCCTGCGCCCGCCCAGCGCCTCGACCCGCTGCTGCTCGGCGGCCGGGTCGGGTGAGGTGATGTCGACGTGCATGCGGTTCTTGCCCGCCTTGCGCTCCACGGACTGCTGGAAGCCCAGGCCCAGGCCGTTCTCGCGCCGCAGCCAGACATACGGTCCGGTACGGCCCACGACCGGCCTGCCCAGCAGAGCGGACCAGAACGCGGCAAGCCGCTCGGGGTTGGTGGCATCGACGATGAGGGCATGGATCCGCATGGGTGAGTGAGCCATGCCCCGAGCCTTTCACGCCCCGCAAGGCCGCACAGCGGCATCGTTTCAGCGGCGTGGATCACTGGCGGTCACGGACGTCGTGCCACGAAGGCGAACTCTCTTCCTGGTCGGTCAGGCGCGTCGCGAACGTCCTCCACCACGTAGCCGTGCGTGACCAAGTCCCGCTCGACCTCTTCCCGTTCTCGGAAACGCAGCGTCGAATCCGACGTCAGCACCTGTCCGTCCGTGGCGAACACGTAGGTACAGCGGAAGGTCACCAAAGGACGGCTCACCTGGATCAGCTGGACCCAGGTCTCGACGGAGCCGACGCCGGGGATCTCCGTCACGCGGTAGGAGATCTCGCGGGTCCACTCTTCCCATCCGCGGCGGGCCGGATCGCGGGTCTCGAAGACGAGACGCCCGCCGGGCCGGAGTGCTTCGTAGGCTCCCCGCAGCGTCTTCTGCCACGTCGGTGGATCAGCGATGGCCTGGGCGGCATTCGCCGTCATCGTCGCGAGGTCGACCCGCAGCGACGGGAGGGCTGTGGCGTCACCGCGGATCCATCGCACTCGCTCGCTGCCCGGTTTGGCCCGAGCGACGTCGATGGACGCAGAGGCGGGATCGATGCCGACGACCTCGATCCCCCGGTCGGCCAGGAGAAGTGCGAACACGCCGGTGCCGCAGCCGATGTCCAGCACTTGGTGCGCCTCGAACTCTTCCGCCATCCGGAGGTAGGCATCGAGATCGCTGCGGTCGGGGTCGAGCGGATCGTAGATCGCGGCGAGTCGTGGATGCCGGAAGCATTCGTCAGCCATGCGGCCGAACGTAGGCAGAGCCGGGCCTGACCGCCATCGAGTTTCGCCGGCGTTCGTCCAGCGGTATCGACCTTGGAGCGGCCTGGTGGCGCCGCCCCTGCCGGGAGCGGTGGCGCCGGGCCGCAACGGGCGCGGCTCACTGAAGCTCTCCATCAGCCGGTCGACGACGTCCTGGCGCAGGCCCCGTCGTCTGCGGGAGCGCGACAGCCACCGCAGGTTCGCCATCAGCCCGCGAAGCCCGCCTGGGCCGACGGAACGGACGTACCGGCGCCGCCCGCTCGCCGATCAGGCTTCGACGGCACAGGACACCAGTGGCTGGACGAGCGTAAGTGCCGTGTGGTGCGCTTGACATGAAAATCGAACATGCATTCTTATGGAGGTCCAGGCGAGGTTCTCGACGGGGGGTTTCGGCCCGGTTCGGGTGGAGAAGTGCCGGAGTTATCCACAGGCCGGGTCGGCGTCGGGACGCATTGTCAGTGGCAGGCGTTAGCGTCTTTGACGTGAAGCGATCGACTCAAGCAAACCGGGTGGAACCCATGGCAGGAACCGACCGCGAGAAGGCGCTCGACGCCGCGCTCGCACAGATTGAACGGCAATTCGGCAAGGGCGCGGTCATGCGCATGGGCGAGCGGTCGAAGGAGCCCATCGAGGTCATCCCGACCGGGTCGACCGCGCTCGACGTGGCCCTCGGCGTCGGCGGCCTGCCGCGCGGACGTGTCGTCGAGATCTACGGACCCGAGTCCTCCGGCAAGACGACCCTGACCCTGCACGCCGTGGCGAACGCGCAGAAGGCGGGCGGCCAGGTCGCGTTCGTGGACGCGGAACACGCCCTCGACCCCGAGTACGCGCGCAAACTGGGCGTCGACATCGACAACCTGATCCTGTCCCAGCCGGACAACGGCGAGCAGGCGCTGGAGATCGTGGACATGCTGGTCCGGTCGGGCGCGCTCGACCTGATCGTCATCGACTCCGTCGCCGCGCTCGTCCCGCGCGCGGAGATCGAGGGCGAGATGGGCGACAGCCACGTGGGTCTGCAGGCCCGGCTGATGAGCCAGGCGCTGCGGAAGATCACCAGCGCGCTCAACCAGTCCAAGACCACCGCCATCTTCATCAACCAGCTCCGCGAGAAGATCGGCGTCATGTTCGGCTCCCCGGAGACCACGACCGGTGGCCGGGCCCTGAAGTTCTACGCCTCGGTGCGCATCGACATCCGCCGGATCGAGACGCTGAAGGACGGCACGGAAGCGGTCGGCAACCGCACCCGCTGCAAGGTCGTCAAGAACAAGGTCGCGCCGCCCTTCAAGCAGGCCGAGTTCGACATCCTCTACGGCCAGGGCATCAGCCGCGAGGGCGGCCTGATCGACATGGGCGTGGAGCACGGCTTCGTCCGCAAGGCCGGCGCCTGGTACACGTACGAGGGCGACCAGCTCGGCCAGGGCAAGGAGAACGCGCGCAACTTCCTCAAGGACAACCCCGACCTGGCCAACGAGATCGAGAGGAAGATCAAGGAGAAGCTGGGCGTCGGAGTGCGGCCGGAGGAGCCCGCCGCCGAACCGGCCGTGGCGGTCGCCGCCGCTCCGGGCGACGCGGCGAAGACGGCGCCCGCCCCGGCAGCCGCCAAGGCCACCAAGCCCAAGGCCGCCGCAGCCAAGAGCTGACCCGTGACACGACGAACCGACTGGGCCGAGTACGCGCAGTTCGACGCCCACCGGGAGCGGACGGGCAGATGTGGCGTCGGCCCCGCCCGGCCGGGCGACGGCCCCGACGGCGAGGGGGCGTTCGCCGGCTACCGGCCGTTTCGGGGCGAACTCAGCGGAGGATCCGGCGCCTTCGGTCCCGACGACCCGCGGGACCCGTACGGTGACGAGCCCCGCAGCGGCCTGCCCCACGACGAGGGACGGTACGGGGACGGCCGCCACGACGAGGGGCCGTACGGGGGCGGCTCGCACGGCGAGGGGACACGAGGCGTGGGGCCCTACGGGGGTGGGCCCCACGGCGAAGGACCACAGGGGGGCGGACCGCCCGGTGGCGGGCGTCGTGGCGGCGGCCCGCGCGGGCGTCGTCGGCGGGGCTTCGGGGGACCGGCCGACGAAGACGGAGGCTCCTTCTCCTTGTCGAGGGCTGACCAGGAGGAGTCTCCAGGGGACCCGGCTGAGCGGGCGCGGGCGATCTGTCTGCGCCTGCTCACCGGGACCCCGCGCACGCGCAAGCAACTGGCGGACGCCCTGCGCAAGAAGGAGATCCCGGAGGACGTCGCCGAGGAGGTGCTGTCGCGGTTCGAGGAGGTCGGCCTGATCGACGACAGTGCGTTCGCCGACGCCTGGGTGGAGTCGCGGCACCACGGCCGGGGGCTGGCCCGTCGCGCGCTCGCCCGGGAACTGCGCACCAAAGGGGTCGACTCGGCACTGATCGACGAGGCCGTGGCCCAACTCGACGCCGAGCAGGAGGAGTCGACCGCCCGCGACCTCGTCGCGCGCAAGCTGCGTTCCACCCGCGGCCTCGACCGGGACAGACGCATACGGCGCCTGGCCGGGATGCTCGCCCGCAAGGGCTACCCCGAGGGCATGGCCCTCCGGGTGGTCCGGCAGGCGCTGGAGGAGGAGGGCGAGGACACGGACTTCCTCGACGGCGAGGAGTTCTGACCAACCGGGGACGGGCCGACGCGATCGGTCACGCGGGCAGGGCCGCCGGGACGCTGACCGGCCTTGCCACCGAGGACCGGTGCCGACGCCGTCCCCCGGCCTCCTCCCGGACCTGGAGGGCCGGACAGGGAGGGCCGGGGGAGCAGGGCCCGGCGGGAGGAAAGCCCTGGATCAGGACGCCACAGGCAGCCCCGCCGCCTTCCATGCCTGGAAACCGCCGATCAGGTCCGTGGCCCGGTGCAGACCGAGCCGGTGCAGAGAGGAGACCGCCAGACTGGACGCGTAGCCCTCGTTGCAGATCACCACGACGCGCAGGTCGTGGCCGGTGGCCTCGGGCACGCGATGGCTGCCCCGGGGATCGAGGCGCCACTCCAGTTCGTTGCGCTCGATGACCAGGGCGCCGGGGATCAGCCCGTCGCGCTCGCGCAGCGCCGCGTACCGGATGTCGACCAGCAGGGCCTCCCCGCCCCGCGCCGCGTCATAGGCCTCGCGAGGCTCGATCCGCCGATAGCCCGCACGCACCCGCTCCAGCAACTCGTCGATGCCAAGCGGCGGTTCGGCCCCGCCCGCGCCCGACGACTCGCTCACTGCCAGTCCTCGGGGCGCTCCACCTGCTCCAGACGCAGTACCTGGCCGCTGCGGCTGTAGCGGCGGATCTGCGGCAGAGGCGGGTAGTAGGCGTGGACGGAGACGGCATGCCGTTCGGTCGACTCGTTGAGCACTTCGTGGACATGGTGCTGACCGAAGGAACGGCCCCGCCCGGCCGGCAGCCGACGCTCGCGGTCCACGCCCTCGGTGAGTTCCAGCGTCTTCCAGCCGTCGGTGGGCAGCCGGGCGGCGAACGAGTTCTCCTTCAACTCGCCCACCGCGGTGAGGAAGGCGCCGATCGACTCGGCGTGGTCGTGCCAGCCGGTACCGGTGCCGGGAGGCCAGCCGATCAGCCATGCCTCACTGCCGCCGGGCCCGTCCAGGTGGACCCAGGTGCGCCCCTCCGGGTCCAGCGGAAGCGAGGCGATCAGTTCGGCGTCGGCGGCGGTCCGCCGGACGAAGTCGAGGAGGTCCGCCTGAGTGGGCGGGGCCGTCGCGGCAGAGGTGGCCGGGGCGGCGGAGGGAGCGGATGCGGAGGGAGAGACAGACACGTACACCGTCCTGTTGAGCGTTCGCCGAAAGCGCGCCGCAGGTCAGGTGGGGCGCGCGGAGGAGAGAGGGGTGCGAATTCAGCAGGTGCGGCGACACACGCAGCCCGCATAGCGGACCAGGTCCATATGGACCCTCCGCCACAGGCGCACACAGGTGTCGATCACGAAGCGGAGTACACCACTGCGGGAGCGCAGCGGTCAACTCATCGTCGGAATGTGGACCGGACCAGGAGAAAGACCAGGAGAAAGACCAGAAGAAAGATCAAGAGAAAGATCAAGAGAGAGGGAAGGGTCAGCGCGCCGCGGAACCCGCCCCCGCGGCGGCCTCGGCCTCCTCCTTCGCGGCGCCGCCCAGCGCCGCCTGCGCGGCCGAGTACAGGTCGGCCGGCCGGACCCCGCCCAGCGCGGTGACCAGGTGCCCGTCGGGGCGGACCAGCAGCACGGTGTGCGCGGGCGCGCCGGGGTAGGACTCGGCGACCAGCAGCTCGGCCGGGTACGGCAGCGCGGCCACCGCCGCCGCCAGACGGGGCATGATCCCGGCGGTCACCCAGTGCTTGCGGTCCCACACCCCCGTGCCCGGGGCGATCAGGACGACCAGCAGCGCACCGCGGCCGAGACGGTCCCGCAGCCGGACGAAGGTGCCGTCCTCCGCGGTGACCCGGACGTCGCTGACCTGGGCGCCCGGCGGAGTGTCGACCGGGACCTCCGCATCGAGGTGCCCGGGCGCGAGCGGGGAGTCGGCGTACGTCCCCGGTGCGCCGAGCTGCCCCCGTCCCAGATGACCGTCCGTGAGCAGCGTGTCGTGGCCGCGGGCGGCGCCGGGGACGTAGGCGCGCAGTCCGCCACCGCCGCGCAGCACCGGCAGCATCTGGTCGGTGGCGCGCAGCCGCGCGGCGACCACGGCGCGCCGCTCCGCCTGGTAGGAGTCGAGCAGCGCCTCGTGCGGGCCGTGGTGCCAGGCCGGCGCCAGCTTCCAGGCGAGGTTGTCGGCGTCCCTGAGCCCCTCGTCGAGGCCCTGGGTGCCGAGCGCGCCGAGCAGATGCGCGGCGTCCCCGGCGAGGAACACCCGCCCCACCCGCCACCGCCTGGCGAGCCGGTGGTGCACCGTGTGGACCCCGGTGTCGAGGAGTTCGTACGGCGGTGTGGTGCCGCCCGTCCAGCCGGCCAGGGTCTCGCGGACCCGGGCCACGAGGAGTTCGGGCGTGACGAGGTCCTTGCCCGGCGGCAGCAGCCAGTCCAGGCGCCACACGCCGTCCGGCAGGGGGCGGGCGGTCACCTCGCCGGCGAACGGCCCGGACGCCCGCCACGGCGGCAGCCGGTGCAGCAAACCCCAGTCGGGCCGGGGCAGTTCGGCGCGCAGTGCGGCCACGGCGTGCCGCTCCACCGCCGTACGGCCGGGGAAGCGGATGTCCTGGAGCTTGCGCACGCTGGAGCGGGGACCGTCGCAGCCGACGAGATAGCTGCCGCGCCACCAGGTGCCGCCAGGGTCCCGGGTGTGGGCGGTGACGCCGGAGCGTTCCTGCTCGATCGTGTCGAGACGGCTGTTCACGGCCAGCCTGGCCAGCGGCTCGTCGGCGAGCGCGGCGCGCAGGGCGCCGGTCAGCACATGCTGCGCGAGATGCAGCGGGCCAGGCTCCTCGTCGTCGAACTCGATCTCGCTCATCACCTGCTTGCGCCGCAGCGACCGCCATCCGGCCCAGCGCAGCCCCCGCTCGGCGAGCGGGACACCGGTGAGCCGGGTCACCAGCGCGGCGGTGTCCTCGCGCAGCACGACGGTGCGCGCGGCGCGCGGTTCGTCCGTGCCGGGACCCTCGTCCAGGACGACGGACGGTACGTCCTGGCGGGCCAGCGCCAGGGCCAGCGTGAGCCCGACGGGCCCCGCTCCGACAATGATCACCGGGTCCACGGCGCGGCGCCCCCTGACCGCAGCTGTGCCTGGACGGACGTGTGTGAACAGGAAGGTGGAGCAGGGTGCACGATCACAGAACGTATGCAACCCATTGGCGGTGTTTGCGTCAAGTGACCGAGGGCAGTGGCGATCATGCCACTGCCCCCGCGGAATTGTCGCTTCGTCAGATCATCGGCCGATCGGGGGCATGGGGCTGATCAGGCGCATCGGGCTCATCGAGCGCGCGCCGCGCCCGTTGCGCCCGATGAGCCCGACGTGCTCGACGGCCCCGTCGGCATCATCCGACCTTTGTCACCTCTTCGTGCTCGCCCGGGGCGGCCAGCTCGGCGGCCGCGTCGGCGCCCAGCACCGCGCCGGTGGACTTCTTGCCCTGCCGCAGCCGTCGCTCAAGCCAGCCCGCGAAGGAGGTGAGCGAGAAGTTGATCGCCACGAAGATCACGGCCACCACGGTGAAGGAGGCGATCGTGTTGGCCCCGTAGTAGGCGCTCATCGTGTTGGCCGAGGCGAGCAGTTCGGGGAAGGTCATGACCGCGCCGCCGAGCGCCGTGTCCTTCACGATCACCACGAGCTGGCTGACGATCGCCGGGAGCATCGCGGTGACCGCCTGCGGCAGCAGGATCAGCCGCATCGTCTGGTTCTTGCGCAGCCCGATCGCCATCGCGGCCTCGGACTGGCCCCGCGGCAGCGACAGGATGCCGGCCCGGACGATCTCGGCCAGGACGGACGCGTTGTACAGCACGAGGCCGGTGACGACCGCGTACAGCGGACGGTCGTCCGAGCTGATGTTGGTGTACTCGGAGTACCAGGCCATCCCGAAGATCATCAGGACCAGGACCGGGATCGCCCGGAAGAACTCGACCACGACCGAGGCCGGGACGCGCACCCACGCGTGGTCCGAGAGTCGGGCTATGCCGAGGACCGCGCCCAGCGGCAGTGCGATGATCATGGACAGGGCGGCGGCCTTGAGGGTGTTCTCCAGACCGGGCCAGATGTAGGTCGTGTAGGCCTCGGTGCCGCCGAGGAACGGCTTCCACTTCTCCCAGGCCAACTGGTCCTTGTCGGCGAGGGCGCTGAACACCCACCACAGGACGGCGGCCGCGGCGAGGGCGAAGACCACCGTGTAGAGGACGTTGCGCCGCTTGGCGCGCGGGCCCTGGGCGTCGTACAGGACGGAACTCATCGCTTCACCGCCACCTTCTTGGCGACCCAGCCGAGGAGCAGACCGGTCGGCAGTGTCAGACAGCAGAAGCCGACGGCGATGATGGCTGAGATCAGCACCAACTGCGCCTCGTTCTCGACCATTTCCTTCATCAGGTACGCGGCCTCCGCCACGCCGATCGCGGCCGCCACCGTGGTGTTCTTGGTCAGCGCGATCAGCACGTTCGTCAGCGGGCCGACGGCCGCACGGAAGGCCTGCGGCAGCACCACCAGGGTCAGCACCTGGGTGAAGTTCAGGCCGATCGCCCGGGCGGCCTCGGCCTGTCCGACCGGCACCGTGTTGATGCCGGAGCGCAGCGCCTCGCAGACGAAGGCGGACGTGTACAGGATCAGGCCGAGCACGGCCAGCCGGAAGCTGATCGTCTTGACGTCGTCCGCACCCAGGCTGACGCTCAGCGTCTGGTAGAGGCCGAGTGAGCTGAACAGGATGATCACCGTGAGCGGGATGTTCCGCACGATGTTCACGTAGGCGGTTGCGAAACCGCGCATCAGCGGCACCGGGCCCACCCGCATGGCGGCCAGCAGGGTGCCCCAGATCAGGGAGCCCACGGCGGACAGCAGCGTCAGCTGCACCGTCACCCAGAAGGCTCCCAGCAGGTCGTAACCCTCAAGAAAGTCGAACACGATCTCCCGCGCTTCCGCGTGTAGGGATGCCCCGGTGCGACGCCGTCACGGCGGCGCACCGGCCGGGCACTGCCTCAGCTCTTGACGTCGCCGATCTTCGGGGCGGGCTCGTTCTTGTAGTTGGCCGGACCGAAGTTGCTGTCCACGGCCTTCTGCCAGGAACCGTCGGAGACCATGTCCTCAAGGGCCTTGTTGATCTTGTCCTTGAGGTCGCTGCCCTTCTTGACCCCGATGCCGTAGTTCTCGTTGGTCATCTTGAGGCCGGCGAGCTTGAACTTGCCCTTGAACTGGGACTGCGAGGCGTAGCCGGCGAGGATCGAGTCGTCCGTGGTGAGCGCGTCGATGACCTTGTTCTGCAGACCGGTCAGACACGCCGAGTACGTCGGGTACTCCTGGAGCTGGGCCTTGGGAGCCAGCTTGTCCTTGACGTTCTGCGCCGAGGTCGAACCGGTCACCGAACACAGCTTCTTGCTGTTGAGGTCCGAGGCCGCCTTGATGCTGTCGTCGTCCGCGCGGATCAGCACGTCCTGGTGGGCCAGCAGGTACGGGCCGGCGAAGTCGACCTGCTGCTCGCGCTCGGGGGTGATCGAGTAGGAGGCGGCGATGAAGTCGACGTCACCGCGCTTGAGCATCGTCTCGCGGTCGGCGCTCTTCGACTCCTTCCACTCGATCTGGTCCTCGCCGTAGCCGAGCTTCTTGGCGACGTACGTGGCCACGTCCACGTCGAAGCCCGTGTAGCCCTGCGGGGTCTTCTGGCCGATGCCGGGCTGGTCGAACTTGATGCCGACGGTGATCTTCTTGCCACCGCCGGAGGAACCGCTGTCGTCCTTGTCGTCGGAACCGCACGCGGTGGCGGCCAGGGAGAGAGCGAGCACGGCGGCCGAGGCTGCGGTGACCTTGCGGAGCTTCATGGTGAACATCCTTCGTGTGGTGAGGAAGCGGGCCGGCGGTGCGGGTGAACCGGTTCGTCCGTGAGGCGTGCGGGTGCCGTCAGTGGTGCAGGATCTTCGACAGGAAGTCCTTGGCCCGGTCGCTGCGCGGGTTGCTGAAGAACTGGTCCGGCGTGGACTGTTCGACGATGCGGCCGTCCGCCATGAAGACCACGCGGTTGGCGGCCGAGCGCGCGAAGCCCATCTCATGGGTGACGACGATCATGGTCATGCCGTCACGGGCGAGTTGCTGCATGACCTCCAGGACCTCGTTGATCATCTCGGGGTCGAGGGCGGAGGTCGGCTCGTCGAAGAGCATCACCTTCGGGTCCATCGCCAGGGCCCGGGCGATGGCCACGCGCTGCTGCTGCCCGCCGGAGAGCTGCGCGGGGTACTTGTCGGCCTGGGTACCGACGCCGACCCGGTCGAGCAGGGCCCGGGCCTTCTCCTCGGCCTGCTTCTTGTCCGCCTTGCGGACCTTGACCTGTCCCAGCATCACGTTGTCGAGCACGGTCTTGTGCGCGAAGAGATTGAACGACTGGAACACCATCCCGACGTCCGCCCGCAGCCGGGCCAGTTCCCTGCCCTCCTGGGGCAGCGGCCTGCCGTCGATCGTGATGGTGCCCGAATCAATGCTCTCCAGGCGGTTGATGGTGCGGCACAGGGTCGACTTACCGGACCCGGAGGGTCCGATGACCACGACGACCTCGCCGCGAGCGATCGTCAGATCGATGTCCTGGAGCACGTGCAACGCGCCGAAGTGCTTGTTGACGCTCTTCAGGACGACCAGATCGCCGGTCGCGGCCACGTCTTCCTTGGCCACCGATACTTCGGTCATCGCTCTCAGGCTCCGTCCTCCTCGGTTTCGGAGGACAGTAGTGAGCCCCTGCGACAAGCGTCATTACATCTGAGGGGAATCTGAGCATCACGATCCGATAGCAATCGGACACGTGTCGTAGCAGTTGCGAGCTGGTCACGTATCGGCCGGGTAACGGATGCGGTGGGTAACCGGAACCCTCTTGACGCCGTCCTCGTCCATCGGCGTGACTGCCATGGTGCACGCGCGCGTGGGCACCATTCTTGTACGCGGGCACCTTCTTAGTGGCCGATGGAGAACCGGGACGGTACGACCGCTGAACCGGAGGGGGCGGGGATGAGACTGCTGCTCGTCGAGGACGACAACCACGTCGCGGCGGCACTGTCCGCGATCCTCGCCCGGCACGGCTTCGACGTCACGCACGCGCGCAGCGGCGAGGAGGCGCTGCGGGCGCTCGTCCCCGAGGGCCCCGGCTTCGGCGTGGTCCTGCTCGACCTCGGCCTGCCCGACCAGGACGGCTACGAGGTGTGCGGCAAGATCCGCAAACGCACCAGCACCCCCGTGATCATGGTCACCGCGCGTTCCGACGTGCGCTCCCGGATCCACGGCCTCAACCTCGGCGCCGACGACTACGTGGTGAAGCCGTACGACACCGGGGAACTGCTCGCCCGGATCCACGCCGTCAGCCGGCGCACCGTGCACGAGGACGCCGCGACCAGCGGCGACAGCGCGCTGCGGCTCGGCCCCGTGCACATCGAACTGCCCACCCGCCAGGTCACGGTGGACGGCACGGTGATCCAGCTGACCCGGAAGGAGTTCGATCTGCTCGCGCTCCTCGCCCAGCGGCCGGGCGTGGTGTTCCGGCGGGAACAGATCATCAGCGAGGTCTGGCGCACCAGTTGGGAGGGCACGGGACGCACCCTGGAGGTGCACGTCGCCTCCCTGCGCGGCAAACTGCGCATGCCCGCACTGATCGAGACCGTACGCGGCGTGGGCTACCGGCTCGTCGCCCCGGCCGCCTAGCGGGCACGGGTGCGCACACGGCTCCTCCCGCTGCTCATCGTCCTGATGGCGGCCGTGCTGCTCGCGCTCGGCGTCCCGCTCGCCGTCAGCAGCGCGGCGGCCGAGCAGCAGACGGTGGTCGTCGACCGGATCGACGACACGGCCCGGTTCGCCGCGCTGGCCCAGTTCGTCACCGACGCGCCCGCCGGGGCGCGCCGTACGACCGAGGACGAGCGCAAGGAGACCCTGCGCCGCGAACTCACCAGCTACTTCGAGGTCTACGGCATCCGCGCCGGCGTCTTCTACCGCAACGCCTCACCGATGGCGAACGCGCCCGGCGACTGGCTGCTGCCCGAGGAGGGCGAGGTGCGCGACGCCTTCGATGAGGCGCTGCTCAGCCGGCGCAGCCACGACCCGGAGCAGGTGTGGCCCTGGCAGCGCAGTCGGCTCGTCGTCGCCTCGCCGGTGATCCGCGACGGCGACGTGGCGGCCGTGGTGGTCACCGACTCGCCGACCGGAGCGATGCGTTCACGGACGCTGCGCGGCTGGCTGCTCGTCGGCGCCGGTGAGATCGCCGCGATGCTGCTCGCCGTCGGTGCCGCCCTCAGGCTGACCGGCTGGGTGCTGCGGCCCGTGCGCGTCCTGGACGCCACCACCCATGACATCGCCACCGGGCGCCTGAAGTCACGGGTCGCCGCGGCCGGCGGCCCGCCGGAACTGCGCAGGCTGGCCCGTTCGTTCAACGAGATGGCGGACAACGTCGAAAGCGTGCTGGAGCAGCAGCGGGCCTTCGTCGCCGACGCCTCCCACCAGTTGCGCAACCCCCTCGCCGCGCTGCTGCTGCGCATCGAACTGCTCGCCCTCGAACTGCCCGAGGGCAACGAGGAGATCGCCTCCGTGCAGACCGAGGGCAGACGGCTCGCCCAGGTCCTGGACGACCTGCTGGACCTGGCCCTGGCCGAGCACGCCGAGGCGGACCTGCGGCTGACCGACATCGGCCAGCTCGCCGCGGAGCGGGTGGCCGCCTGGGCACCGGCCGCCGAGGTCAAGGGCGTCCGGCTGATCGGCGACTGCCCGCCCACCACCGCCTGGGCCGATCCGATCACGCTGTCCAGCGCCCTCGACGCGGTGATCGACAACGCGGTGAAGTTCACGCCCGAGGACGGCACCGTCGAGGTGACCGTCGCCCGCGACGGCGAGACCTCGACGGTCGTGGTCACGGACACCGGGCCCGGTCTGTCCGACGAGGAACTGGCCCGCATCGGCGACCGCTTCTGGCGCAGCGGCCGGCACCAGAACATCAAGGGCTCCGGCCTCGGCCTGTCCATCACCCGGGCCCTGCTCGCGGCGGGCGGCGGCTCGATCGCGTACGGGCACCACGCGCCGCGCGGCCTGAAGGTGACGGTGACGGTGCCCCGGCACGGGCCCGTGGCCGCGAGCGCGCCTACGGTTTGACCGACCGGTAGTACCGTCGTGCGCCCGCGTGCAGCGTCAGGGGGTCGGTGTAGATCGCGGTGCGCAGGTCGACCAGCTGCGCGGAGTGGACGTGGCTGCCGATGTCGTCACGGCTCTTGATCACCGTGCGGGTCAGCCACTCGGTGAGCCGCGGATCCGCGTCCTTGCGGGTCATCAGCAGGTTGGAGACCGCGATCGTCGCCACCGTCATGCCCTGCTGGGCGGACGGGTAGGCGGACTCGGGCATGTTGGTGGTGCGGTAGTAGCGGGTGACGTTGCCCTGGCCGTGCAGCCGGGCCACCAGGTCGGCCCCGATCGGGACGAACCGGAGGGCGAAGGTGCGGGCCACCTCGGACAGCCCCTTCGTGGGCAGACCGCCCGACCAGAAGAACGCGTCGATGTCGCCCCGCTTCAGCCGGTCGGGCCCGGTGTCGATGCCGTCGGCCAGGGGCGTGATGTCCTTGCCGGGATCGATGCCCGCGGCCCTGAGCACCCGGTCGGCGATCAGCCGCACCCCGGAGTCCACCGGTCCTATGGCCACCCGCTTGTGCTTCAGGTCCGCGACCGTCCGCACATCGGAGTCACGCGGGACGATCAGCTGCACATAGTCGTCGTAGAGCCGGGCCACGCCGCGCAGATCCCGTGCGCCGGGCCGGTTGTCGAGCACATAGGTCTCCACCGCGTCGGCCGCCGCGATGGTGAAGTCGGCCTCGCCGGTCGCCACCCGCTGCACGTTCTCCTGTGAGCCGGCGCTGTTCAGCAGCGTCACCTTCAAGCCCGGCATGTCCTTGTCGAGTTCGGTGCGCAGCCGCTCCCCGTACTCCTGGTACACCCCGCGCTGGGTGCCGGTGCTGAAGACGATCGTCCCGGTCGGCGGGTCCTCGCCCAGGGGCAGCAGCCACCACGCCAGCAGGGCGAGGGCGACGACACCGACGGCCGCGCCCTGCACCGCACGGCGCCTGCCGATACGGGGGATCACCTTGGACATGCGCGCGATCCTGCCAGCCCACCCGCGCTCCTGACCAGGCCGGGGGAGGGCGGGGTGGGGGCGGTGACGGTCGGGTCGGGCGGGCCACGAGTGCATTCCAGGAGCGGGTGGGGCGTGGGGTTGGTGTGGTGCGTGGATCCGGTGCGACGTCATGCGGGGGACCCGGTGCGGGGCCGTGGCGGTGTCATGTGTGGGTAGGGTGCCGTGTGTTGGGATTCGAGAGCCGGGCGGGGCACTGTGTTGGGGATGCGAGGGCCGGATCGAATGCGTGCCGCGGTATCCACGCGGGATCGTCTCGCGCGCGTGCACGGCGGCAGCCTGGTCGGCGCGGCGGAACCGGCCCGGCAGCCGTCTCCGCGCGCCTGCATGGCGGTCCCTTGCCGGCCGAGCCCGCGGGTTGTTCCACGATCGCCCCCGCGCGCGTGCGCGGCAGAAGCCAGTGCGACGGCAGAGCTTGAGGCGGGCGAGACCGGGCGCGGGGCATGGCTGGTGTCACGGCCGCCGGGCGGTCAGGGGCCTGCTCGGTGTCGTGCTCACGCTGGGCAGGGCGTGGGCGGCGCCGCAGCCGGTCGGGCGGGCCGCGGGCGATGTCACAGGTGGCCGCTACAGTCGCCGTATGACCTCCTCGCCCGCCGACCTCGTCCGTGAGTTCCATCTGGCCTTCGGCCTCGACGCCCGCAGCAGACCGACCGAGGTGTCCCCCGAACTGGCCGCGCACCGCGGGGACCTGCTCGCGGAGGAGGCCGCGGAGGTCGCCGAGGTCTCGGTGGCCGGCCCCCTCGACCGGCTCGCGCACGAACTGGCCGACGTGGTCTATGTGGCGTACGGCACGGCGCTGGTCCACGGCATCGACCTCGACGCGGTGCTGGCCGAGGTGCACCGCTCCAACATGAGCAAGCGGGGACCGGACGGCCGGGTCTCCCGCCGGGCCGACGGCAAGGTGCTCAAGGGCCAGCACTACGAGGCCCCGGACGTCTCCGCGGTCCTGCGCCGCCAGGGCTGGATCCCCGGCGGCGCCTGACGGCCATGCGGCGCCGTGGGCCGGGCCTCCCGGGGGCCGGGCCGGCAGGGGCCCTCCCCGAAGCGCCTACCCTTGAGGAATGACCAGCAGCAGCGACCGGAGCCCCGCAGTGGACGTTCGAGAATCCAAGAGCTACGAAATCCGGACCTACGGGTGCCAGATGAACGTTCATGATTCCGAGCGATTGTCCGGGCTGCTCGAAGAAGCCGGTTACGTACGCGCCCCCGAAGGCTCCGACGGCGACGCCGATGTCGTCGTCTTCAACACGTGCGCCGTACGCGAGAACGCCGACAACCGGCTGTACGGCAACCTCGGCCGGCTCGCGCCGAAGAAGGCCCGGCGCCCCGGCATGCAGATCGCGGTCGGCGGCTGCTTGGCCCAGAAGGACCGCGACACGATCGTGAAGAAGGCGCCCTGGGTCGACGTCGTCTTCGGCACGCACAACATCGGCAAGCTCCCCGTCCTGCTGGAGCGCGCCCGCGTGCAGGAGGAGGTCCAGGTCGAGATCGCCGAGTCCCTGGAGGCGTTCCCCTCGACGCTGCCGACCCGGCGCGAGAGCGCGTACGCGGCCTGGGTGTCGATCTCCGTCGGCTGCAACAACACCTGCACCTTCTGCATCGTCCCCGCGCTGCGCGGCAAGGAGAAGGACCGCCGCCCCGGCGACATCCTCGCCGAGGTCGAGGCCCTGGTCTCCGAGGGCGTCAGCGAGATCACGCTGCTCGGCCAGAACGTCAACGCCTACGGCTCCGACATCGGCGACCGCGAGGCGTTCAGCAAGCTGCTGCGCGCCTGCGGCGCCGTCGAGGGCCTGGAACGGGTGCGTTTCACCTCGCCGCACCCCCGCGACTTCACCGACGACGTGATCGCCGCCATGGCCGAGACGCCGAACGTGATGCCGCAGCTGCACATGCCGCTCCAGTCCGGCTCGGACACCGTCCTGAAGGCGATGCGCCGCTCCTACCGGCAGGAGCGCTACCTCGGCATCATCGAGAAGGTCCGCGCCGCGATCCCGCACGCGGCGATCACCACCGACATCATCGTGGGCTTCCCGGGGGAGACGGAGGAGGACTTCGAGCAGACCCTCCACGTCGTCCGCGAGGCCCGCTTCACGCAGGCGTTCACCTTCCAGTACTCCAAGCGCCCCGGCACTCCGGCGGCCACCATGGACGACCAGATCCCCAAGGAGGTCGTCCAGGCGCGCTACGAGCGGCTGGTGGCCCTCCAGGAGGAGATCTCCTGGGAGGAGAACAAGAAGCAGGTCGGTCGCACCCTGGAGCTGATGGTCGCGGAGGGCGAGGGCCGCAAGGACGGCGCCACGCACCGGCTGTCCGGCCGCGCCCCCGACAACCGCCTGGTCCACTTCACCAAGCCCGAGCAGCCGGTGCGCCCTGGCGACGTGGTCACCGTCGAGGTGACGTACGCCGCCCCGCACCACCTGCTCGCCGAGGGGCCGGTCTTGGACGTGCGCCGCACGCGCGCGGGCGACGCATGGGAGAAGCGGACCGCGGCCGAGTCCGCCAAGCCGGCGGGCGTCATGCTGGGCCTGCCCAGGATCGGCGTCCCGGAGCCCCTGCCGGCCGCCGCGAGTGCCTGCGGCTGCGACTGACGTACGCTGCCGATCATGCTTGTCGCCGCCGCAGCCTGCCCCTGCCCGCCCCTCCTCGTGCCCGAGGTCGCCGCGGGCGCCGCGGCGGAGCTGGACACCGCGCGCGCCGCATGCGCGGACGCGCTCGGCGTGCTCGCCGCCGCCCGTCCCGACCGGCTGGTGGTCGTGGGGCCCGCGGCACCGGACGGGCGCGGCACCCACCCGCAGGGCGCCCGGGGCTCCTTCCGCGGCTTCGGCGTCGACCTCGACGTGCGGCTCGGGCCGGACGGCGAGCCGGCCCCCGAGCGCGCCCTGCCGCCGTCGCTCGCCGTCGCCGCCTGGCTGCTGGAGCGGACCGGCTGGGCAGATGCCCCGATCGAGGGACTCGGCGTGGGGGAACCGCTCGCACCCGGGCGGTGTATCGAAGTGGGAAGGGAAATCGGCGCGCGGGCCGCGCGGACGGCACTGCTGGTGATGGGCGACGCCAGCGCGTGCCGCACGCTCAAGGCGCCGGGCTATCTGGACGAGCGGGCGGCGCCGTTCGACGCGCGGGTCGCGCACGCGCTGGGGTCGGCGGACCTGGCGGCACTCGCGGCACTGGACGCCGAACTGGCGCAGGAGCTGAAGGCGTCGGGCCGTGCACCCTGGCAGGTCCTCGCCGGCGCCGCCGAGGGCGCGGACCTGACCGGCACACTGCTCTACGAGGACGCGCCCTACGGCGTGGGGTACCTGGTGGCGGCCTGGTCCTAGGGCGACTCCGTAGCGCCATGGCGTGACGGCGGCGGGTCCGCGTCTTGGACGCGGACCCGTGTGATCAGGAGGACGGCGGGGGCGTCTCCGTCGTGCCCGTCGTCCCCTTCGTTTCCGTCGCCCCCGTGCTTCCCGCGGTCCCGCTCGGGCCGGTCGTGCCGCCGGCCGCTTCGGAACCGCCCTTGTGCGCGAGCCGGTCCATGGCGCCCTTGGCCTTGTCGGTGCCCGCGTGGATCTTGTCGCTGTACTTGCCCTTGGTCTTCTCGTCGACCACCTTGGCGGCCTTGTCGATGCCGCCCTGGATCTTGCCCCCGTGCTGCTGCGCGAGGTCGGACACCTTGTCCTTGGCCGGGCCCAGCTTGGCCTTCACATTGTCGAAAAGACCCATGGTCCACCTTCCTTGCGGGACGGTTGCCTGCGGGCACCCGCACCGTCCCCGCCGCTCCCGCGGCTCCCTCGCCACGGCCCCTGCCAGGGTCGCGAGAAGCCGGGCTGAAGTGCCCGCATCCGTTCCATACGGTACCCGTGTGGGCGCGATCCCGCGTGACCCGAGGCATCCCGGGCGTGACACCGCAGCCCCGGGCGGGGCGCCCGGGGGCCGTCGCACCACCCGTTCGAGGCGTGGCCGCGGGGTTTGCGAGACTGGTGCGGTGAGCAGTGCACCCTTGTCCCCCCGAGTCATCGCCGTCGTCGGACCCACCGCCGCGGGCAAGTCCGACCTCGGCGTCCTCCTCGCCCAGCGGCTCGGCGGCGAGGTGATCAACGCCGACTCCATGCAGCTCTACCGTGGCATGGACATCGGCACGGCCAAACTGCCACCGGAGGAGCGCGGCGGCGTCCCGCACCACCTGCTGGACATCTGGGACGTCACGGTCACCGCATCCGTCGCCGAGTACCAGAGGCTGGCCCGCACCCGGATCGAGGCACTGCTCGGCGAGGGACGCTGGCCCATCCTGGTCGGCGGCTCCGGCCTGTACGTCCGTGGCGCGGTGGACAACCTGGAGTTCCCCGGCACCGACCCCGAGGTCAGGACCCGGCTGGAGGACGAACTCGCGCTGCGCGGCTCCGGAGCGCTGCACGCCCGTCTCGCCGCCGCCGACGCCGAGGCCGCCCGGGCGATCCTCCCCAGCAACGGCCGCCGTATCGTCCGTGCCCTGGAAGTGATCGAGATCACCGGCCGGCCGTTCACCGCCAACCTGCCCGGCCATGACTCGGTGTACGACACCGTGCAGATCGGCGTCGACGTGGCCCGCCCCGAACTCGACGAGCGCATCGCGCACCGCGTCGACCGCATGTGGGAGACGGGCCTCGTGGCCGAGGTGCGGGCACTGGAGGCGCGCGGCCTGCGCGAGGGGCGTACGGCGTCGCGCGCGCTCGGCTACCAGCAGGTCCTCGCGGCGCTGTCCGGAGACTGCACCGAACAGGAGGCGCGCACGGAGACCGTACGTGCCACCAAACGCTTCGCGCGCCGCCAGGATTCGTGGTTCAGGCGCGATCCCCGGGTGCACTGGTTGAGTGGGGCCGCGGCGGACCGCTCGGAACTCCCGCACCTCGCACTGGCGTTGCTCGAACGACCGGTCACAGCCTGATCACGTGATGGCATCGGGATGCGCCGCCGGTCATCGGGGCCTTCGGCGCCATGCCATCATCGAGCTTCGATCGACCAAGTGGAGTCCGAGTTGGGAGGGCGCGTGGCGATGGAGGCCGGCCCTCGCGACACCGCACAAGGCACCGAACACGTCACCACCGACGGCGGCGAAGCGGAGCAGGGTGAGGACCGCCTGAGCCCCGACGGACCGGACGAGACGCCGGGCGGCGTGACCGCCGACGGACCCGAGCCCGAGGAGATGTTCGCCGGCGGGCCGGAGGTCGAGGTCGAGCTGCGCCCGCAGCGCCGGCTGCGGATCTGGCAGCTCGCCCCCATCGTGGGCCTGGCCGCGATCGGCTCCCTGATGTTCGCCTTCCCGCTCGCCTTCGATTTCGGGGACAGCGGCGCGGTGATCGCGATGCTGGGCCTGCTGATCTGCTCCTGCTCCGCGGGCTGGGGCATGATGGCCGCCCGCCGCGTCGGCCACACCCTGCCGGGGCTGCCCCCGCGGGGCTCCGGACGCCGCCCCGACTGGCGGGTCGTCCTGGCCTACGTCCTGATCGTGGCCGTGGTGGCGATCCTCGCCGTGTGGCGCGTGGCCCGCCTCCGCCACTGAGCCGAGCACACCGACCTCCGAGCCCCGCTCGGCCACGGGCATCGGCGCAGGCCACCGGGCCGCTGCCCGAGGACCGCGCGGCCGTCACCCCACCCACCCGTCGGGATGCCGCGCCGGTCTCCGAGGGAGGGTGAGGTGATGCGCAGGAGCCCAGAAGACCGGCCGCCGGGCCCGATCGGCTGTGGCCGTCGGCGGGGTGCGGCGTCGGTGCCCCAGGGCCGCTCGGCCGGAGGCGTCGGTGGGGTGGGGCGTGGGTTGCCGGGCGGTGGGGATGTCGTAGTGACCCCGTACGATCGAGGAATGAGCACGCGGATCGCCTTCCTCAAGGGTCACGGCACCGAGAACGACTTCGTGATCGTCCCCGACCCGAAGAACGCCCTGGACCTCACCCCGGCCGCCGTCGCCGCCCTGTGCGACCGCCGCGCCGGCATCGGCGGCGACGGCGTGCTGCACGTGGTGCGCTCCGCCGCGCACCCGGAGGCCGCGGGGATGGCGCCCCGAGCGGAGTGGTTCATGGACTACCGCAACGGCGACGGCTCGGTCGCGGAGATGTGCGGCAACGGAGTCCGGGTGTTCGCGCGCTACCTCCAGCACGCCGGGCATGTGACCGAGGGCGACCTGACCATCGCCACGCGCGCGGGAGTGAAGAGCGTCCACATCGCCAAGGACGGCGACGTCACGGTCGGCATGGGCAGCGCGCGCCTGCCCGAGGGCGCCGTGACGGTGAGCGTCGGCGAGCGCAGCTGGCCCGCGCGGAACGTGAACATGGGCAACCCGCACGCCGTCGCCTTCGTCGACGACCTCGCGCACGCGGGCGACCTCCGCACCCAGCCCCCGTTCAGCCCGGCCGCCGCCTACCCCGCCGGGGTCAACATCGAGTTCGTCGTCGACCGCGGTCCCCGGCACGTCGCCATGCGGGTGCACGAACGCGGCTCCGGCGAGACCCGCTCGTGCGGCACGGGCGCGTGCGCCGTCGCCGTGGCCGCCGCCCGCCGCGACGGCACCGACCCGGCCGTCACCGGAAGCCCGGCCACCTACACCGTGGACGTCCCCGGCGGACGCCTCGTGATCACCGAGCGGCCGGACGGCGAGATCGAGATGACCGGCCCCGCGGTGATCGTGGCCGAGGGCGAGATCGACGCCGAGTGGCTGGAAAACGCCGCCCGCTGACCACGCGAACCGTGGCCCCCGCCGCCCCGGACAGATGGATCCGCGGGCATCGGGGCCCGCGCCGGTTCGAATCCACGGCCGACCGCGGAGCACCTGGCGCAAAACCGTAAACCTCAAGAACGTCGCTCGAATGGGTGATCCGTTTCACGCTCGGCGAGAGGCGGTCAGCCGGGCGTGGTGGGCTCGATAGCATCAAGCACCGGCACGGACGGGGGAACGTCGCCATCCCTGAGCCGCGTACGCCCTGGGGCTCCGTCCGCCGGTCCACGAGCCGGAGGTGCCCATGAGTGCGGAGGCCACGAACCCCGCGACCCCTGGTCCTGTAGCCCCTACAGCGCCCCGCAGGAAGGCCCGCCCCCGGATCGACCTGCGCCGGCTCGGCCGGGCCGCGCTGCTCGGCCCGGCGGCCCGTGACCGGCTGCCCGACGCCATCGGCCACGTCGTCGAAGCCCACCGCGCCCACCACCCCGACGCCGACCTCGAACCGCTGCGCCGCGCCTACGTCCTGGCGGAGTCCTCGCACCGCGGCCAGATGCGCAAGAGCGGCGAGCCGTACATCACGCACCCCCTCGCCGTGACCCTGATCCTTGCCGAACTCGGCGCCGAGACCACGACCTTGACGGCCTCCCTGCTGCACGACACCGTCGAGGACACCGATGTGACGCTGGACCAGGTGCGCGACCAGTTCGGCGAGGAGGTCCGCTACCTGGTCGACGGGGTCACCAAGCTGGAGAAGGTCGACTACGGCGCCGCCGCCGAGCCCGAGACCTTCCGCAAGATGCTCGTCGCCACCGGCAACGACGTCCGGGTGATGTCGATCAAGCTCGCCGACCGGCTGCACAACATGCGCACCCTCGGCGTGATGCGCCCCGAGAAGCAGGCCCGGATCGCCAAGGTGACCCGCGACGTCCTCATCCCGCTCGCCGAGCGGCTGGGCGTCCAGGCCCTGAAGACCGAACTGGAGGACTTGGTCTTCGCGATCCTCCATCCCGAGGAGTACGAGCACACACGGCAGCTGATCGCCGCCAACGCGGCACGGCCCGACGATCCCCTCACCGAGATCGCCGACGAGACCCGCACGGTCCTGCGCGAAGCCGGCATCCCGGGCGAAGTCCTCATCCGGCCGCGGCACTTCGTCTCCGTGCACCGCGTGACGCGCAAGCGTGGACGGCTGCGTGGCGCCGACTTCGGGCGGCTGCTCGTGCTGGTCAACGAGGACGCGGACTGCTATGGCGTGCTGGGCGAGCTGCACACCTGCATGACGCCCGTCGTCTCGGAGTTCAAGGACTTCATCGCCGTACCCAAGTTCAACCTGTACCAGTCGCTGCACACGGCCGTCGCCCGCGCGGACGGCCAGGTCGTCGAAGTCCTCATCCGCACCCACCAGATGCACCGCGTCGCCGAGGCGGGCGTGGTTGCCCTCGGCAACCCCTACGCCCCACCCGCGGACGAGCACGCGTCGGCGGCCGACGGGGAGCGCGCCGACCCGACCCGCCCCGGCTGGCTGTCCCGGCTCCTCGAATGGCAGCGGGGCGCCCCCGACCCCGACACCTTCTGGTCCACGCTGCGCGAAGACCTCGCCCAGGACCGCGAGATCACCGTCTTCCGGCCCGACGGCGGCACGCTGGGCCTGCCCGAGGGCGCCACCTGCGTGGACGCCGCCTACGCCCAGTACGGCGAGGACGCGCACGCCTGCATCGGTGCCCGCGTCAACGGCCGCCTCGCCACCCTCAGCACGGTCCTCAGGGACGGCGACTCCGTCCAGCTCCTCATGGGCCAGGACCCGGCCTCGGAACCCTCCCGGGAATGGCTGGAGCACGCCCACACACCTGCCGCGCGCATCGCCATCCAGCGGTGGCTCGCCGCGCATCCCGAGGATCCGGCGGACGCCCCGGCGGCGGAGCGCACGCGATTCGGTGAGCGCCCCGCCGACTCCGCGAGCGGCGCCGGGTCGGCGTCCGGCCCGCGGACACCGGCGGCGAGTGACCCGACCGCGCCGGCGGCCGACGCCAGCACGGGCGCCGACGACGGACCCGGGGGCGCGGGGGGCGCCCCCGTCCTCCACGCGCCGGGCGCGCGCTCCGGAGGACACCGGGCGCGACCCGGCGTCGACCCCAGACGCGCGGGCGCCGACCTCCTCGTCGAAGGCCCGGGCGCCGGCGTACGCCTCGCCGGATGCTGTACGCCGGTGCCGCCCGACGAGATCACCGGCTTCTCCGTGCGCGGCGGCGTGGTGACCGTGCACCGCCTGCGCTGCGCCGCGGTGACGCGCATGAGGAGCGGGGGGCGCGCGGAGGTCGGCGTGCGGTGGGGCGACAGCGCCGCATGCCGGGTCACACTCGTCGCGGAATCCTTCGGACGGCCCCATCTGCTCGCCGACCTCACCGAAGTGATCGCCCTGGAGGGCGCCGAAATCGTCTCCGCCACCGTCGAACCGCCCAGCGAACAACGCGTCCGCCACACCTACACCCTCCAACTGGCCGACGCGGCCGGCCTCCCCGCCCTGATGCGCGCCATGCGCAACGTCCCCGGCGTGTACGACGTGAGCCGAGCACAACACGAGCCCACACACCCCTGACCCACACCCACCCTCCGGCGCGCCCCGAGCGCCGTCCACCACCTCCCGCGCCACCAAGCACCGCCCACCACTTGGCGCCGCCCGAGCGTTGCCCACCAGCTCCCGCGTCCCAAGCCGCGCCTGCCGGTGGACTTCGCACCCCGTCCGCGCCGGGCGCCGGGCTCGGGCTCTCGCGGGCGGCGCCCGGTACCGCGGCTCCCGGGAACGGGGCCCCCACCACACCCCGTGAGCCTTCAAGCCATGCCCGGCAGCAGACTTCGCGCCGCGTTCTGCGCCGGGCGCCGCCCCGGGGTCTCGCAAGCTGCGCCCGCTCCCGAACCTCGCGCCCCCGAGCGGCGCTCGGCGCCAGACCTCGGCCTGACCGGCTTCCTAAGACTCCTGGCGGCGTCGGCCGGACCAATCCGTTCGAGTGGGCGGCGCGCGCGTCGCCACGGCGGCGCACGGGCGCGCTGGTAGCGGTGGTGCATGCTGCTCACCCCCCAGACCCGGCCGCGCCGGGCCATCCGGCACCGGAAAGCCGCCCTCCTGGCCGCCGCCGTCTCCGTGTGCCTCCTGTCCGCGAGCGCACCCGCCGCCCCGCTGGGCGTCGGCGACCGGCTCTTCCCGTACCTCGGCAACCCCGGATACGACGTGGCGTCGTACGACCTCGACCTCACCTATCCCGGCAGCAACGACAAACCCCTCAAGGCCGTCACCACCATCGACGCCTGGACCACCAGCACCCTGGACCGGCTCAACCTCGACTTCGCGCACGGCAAGGTCGAGTCCGTGGAGGTCGACGGCAGGTCGGCCGGCTTCGCCCGGGCCGGCGACGACCTGGTGGTCACCCCGGACAGGCCGCTGCCCCGGGGCAGTTGGACGCGGATCACCGTCCGGCACACCAGCGACCCGATGCCCGCCAAGGACCGGGACGGCGGCTGGGTGCGCACCACGGACGGCCTCGCCCTGGCCAACCAGGCCGACGCCGCGCACCTGGTCTTCCCGTGCAACGACCACCCCTCCGACAAGGCGATGTTCACCTTCCGGATCACCGCCCCGAACGACTACACGGCCGTCGCCAACGGACTGCCGACCGGCGTGGACCGGATCGGCTCCGCCACCACCTGGACGTACCGCACCCAGCACCCCATGGCCACCGAACTCGCCCAGGTGTCCATCGGCCGCTCCAGCGTCCTGCACCGCTCCGGACCGCACGGACTGCCGGTGCGCGACGTCGTGCCGAGCGCCGACCGCAAGGCCCTCGAACCCTGGCTGGCGAAGACCCCCGACCAGATCGCCTGGATGGAGGGCAAGGTCGGGTCGTACCCCTTCGAGACGTACGGCCTGCTCATGGCCCAGGCCGCCACCGGCTTCGAACTGGAGACACAGACCCTCTCCCTCTTCGAGAAGGAACTGTTCACCGAGCCCGCCTACCCCAAGTGGTACGTCGAGTCGATCATGGTGCATGAGCTGTCGCACCAGTGGTTCGGGGACAGCGTCAGCCCGCGCACCTGGTCCGACCTATGGCTCAACGAGGGGCACGCCACCTGGTACGAGGCCCTGTACGCACAGGAGAAGGCGGACCGGCCCATGGTCGACCGGATGAAGGCGGCCTACGGCGCCTCCGACCGCTGGCGTGCCTCAGGCGGCCCGCCCGCCGCCCCCAAGCCGCCCCAGCCGGGTCAGAAGATCGGGATCTTCCGGTCGAACGTCTACGACGGCGCCGCACTGATCCTGTACGCCCTGCGCCAGGAGATCGGACGCCCCGCCTTCGAGCGGCTGGAACGGCTCTGGGTGCAGAAGTACCGGGACGCCACCGCGACCACGGCCGACTTCGTGAGCCTCGCCTCGTCGGTCGCCGGACGCGATCTGGACGGGTTCTTCAAGGGCTGGCTGTACGGCGAGAAGACCCCGCCGATGCCCGGACACCCGGACTGGAGGTCCACGCCCCCCGAGAAGAAGACCGGGGGTTCCCCCGCCCAGACCACCGCGGGATCGCCCGCGAAGGAAGGCACGGGAACGACCGGGAAGAAGGGCACTGAGGCGTCCACGAAGAAGGGCGCGGGAACGTCCGCCAAGAAGGGCACGGGAACGTCCGCGAAGAAGGACACGGGGGCGTCCGCCAAGGGGGGAAAGCGGGCGCCCGCGAAGCAGGGACAGGGAGCGTCCGCCAAGGGGGGCGCCGCACCGCGCGCGAACGCGCCCGCGGGATGACACCCGGAATAAGCCGGTGACGAGACGGCCCGTGCCGTGCGACCATCGTCAGGTCGGCGCGGCACGGGATACGGGAATCTCCCGCCGTCCTCGTGCGTTGTTCACCATGACCGCCGTGAATCCCCTGCGACGTAAGGACCCAATGACCTCCTCTTCTTCCTTTTCCCAGGACACCAAGCGCCTTGCGCACGACTACCCCGAGGGTCTTCGGGCCGATGCCCTGATGGAAGAGGACGTCGCCTGGAGCCACGAGAGCGACGGAGAGCGGGACGGCGACCAGTTCGACCGCTCCGAGCGCGCTGCGCTGCGCCGCGTGATCGGCCTCTCCACCGAGCTTGAGGACGTCACCGAGGTCGAGTACCGACAGCTCCGCCTGGAGCGGGTTGTGCTCGTCGGGGTGTGGACCTCCGGGACCGTGCAGGACGCCGAGAACTCCCTCGCCGAGCTGGCCGCCCTCGCCGAGACCGCGGGCGCGCTCGTGCTCGACGGCGTGGTGCAGCGCCGCGACAAGCCGGACGCGGCCACCTACATCGGCTCCGGCAAGGCCGACGAACTGCGCGACATCGTCCTCGAAACGGGCGCGGACACCGTCGTCTGCGACGGTGAGCTGAGCCCGGGCCAGCTGATCCACCTGGAGGACGTCGTCAAGGTCAAGGTCATCGACCGTACGGCCCTGATCCTCGACATCTTCGCCCAGCACGCCAAGTCCCGAGAGGGCAAGGCACAGGTGGCGCTCGCGCAGATGCAGTACATGCTGCCCAGGCTGCGCGGCTGGGGCCAGTCGCTGTCCCGCCAGATGGGCGGCGGCAAGGGCGGCGGCCTCGCCACGCGTGGCCCCGGTGAGACCAAGATCGAGACGGACCGGCGACGGATCCGCGAGAAGATGGCGAAGATGCGCCGGGAGATCGCGGAGATGAAGACCGGCCGCGAGATCAAGCGCCAGGAACGCAAGCGGAACAAGGTGCCGTCCGTCGCCATCGCGGGCTACACCAACGCCGGAAAGTCCTCGCTGCTCAACCGTCTCACGGGCGCGGGCGTCCTGGTCGAGAACGCCCTGTTCGCGACCCTGGACCCGACCGTCCGCCGGGCCGAGACCCCGAGCGGCCGGGTGTACACGCTCGCCGACACCGTCGGCTTTGTCCGGCACCTGCCGCACCACCTGGTCGAGGCGTTCCGCTCCACCATGGAGGAGGTCGGCGACTCCGACCTGATCCTGCATGTGGTGGACGGCTCGCACCCCACTCCGGAGGAGCAGCTGGCCGCCGTGCGCGAGGTGATCAGGGACGTCGGAGCCACCGACGTGCCCGAGATCGTCGTGATCAACAAGGCGGACGCGGCCGACCCGCTGGTGCTCCAGCGGCTGCTGCGCGTCGAGAAGCGGTCCATCGCCGTCTCGGCCCGCACCGGACGAGGCATCGACGAACTGCTCGCGCTCATCGACAACGAACTGCCCAGGCCCTCGGTCGAGATCGAGGCCCTGGTGCCGTACACACACGGCAAGCTGGTCGCCCGCACCCACACCGAGGGCGAGGTGATCTCCGAGGAGCACACCGCGGAGGGCACGCTGCTCAAGGCACGGGTGCACGAGGAACTGGCGGCCGATCTCGCGCCGTACGTTCCCGCGCCGCTCGCCTGAGCCACCGCGACACAGGCCGAAGGCCCGCCCCGCCGACCGCGGGAGCGGGCCTTCGGCCTGCCGGGGTCTACTGACCGCCGTACGTCCTGCTCATGTTCTGGTACAGCGCCTCGGCCTCCTGGCCGAGCTGCGGGCCCGCGAGCCAGGTGCTGTCCGTCGGGCCGATCGACGTGTTCGAGACCAGCACGGTCTTGCCGCCCGCCACCCGGAACCAGCCGCCGCCCGACGATCCACCGGTCATGGTGCAGCCGATGCGGTACATGGTCGGCAGCGACGGGCTCAGCGACAGCCGCCCCGGCCGGTCGATGCACTTGAACATCTTCAGACCGTTGTACGGCGGCGCCGCCGGATACCCCCAGGCGCCCATATCGGCCACCTCTGCCGCGGACGGCGCGGAGAAGTCCACGTCGAGCGCCGCGCCGACGGTCTCCTCCAGGGACTTCGACCCGTTCTCCGGCTTCACATGCAGCACGGCGTAGTCGTGTGCGGCGCCCGCGCCGCCCGTCTCCGAACCGCCCTGGATCCACTCGTTCGAGGTGGAGGCCCAGTCCGCCCACCAGGTGCCGTACGGGGCGATCTGTGAGGCCGTCGCCCCCGCAAGCTCCGCCTCGGACGTGCCGAGGTCGTTGTACGACGGCACGAAGGCGATATTGCGGTACCAGCCCCCGTTCTGACCGGCGTGCACACAGTGACCGGCCGTCCACACCAGGTTGGACCTGCCCGGATGGTTGACGTCCTTGACGACCGTGCCGGAGCAGACCATCGAGCCCTCGGGGGAGTCGAAGAAGACCTTGCCGACCGGGGCCGCGTTCTCGTGGTACGGCGTCTTCTCCGCCTGCGCCTGCACGGGCTGCGGCTCCGGGTCGCTGACGCCCTGGTCCGCGGAGGCGTCCTGCGTCGAGATCGTCTTGTCGGCCTCCTCCGCGGACCGCATCCGCTCCGGCTTCCAGAGGCCCTCGATCACCGGGTTGACGAAGTCCTTGGCCTCACTGAGCCACTTGTCCTTGTCCCAGTCCTTCCAGCCGCCGCCGGTCCACCGGTCGACATCAATGCCGCGCTCCTTGAGCCTGCCCGCGATGTCGGCCGGGAGACCGGCCTTGCCGTCATCGGCCCCGGCCGCCCGAGAGGCGCCGGGCTTGTCGCTCGCCTTGTCGTCGTCGGAGCCCCCGCAGCCCGTCGCCGTGAGTGCCAGTGCCGCGACCAGACCGGTTGCCGCGAGGACGGTGCGCCGCCGTCCACGGCGGTGCGTGAAGGGCGTACGTATGGAACGCATGGTGCGATAACCCCCGTTGAAACGTGTGATGACACCCCACTATGCCCGTGGGGCTGGGGACGAACGGCGGCGAGCAGGTGAAGGTTCCCGTGACACCCCGCCGCCGTCCCCGACCTGGCTGTGCCCGCCGGCTCCTACTGCCCGGCGAACTTCTTGCTGACCGCGCTGTACACACCCTCGGCCACGTCACCCAGCCGCGGACCGGCCAGCCAGCCCGAACTCACCGGGCCGATGGAGGTGTTGGACACCAGCGACGGCTTGCCGTCGGAACCGGTCTCCACCCAGCCGCCGCCGGACGAACCACCCGTCATCGTGCAGCCGATGCGGTACATCGTCGGGTCCGACTTGCCGAGCGACAGCCTGCCCGGCTTGTCCTGGCACTGGTACAGCGACTGACCGTCGAACGGTGCCGCCGCCGGATAACCGGTCGCAGTGATGCTCGCGACCTTCGGCACCGCCGGGGCGTCGAAGTCCACCGGAAGCGCCGAACCGACCGTCTCCTCCAACGACTTGCCGCTGCCGCCCTCTTCCGGCGTCACATGGATCACGGCGAAGTCGTACGAGGCACCGTCCCCGCCCGTCTCACCGCCCTGCTCGATCCACTGCTGAGAGGTCTGCGCCCAGTCGCCCCACCAGATCCCGTACGGAGCGATCTGCTCCTTGGTGGCGCTCTGCAACTCCTCGTTGGTCATGCCCTTGTCGTTGTACGACGGCACGAACGCGATGTTGCGGAACCAGCCGCCCTTCTTACCGGCGTGCACACAGTGGCCGGCGGTCCACACCATGTTGGACTTGCCGGGGTTCGCCGGGTCCTCCACCACCGTCGCCGAGCAGACCATCGTGCCCTCGGGGGAGTCGAAGAACACCTTGCCGGCGGTGGCGGCGTTGGTGTGGTACGGCGGCTGCACCGCCTGCGCCTTCACCGGCGTCGGCGTCGGATCGGTCACACCCTGGTCACCGGAGAGGTCGTTGTCGTCCACGCCCCGGTCCGGGTCGTCGGCGTCCCGCATGCGGTCCGGGTCCCACAGGCCCTTGATGATCGGGTTGATGAAATCGTTCGCCTCACGCAGCCAGTCGTCCTTGTTCCAGTTCTTCCATGCGCCGTTCTTCCACTGGTCGAGGTCGATCCCGTGCTCCTTGAGCCGGTCCTTGATGTCCTCCGGGATCTTGATCTTTCCGTCGTCAGCGGCCGCGGAGGCGGTGGCCCGGCCGTCCGCGTTGTCGTCGCCGTCGCCGTTGCACGCGGTGACGGTGAGCGCCAGCGCCGAGACGAGGGCGACGGCGGCCAGCACGGGGGAGGTTCTGCGGCCCGCACTCCTCCCGCGGCGAACGGTGAAGGACGGCCGTATGGATCGCATGCTCTTGACTCCCCCTGGTGGTAAGGAAACTCGGTGCTACGACCGTGATGTCAGGCGGAACCTATGGGCAGTTCACGCCGCACTCACGGCCCTCTGGGAACGGCACCACACACTATGCGTTCGCTGTGGGGGACTTCCCACGGAACAGCAACAGTTGCGTCACGGCAAGGATCTTGAGGCAACCCGTAACCCGGTGGGCGGTCCGGGGTTGTAGCCGTGAGGGGCCTGCTGCCCGTGCCCGGTCCCGCGGATCAACTGGCCTCTGGACAGCGGGAGGACTCCAAGCCGTGGCCGTGACCGATTCGGTGACCGATCCCCAGACCCCGGAGCCATCCGAGCGAGCGCACGCCGCCCACACGGGCACCCCGTCGACCCCGTCGACACGCGGACCGACAGTACGCGGCACCACGCACGCCCTCCCCACCGCCCCCCTGCGATCACCCGTCCCGACCGACAAGCCCCCCAACATCCAAAGCCCCCTCGCCCCCTCCTCCGGCACCGGCACCTGCTCCCGCATCGGCACCGACTCCCGCACCGGAATCGGCAGCCGAACAGACATCGGCACCGGGATCGGCGCCAGCACCGGGATCGGCGCCCAAGCCGACACCAGCGCCCAAGCCGGGACTGGTGCCCGAACCAGGACTGGCACAGGCACCGGCACAGGCACCGGCACCCGAACCGGGACCGGTACAGGGACCGGCATCGGGACCGGTGCAGGCAGAGGCACCGGGACCGGCACAGGCACCAGGACCTGCACCCGAACCGGTACAGGCATCGGGACCGGCACCGCGGGCCACAGCGCCCCTGCCGCCCTGGCTGTCATCCGCGAGGCGCTTGCGCCAGGCACCCCCTTCTCCATACTCGGCCGGGCCACCTCCTCACCCTTGACCTGCCCACCCCCCTCAAAGACGCCGCCACGCCCGAACCGCCCCGCGCCCCGCCGCCTGCCGTCGCCGACCGTGACGGAGCCCGCGTACGGCGCTACGCACGGGCCGGCACGGACACGGGCGCGGCGGCCCTCGCAATGGGCCGGGACGGTCACCGGCCGCCCCCGAATCCTCGCCGCCACCGGCACTCACCCCAGCAGCGATCACGGACACCCCGGCGTGCCCGGCGACGTCTGCGCCGAACGGATCGCCCTCCTGTCCCACCCCGGGACCACGGCTGCCTCTCTGGCACCCGCGGTCGGCTCCGCCCTCCCCGCCCGAACCACCTCCCCTCGCTGTCCGGCCCTCGCCCCGACCCCTGTCGTATGGGGCCGGGCGACGACCCCCAAGGCCATCGCCCCCCTGCTCCGCACGCTCTAGGAACAGTCTTGAACGCCAGCCCCACCTCCAGCGGCCGTTCCCGCACTCCTGACACCACCTCCCACGCCACACAATCCCCGGCCGCGCCGACGGCCGGGAGGGTGCCCGAACAGAGACCCCGGACCGCGGAAACGCACCGCCCGTGGAGCGCATCCCACGACCTCTTGGAACATCCGGATCCCCACACGGTCGCCCAGAGCGCGGCCATGGAGAACCTGCTCCGCTGTTGGGTCCGTGAGACGAGCCTCGCCCCCGACGCCACCCCCCACGCCGACTCCGATTCCGACACCGACGCCGGCACGGACGCCCGCTACGGCACGCTCCGCATCCCACTGCCCCACAGCGGCACGGCCCTGACGGCACCCATCCACTACTGGTCCCCGACCGGCTGGCACCGTTTCGGCCGCCCGCGCCTGGCCGACGCCCCCGCGGACGCCCCACCGGTCGACGCCGTGACCCTCGCGGCGCTGATCGCCAGGGAGACACCCGGCGGCACTGACACCCCCGCCGGTCCGGGTACCGCCGTGCCCCCCAACGGGGGAGACCTGGCTGCACGAGTGGCCGACTCGGTCCGCCGCACCGTCGGCTTCATCAGCGACCGTCGCTCCCACCCCGCCGACGGACCCGACCTGTTTCTCAGTGCCGAACAGGCACTCCTGCTCGGACACCCGCTGCACCCGACCCCGAAGAGCCGAGAGGGCCTGTCCGAAGCCGAAGCCCGCCTGTACTCACCGGAACTGCGCGGCTCTTTCCCGCTGCACTGGATGGCCGTATCACCCTCCCTGCTCGCTACTGACTCCGCCTGGACCGAGCGCGGACGCCCGGTGCGAGCGGAACACCTCACGGCACGGCTGGCCGGCTCGGGACTGCCCCTGCCTGACGGGTTCGCCGCCCTTCCTCTGCACCCTTGGCAGTCACGGGAGGTCCGGCACCGAGACGACATCGCCGCCCTTCTCGACGCGGGACTGCTCCGTGAACTCGGTCCCTTCGGTACCCCGTGGAATCCCACCTCCTCCGTACGCACCGTCCATCAGTCCGGTGCTCCCGCGATGCTCAAGCTGTCGTTGGGCCTGCGGATCACCAACTCCCGCCGGGAAAACCTCCGCAAGGAACTCCACCGCGGTGTCGAGGTGCATCGCCTGTTGCGTTCCGGCCTGTCGCAGCAGTGGCAGGCCGTGCACCCCGGCTTCGACATCGTCCGCGACCCCGCCTGGCTGGCCGTCGACGACCAGGACGGCCTGCCCGTCCGGGGACTCGATGTGGTGATCCGGCACAACCCCTTCGCACCCACCGACGACGTCTCCTGCATCGCCGGTCTCATCGCGCCTCGCCCCATGGCCGTCCCCGCCGCCGACGGGCACCCCACGCCTGCGGGGACACGGCCCCTCCGGTCCCGCCTGGCCCAGGTCCTCACGCGCCTCGCCGAGCGGACCGGTCGTCCCCGTGGAACGGTCGCCGCGGAGTGGTTTCTGCGCTACCTGGAGGCGGTCGTGCGTCCCGTGCTGTGGCTGGACAGCGAGGCGGGGATCGCGCTGGAGGCGCACCAGCAGAACACGCTGCTCGTCCTGGACGACGAGGGTTGGCCTGTGGGCGGCCGCTACCGCGACAACCAGGGCTACTACTTCCGCGAGTCCCACCGCGCCGAACTCGACGCACGCCTGCCCGGCATCGGCGAGCGCAGCGACACATTCGTCTCCGACGAGGTCACCGACGAGCGGTTCGGCTACTACCTCGCCATCAACAACGTGCTCGGCCTGATCGGTGCGTTCGGCTCGCAACACCTCGCCGACGAGCGCCTGCTGCTGGCCGCGTTCCGCCGCTTTCTCGCCGGTGTCGCGGCGGGGCCCACACCGCTGCGGACCTCCCTGCCCGCCCGCCTGCTGGACTCACCCGTCCTGCGCTGCAAGGCCAACCTGCTCACGCGGTTGCACGGTCTCGACGAACTCGTCGGTCCAGTCGACACCCAGTCCGTCTACGTCACCATCGCCAACCCCCTTCATTTCTGAAGCGGACAACACCCACCTCCTTCACCCACCGAATTCACCCTCCGAGGAATGCGAGCCACCTCGGCCTCTGAGAGGAGCGCGCCATGTCCCCTGCCGACGCGAGCACCGACACCGGACCCGTGCCCGTTCGCCCGGGTCTCCCCGATCCCGGAGGGGACAGCGAGGACACCCTGGATCTGCGCCTCCCCGACGAACTCGTGGCCCTCATCGCCGCGGAACGGGAGGACTCCGATGACCGATCCGGTGCCGGTGCCGGTGGTGGCATCGGTACCGCCGGCACCGATGCCGGTCCGCTCGCCGCGGGGGACGAGCGGGGACCGTCTCCGGCGGGGGCCGATCCGGGCTCCGGGACGGATACCGGTCGGCGCTCGGAGTGGGACACCCCGTATCCCTTCGCGGCACACGCCGACTCGCCGTCGGCCGCGAAAGCCGGCCCGCCGTCCGCTGCGGAGGTCGGCTTCTCCGCCGCCGCCGACGACCTGCTCGACCATGTCGCCGGCTGGGGCCCGACCCGTACCCCCGCGGGCCTGTTCCAGTTGGTCCCCGTCCGCCTCGACCACGACCTCCCGCTCATCAGCCGCTGGATGAACGACCCGGCGGTCGCCGCCTTCTGGGAACTGGCCGGTTCCCCGGACAGGACCGAGGAACACCTGACCACCCAGCTGACCGGTGATGGCCGCAGCGTGCCGTGCCTCGGCACGCTGGACGGCACCCCGATGAGCTACTGGGAGATCTACCGGGCGGATCTGGACCCGCTGGCACGCCACTATCCGGCCCGCCCGCACGACACCGGAATCCACCTGCTGATCGGCGGCGTCGCCGACCGAGGGCGGGGTCTTGGATCGGCCCTGCTCAGAGCAGTGGCCGACCTGGTCCTGGGCCGGCGGCCCACCTGTTCACGAGTCGTCGCCGAGCCCGACCTGCGCAATACGCCGTCCATTGCCGCCTTCCTTTCTGCAGGCTTCCGGTTCGCCGCCGAGGTCGACCTGCCCGCCAAGCGGGCCGCCCTCATGATTCGGGACCGGTCACTGCGTGATGTGCTGTAGCGCCGAGTGACGATGCATTCACATGTAGTACACCGCTCGGGCCGCTGGGGTTCCGGGTCGGCCGAAACGAATGCATCGAGCGGGGCAGCCGGGTCGTCTTCAGCGAGGCCACTGGTTCGCCGGCCGCTTCGCGCACCGCCGCGAGCCGAGCAATCCGGACGTGGGCCGGCCCGCGCTGCCCGGCACCGGCCGAAGGCATCCCGCCGCCTGCCGCCGCAGCCGACCGGGCGCGCCCTGGCGATTCCGCCGGACCTGACACGCTCTGCTGATTGAGTCCGGCACCCCCCCGCCTCGGCGGTCCGGCAGCCCCGCGCCCCGCCTCGGCATCCCTTGGATCCCGGTGCTGCCCCGGCCCTTGCCCGGTCGCGCTCCAGCGCCGCCCCGTCCTGATACCCCGCCTCGTCCCTCCCTCCTCAACCCGCTCCGCTCCGCCCCTCGTCCGACACCGCCGAGGAGTCCGCACCGTGATCCGCCCCGGCCTTCGCCGGTCCCGCCCGTGGCTTCTCAGCCAATCCCATGACCCTGGCCCCCGGTCGCTCGACCCAGTTACCCCCGGCAGTAGAGAGGCACCGCCGGCTGATCCGCCGGTCGGCCCGTCCACCGGCGCCGGCCCCGTCCGACCTCTCCTTTCCGACGTGATCCCACGTTTGTCGGTGCCTGGCCGTAGGGTGGTCGGGCTATGACGAAGCCCTCACTCCCCGAACTCCTGCATGCCGCTGTCACAGCCGTCGGCGGCACGGAGCGCCCCGGCCAGGTGACCATGGCCGAATCGGTCGCCGAAGCGATCGACGACGGATCCCACCTGCTGGTCCAGGCCGGTACCGGCACCGGTAAGTCGCTGGGCTACCTGGTGCCCGCGCTCGCGCACGGGGAGCGTGTCGTCGTCGCGACGGCCACCCTCGCCCTGCAGCGCCAGCTCGTGGAGCGTGATCTGCCGCGCACGGTGGAGGCGCTGCACCCCCTGCTGCGCCGCCGCCCGGAGTTCGCCATGCTCAAGGGACGGTCCAACTATCTGTGCCTGCACCGTCTGCACGAGGGCGTACCACAGGACGAGGAGGACGGGCTCTTCGACCAGTTCGAGGCGGCCGCGCCGACCAGCAAGCTGGGCCAGGACCTGCTGCGGCTGCGTGACTGGGCGGACGAGACCGAGAGCGGGGACCGGGACGACCTGACACCTGGTGTGTCCGACCGCGCCTGGGCGCAGGTGTCGGTCTCCTCCCGGGAGTGCCTGGGCGCCTCGAAGTGCGCCTATGGCGCCGAGTGCTTCGCCGAGATGGCCCGGGAGCGGGCCAAGCTCGCCGAGGTCGTCGTCACCAACCACGCGCTGCTCGCGATCGACGCCATCGAGGGCGCCCCGGTGCTTCCTCAGCACGAGGTACTGATCGTGGACGAGGCGCACGAACTGGTTTCGCGGATCACCGGCGTCGCGACGGGGGAGCTGACGCCCGGCCAGGTCAACCGGGCGGTGCGCCGCGCCGCGAAACTGGTGAACGAGAAGGCCGCGGACCAGCTCCAGACCGCGGCCGAGGGCTTCGAGCGGCTGATGGAGCTGGCCCTTCCGGGCCGCCTGGAGGAGATCCCCGAAGACCTCTCCTACGCCCTGATGGCCCTGCGGGACGCCGCCCGCACCGTCATCTCCGCGATCGGCGCGACCCGTGACAAGTCGGTTCAGGACGAGGACGCGGTCCGTAAGCAGGCGCTGGCGTCCGTGGAGACGGTGCATGACGTGGCGGAGCGCGTGGTGAACGGCTCCGAGTGGGATGTCGTCTGGTATGAACGCCACGACCGGTTCGGCGCCTCCCTCCGTGTCGCACCCATGTCGGTCTCGGGTCTCCTCAGGGAGAAGCTGTTCGCGGACCGCTCCGTCGTCCTCACGTCCGCCACGCTCAAACTGGGCGGCGACTTCAATGGCGTGGGGGCCTCCCTGGGCCTGGCCCCGGAGGGCACCGAGGGCGAGGATCTCCCTCAGTGGAAGGGCCTGGACGTCGGCTCGCCCTTCGACTACCGCAAACAGGGCATCTTGTACGTGGCCAAGCATCTGTCCCGTCCGGCGCGGGACGGCGACCGCGCGGACATGCTCGACGAACTGACCGAACTGATTCAGGCGGCCGGCGGTCGCACGCTCGGCCTCTTCTCCTCCATGCGGGCGGCTCAGCTCGCCGCCGAGGAGCTGCGTTCGCGGATCCCCGAGTTCCCGATCCTGCTCCAGGGCGAGGAGACCCTAGGCGAGTTGATCAAGAACTTCGCCGCCGATGCCAAGACCTGTCTGTTCGGCACGCTGTCGCTGTGGCAGGGCGTCGATGTTCCGGGGCCCAGCTGCCAGCTGGTCGTCATGGACAAGATCCCCTTCCCGCGCCCGGACGATCCGCTGATGAGCGCTCGCCAGAAGGCGGTGGAGGATGCGGGCGGCAACGGCTTCATGGCGGTCGCCGCCACTCATGCCGCGCTGCTGATGGCGCAGGGCGCCGGCCGGCTCGTCCGGGCGTCGGGGGACAAGGGTGTGGTGGCCGTGCTGGACCAGCGGCTGGCCACTGCGCGGTACGGCGGTTACCTCAAGGCGTCACTGCCCGACTTCTGGTACACGACGGACCGTAACCAGGTGCGGAAGTCGCTCGCGGCCATCGACGCCGCCGCGCGGCAAGGGGAGGCGAAGTGATCCCGGGTTAGCCTGTCCCGGCGCCGGGACAGGCTAACCCGCGATGCGACGCCGCCGGTCACCGGGGCCGTGCAGCACAGGGCCCCGGAACCGGCGCAGAGGTTCCGGGGCCCGGTCAGGGGAAGAGCCGACGCTCGCCGTCGGGCCGTCAGACGCGGCGCAGGACCGCGACGACCTTGCCCAGGATGGTCGCGTCGTCACCGGGGATGGGCTCGTACGCGGAGTTGTGCGGGAGAAGCCATACATGGCCGTCCTCGCGCTTGAAGCGCTTGACGGTGGCTTCGCCGTCGAGCATCGCGGCCACGATGTCGCCGTTCTCCGCGACCGGCTGGCGGCGGACGGTGACCCAGTCTCCGTCGCAGATCGCGGCCTCGATCATGGAGTCGCCGACGACCTTCAGGACGAACAGTTCGCCGTCGCCGACGAGCTGCCGGGGAAGGGGGAAGACGTCCTCGACCGACTCCTCGGCGAGGATCGGACCACCGGCGGCGATGCGGCCGACGAGCGGGACGTAGGACGCGGCGGGCTTGCCGGCGGTGTCCGTGGGCTGCACGGTCACCGCCTGGTCGGAGCCGCGGACCTCGTACGCGCGCGGGCGGTGCGGGTCGCGGCGCAGGAAGCCCTTGCGTTCGAGTGCCATCAGCTGGTGCGCGACCGAAGAGGTGCTGGACAGCCCGACGGCCTGGCCGATCTCCCGCATCGACGGCGGGTAGCCACGCCGCTGCACGGAGTCCCTGATGACCTCGATCACCCGGCGCTGTCGGTCGGTGAGTCCCGAGCTGTCGGCCCGGATGCCTGGAGGTCGGCCGGGCAGAGAGCGCTTGTGCGCTTCTGGATTCGCGGCTTCGTTCATCGCGTGCACCGGCTCAAGTCGGCCCTGGGAGCGGTCCTGGGCAGTGATGGTGGCTGTGTCTGCGGTGGTGGTCACGTCGGCCCCTCTCGATGGTCTCCCTGCTGGACAACGGTAGTTGCTTTCGAAAGGTTGCGCCAAACACACGTTCGAGTGAAAAAACGCGGTTCGCTTAGCGTGATCACGTGTCTGGGTGTATGGCTAACGCTGCGCCTGGCGGATAAAAGGGTTCATTGTTGTACTCTTCACCGCCGTGGCCGACGACCTCGTGGGTCGCGCGCCCAGTCTGCCACCCGGAGTCCCGTCGACCGGGAGCCGGTCCCCTTCCGTACCGGAGTCGCACGCGTCCTCCGCGTGGCGTCCACGGTATCTCCGTATCCCGCGTCGCGGTACGCATGCGACACGCGCGCGTGTCGATGTATTGCGCCAGGCACCACATCTAGTGGTTGGATTGCTACAGCTGCCCACAAGTTGTGGTCCCCCCGGTCTTCGATGTCCGAGAGATCGCCTATGCTGGGGGCTGCTTCGAGGGGCCATGGAGGTCTTTCGGGGCCATTGAGTCTGCTGTGAGGAGGGTTGGAGATCATGCACTGCCCCTTCTGCAGGCACCCCGACAGCCGTGTCGTGGACAGTCGGACGACCGACGACGGCACGTCGATCCGCAGGCGCCGTCAGTGCCCGGACTGCACCCGCCGCTTCACGACCGTCGAGACGTGCTCGCTCATGGTGATCAAGCGGTCCGGAGTCACCGAGCCGTTCAGCCGTACCAAGGTCATCAACGGTGTGCGCAAGGCATGCCAGGGGCGGCCGGTCACCGAGGACGCGCTCGCCCAGCTCGGCCAGCGGGTCGAGGAGGCGGTGCGGGCCACCGGGAGCGCCGAGCTGACCACCCACGACGTGGGGCTGGCCATGCTCGGCCCGTTGCAGGAGCTCGACCTCGTCGCCTATCTGCGATTCGCCTCCGTCTACCGGGCGTTCGACTCGCTTGAGGACTTCGAGGGCGCCATCGCCGAGCTCAGGGAACCGAGGCGAGTCCCCGCCGCGGACGACGATGACGCGACAGCGGGGAGCCAGGAGGACGAGCGCGGGCGCGGGGGGACTGCCGAGGTCCCCGTGCCCGCCCACGCCGCCGACTGAAGGACGCGCCGGAGCGGACGGGGGTCCGGGATCCGGCGGGACGGCGGCGAGTGAAGACCCGTTGCGGGCGGCAGCGCGTTGGGAGCCCGCAACACAAGACAGAACACCGTGCCACGGGAACATCGGGGCACTTCAGGGCGTTTTAGCCCGTACAGGGAGGCGGCATGACAGAGACGGCGAGCGGTCCGGCACGAGGTTCCCGAGCCAAGGGGACCAAGGCCACCAAGGGGCTGCGTATCGAGCGCATCCACACCACCCCCGGCGTACACCCGTACGACGAGGTCGAGTGGGCGCGCCGTGACGTCGTCATGACCAACTGGCGCGACGGCTCGGTCAATTTCGAGCAGCGTGGCGTCGAGTTCCCCGACTTCTGGTCGGTGAACGCGGTCAACATCGTCACCAGCAAGTACTTCCGTGGTGCCGTGGGCACCCCGCAGCGCGAGACCAGCCTCAAGCAGCTGATCGACCGCATCGTGAAGACGTACCGGAAGGCCGGAGAGGACTACAAGTACTTCGCCTCGCCCGCCGACGCCGAGATCTTCGAGCACGAGCTGGCGTACGCCCTCCTGCACCAGATCTTCAGCTTCAACAGCCCCGTCTGGTTCAACGTCGGCACGCCCCAGCCCCAGCAGGTCTCCGCCTGCTTCATCCTGTCCGTCGACGACTCCATGGAGTCGATCCTCGACTGGTACAAGGAAGAGGGCATGATCTTCAAGGGCGGCTCAGGAGCCGGCCTGAACCTCTCCCGCATCCGTTCCTCCAAGGAACTGCTGTCCTCCGGGGGCAACGCCTCCGGCCCGGTCTCCTTCATGCGTGGCGCCGACGCCTCGGCGGGCACCATCAAGTCGGGCGGAGCCACCCGCCGCGCCGCCAAGATGGTCATCCTCGACGTCGACCACCCCGACATCGAGGACTTCATCGAGACCAAGGTGAAGGAGGAGGAGAAGATCCGCGCCCTGCGCGACGCGGGCTTCGACATGGACCTGGGCGGTGACGACATCACCTCCGTCCAGTACCAGAACGCCAACAACTCGGTCCGCGTGAACGACGAGTTCATGAAGGCCGTCGAGCAGGGCGGAAAGTTCGGCCTCCGCGCGCGGATGACGGGCGAGGTCATCGAGGAGGTCGAGGCGAAGGCCCTGTTCCGCAAGATGGCCGAGGCGGCCTGGGCCTGCGCCGACCCCGGCATCCAGTACGACGACACCATCAACCACTGGCACACCTGCCCGGAGTCCGGCCGGATCAACGGCTCGAACCCCTGCAGCGAGTACATGCACCTGGACAACACGTCCTGCAACCTCGCCTCGCTGAACCTGATGAAGTTCCTGAAGGACGACGGCAAGGGCAACCAGTCGTTCGAGGTCGAGCGCTTCGCGAAGGTCGTCGAACTCGTCATCACCGCGATGGACATCTCCATCTGCTTCGCCGACTTCCCGACCCAGAAGATCGGCGAGAACACGCGCGCGTTCCGCCAGCTGGGCATCGGCTACGCCAATCTGGGCGCCCTGCTGATGGCCACCGGCCACGCCTACGACTCCGACGGCGGCCGCGCCCTGGCCGGCGCCATCACCTCCCTGATGACCGGCACGTCGTACCGTCGCTCCGCCGAACTGGCCGCGGTCGTCGGCCCGTACGACGGCTACGCCCGCAACGCCGACGCCCACAAGCGCGTCATGAAGCAGCACGCCGACGCCAATGGCGCGGCCGTGCGCATGGACGACCTGGACACCCCGGTCTGGGCCGCCGCCACGGAGGCATGGCAGGACGTGCTGCGCCTCGGTGAGAAGAACGGATTCCGCAACTCCCAGGCATCCGTCATCGCGCCGACCGGCACCATCGGTCTCGCGATGTCCTGCGACACCACCGGCCTGGAGCCCGACCTCGCCCTGGTCAAGTTCAAGAAGCTGGTCGGCGGCGGCTCGATGCAGATCGTCAACGGCACCGTCCCGCAGGCCCTGCGCCGCCTGGGCTACCAGGAGGAGCAGATCGAGGCGATCGTCGCCCACATCGCCGAGCACGGCAATGTGATCGACGCCCCCGGCCTCAAGCAGCAGCACTACGAAGTGTTCGACTGCGCCATGGGCGAGCGGGCGATCTCCCCGATGGGCCACGTCCGCATGATGGCCGCGATCCAGCCGTGGATCTCCGGCGCCCTGTCCAAGACGGTCAACATGCCGGAGTCGGCGACCGTCGAGGAGGTCGAGGAGATCTACTTCGAGGCGTGGAAGATGGGCGTCAAGGCGCTTGCGATCTACCGCGACAACTGCAAGGTCGGCCAGCCGCTCTCCGCGAAGAAGAAGGGCGACGACAAGAAGACCGAGGCCAAGGCCGAGGAGGCACCCAAGGTCGAGAAGGTCGTCGAGTACCGTCCGGTCCGCAAGCGCCTCCCGAAGGGACGTCCCGGCATCACCACGTCCTTCACCGTCGGCGGCGCCGAGGGCTACATGACCGCCAATTCCTACCCGGACGACGGGCTCGGCGAGGTCTTCCTGAAGATGTCCAAGCAGGGCTCGACCCTCGCGGGCATGATGGACGCGTTCTCCATCGCCGTCTCCGTCGGCCTCCAGTACGGCGTACCCCTGGAGACGTACGTCTCGAAGTTCACCAACATGCGCTTCGAGCCGGCCGGCATGACCGACGACCCGGACGTGCGGATGGCCCAGTCGATCGTCGACTACATCTTCCGCCGCCTGGCGCTGGACTTCCTGCCCTTCGAGACGCGTTCCGCGCTCGGCATCCACTCCGCCGAGGAGCGGCAGCGCCACCTGGAGACCGGCTCGTACGAGTCGTCCGAGGACGAGGTCGACGTCGAGGGGCTGGCCCAGTCGGCGCCGCGCCAGACCGACCTGAAGGCCGTGTCCACCCCACAGGCCGGCGGCGAGGCGGCCAAGCCCGCGCCGAAGCAGGCGCACACCAGCGCCGAGCTGGTGGAGATGCAGCTGGGCATCCAGGCCGACGCCCCGCTGTGCTTCTCCTGCGGCACGAAGATGCAGCGGGCCGGATCCTGCTACATCTGCGAGGGCTGCGGCTCGACGAGCGGCTGCAGCTGATCCTGTGAGGTGAGGGGCGCCGGCCGCGGGCCGGCGCCCCTCACCGCCCACGGCACGCGCGGCCCTCACCCGTCGCAGCGACGGGGCGGCAGCTTCGTGTGCCCTCCGGCGCGCCGCGTCGACGGGTGTCCCCCGGTGAACCCTGGCCACGGGAACCAGGGCCGGTACACGCCCCGCCCACCCCACGACAGTGCGCTGGATGCGCGTCTGGACGCGGCCGAGCGCCACGCCTCGGCGCCCGCCGGGGCGCACGGCGCAGAGCCCGCCGTCGGGCCCACGCCATCGCGCCCGACACTCGCCGGCTCCTGTGCCATCCGCAGTCACCCAGAGGCCGCTCGACACGGAGGCCGGCACCCGTCGTCAGAGCCTTCCCGACCCGGGCCGGATTCGCCCGCCAGGGGCGTTCGACGCGCTGCGCGGGCAGCGTCTGCTCCATGTCCTGGCGGTCCACGGCGCCTGGACGAGCCGCCGCATCGCGTCATCCCACCGCAGGGCGGCCCCGGACCCACCGGTGTGGGCTCCCACGACCGTCGCCCCTACTCGGGCCGGCCTTCCGGGCCGCCGCGCCGGCCCATGGTCCTGCTGAAGGTCGCGGGGTCGTCCTCGAAGCCATGGACGCCGGATTGGAACCGCCACCCGCCGGACTCGTCACGGACGAACTCAGCGACGGTCGCCGCGGTCGCCCCGGGAACCGATGCGAAGTCGTCCTCGGCGAGGACGGTGTAGCCCTCGCGTATGCGCACCGCCGGATTGAGGACGCCGGCGAACCTGCGCTCCTCGGGCCGCTGCTGGATGACGACACCGACGACCACGCGCGCGTACCGGCCATGGAGCCGGTCGAGTTCCAGCGTCATGACTTCGTCCGAGCCGAAGCCCTTCCCGTCCGCGCTGTCCCGGTTGAGGTAGATCGTTCCGTCGGGGGAGCGGCTGTCGAAGTGCACCAGATAATCCGGGGTGCCGTACGGATCGTCCCGCTCGTACGTGGCGGCGATGAGGTCGAGATCGGTGGGTTGCTGCCCCATGGGGCTCGGATCCCACTTCAACGCGACCTCGACCTTGCGGATCCCTTTGCTCAAGCCGTTCACCAGGCTTCCCCTTCCCCCTCTGGGCCCCTTGTCCCAACTCCCCGGTGGCCAAGGTTCGTTGTCCATCGTGCCACGCGCTGCGGGCCGGTGCGTGGGTGATCTCTCGCGGAGCGTGACCGGGGCCACGCTCCATGGCCTTACGATGGCGCGGTGCTGGTCAAGTGGATTCGCTGCACCGTGGTGGACCGCCGCGGGTTCGAGCGGGGGCAGCGAAAGTGGGCGGGGCTTCTGGGGGAGCCAGGGTTTCGCGGGCAGGGCGGCGGCTGGAGCCGGCAGCGGCCCGGCGTGGCGCACATCTTCGCCTTCTGGGAGAGCCGCGCCTTCTACGACTCCTTCATGGCCCGCTCCCACGACCGTCTCGCGGCGTCGCAAGCGGGCACCTTCAAGGACAGCCAGGCCAAACTGTTCGAGTACCGCTTCGACGTGAAGACCGGCTTCGAACCGAGGTTCGCGGACTCCGACCTGATCCGCGTCGCCCACTGCCGCATCCACGAAGAGCGAGTGGAGAACTTCACCCTGATGCAGGAGAAGGTCTGGAACCCCGCCATGGCCGGTTCGCCCGGCATGATCCGCGGCATGTTCGCCGAGGCCCCCGAGCACGAGTTCCTGATCCTTTCGATGTGGCGCTCGGCCGCCGAGCACGGCAAGTACCGCAGCGAGCGCGTGGAGCGGCTGGCCCTGCGGGCACAGACCGAGGCGGACGTCGCGGCACTCACCGGTGACATCGTGGAACTGGAGCCGACGTGGACGGTCTGACGCGCGCGCCTGTGAAATGTGTGCCTTGAGTGGCCTCCGGTGCCGTATTCGTGTGACCTACGCCGTATGGGGCGCTCAGAATTGCCCGGTGGAGCGTCACCCGATCTAGGGTTTTGGCATGGCACGACCACGGCGCATCGTACTGGTCCGGCACGGCGAGTCGACGGGCAATGTCGATGACTCCGTCTACGAGCGGGAACCCGACCACGCCCTCGCACTCACCGAGCGCGGCTGGCAGCAGGCAGCGGAGACCGGAAAGAGGCTCCGGGAGGTGTTCGACCGGGAGCGGGTGAGCGTGTACGTCTCTCCGTACCGGCGTACGCACGAGACGCTCCGCGCCTTCCACCTGGACCCCGAGTTGATACGGGTGCGTGAGGAACCGCGACTGCGCGAGCAGGACTGGGGGAACTGGCAGGACTGTGACGACGTACGCCTCCAGAAGACCTACCGCGACGCGTACGGGCACTTCTTCTTCCGCTTCCCGCAGGGCGAGTCGGGCGCCGATGTGTACGACCGGGTCGGGGGCTTCCTGGAGAGTCTGTTCCGCAGCTTTGAGGCACCGGACCATCCGCCCAATGTGCTCCTGGTGAGCCATGGCCTGGCGATGCGGTTGTTCTGCATGCGCTGGTTCCACTGGACGGTCGCGGAATTCGAATCCCTGTCGAACCCCGGGAACGCGGAGATGCGCATGCTCGTTCTCGGTGACGACGGCAAGTACACGCTCGACCGGCCCTTCGAGCGTTGGCGGGACCCGCTGCCGCACTGGACCACCGAATAGAGCGGCTGGGCGATGACCGCTGATTCCTCTCGCCCGGAGCGCTTGGACCGTGCCCTGACAAGCCTGCGTGGACTGGCCGTGGGTGACGCGCTCGGCTCCCAGTTCTTCGTCCCGGCGAACTACCCGCTGCTGAAGCGCCGTGAGCCGCCGCCCGGCCCCTGGCAGTGGACGGACGACACGGAGATGGCCTGCTCCGTGGTCGCCGTCCTCGCCGAGCACCACCGCATCGACCAGGACGCGCTCGCCCGCTCCTTCGCCGAGCACCACGACTTCGACCGCGATTACGGACCGGCGGTCAACCGCCTGCTGCGGCTCGTCCGGGAGGGCCACGAATGGCGTGAGCTGGCCGCCGGGCTCTTCAACGGTCAGGGGTCCTGGGGCAACGGCGCGGCGATGCGCATCGCACCCCTGGGCGCCTGGTACTCGGACGACCCGGAACAGGCGACCCACCAGGCGGAGATCTCGGCGTACACCACACACCAGCACCGCGAGGCCGTCGTCGGGGCCATGGCCGTCGCCGCGGCCGCAGCCCTGGCCGCGGCCCCCGGCGGCCCGCCCAGCCCCGACGCACTCCTCGGCGGGGTCGTGGCGCTCGTCCCGAAGAGCGCCGTGAGCGCGGGGCTGCGGCGCGCCCGGGACATGCTCGACTACGAAGACGCGAGCACCGTCGCCGCCGTCCTGGGCTGCGGACGGCGCACCTCCGCCCATGACACCGTCCCCTTCGCTCTGTGGTCGGCGGCTCGCGCGCTCGACGACTACGAGTCGGCGTTCTGGACGACCGCCCAGGTCGGCGGGGATGTCGACACCACCTGCGCCATCGTGGGCGGCGTGCTGGCGGCCGGAAAGGCGGGGGCGCCGCCGCCCGAGTGGCTGGAGCGTGCGGAGACGCTTCCGGACTGGGTGGCGGCGGCCTGACACCCGCCGTCGACCGGCCGCGGAAACTCTGCGTGATTGCCGGGAACTCTGCGTGATGCCTGCGCGTTTTTCCGACATCGGCTGTGCGACGTGCGGGTATGCGCGGTCGGGAGATTCCGTGGGTGGCAGGGGGTGTGGTGATGGCGTTTGTCGTGCTGGTGCTGGTGCTGGTGGTCTTCTTCTCGGCCTCGGCGGCCGTATTGCGGATGGCCGGGCCGTCGCCCTCGCCGTCCGTCCCCCGGGCCGGGTCCGGCCATCCGCGGTCTTGCGGGGAGCCTTCCGGCTCAGCCGATTCCGGGGCCCGCGACTCCGGAGAGGGCTTCGAGGTCGCTCTTGCGCACCCTGATCACGAACCAGGCCGTGGCGAGAGCGAGAACGGCCATCGCGGCGGCGGGTATGAACGCGGTCGAGATGCCGTGCGCGAGCACTTCGTGCCCCCACGGCGCCGGCAACTGGTGGGTCTTGGCGAACTCCGCCTTCTGCGCGGGCGAGCCGTCGGCGAGGAACTTCGGCAGCTGCTTCGCCGCCTCGTCCTTGCTCGCCGAGCCGAAGACCGTGGTCAGGATGGACAGTCCGAGCGAACCGCCCACCTGCTGTGTGGCGTTGAGCAGACCGGACGCCGCGCCCGCCTCGTGCTGGGCGACGCCGGAGACGGCCGTGACCGTCACCGTCACGAAGTTGAGACCCATGCCGAAGCCGAACACCAGCATCGGGCCCAGCACTCCGCCGAGATAGGAGCTGTCGGGGCTGATGAAGGTCTGCCAGGTGAGCCCGACGACCACGAACGTGGCACCGGTGATCATGAACGGCTTGGGGCCGAGCGAGGGCAGGAACCGCTGCGACAGACCGGCCCCGACGGCGATCGCGACCGTCACGGGCAGGAAGGCGAGCCCGGCCCTGATCGGGCTGTAGCCCAGCACGTTCTGCACGAACAGCACGATGTAGAAGAACATGCCGAACATCGCCGCGGCCAGGCTCAACATGATCACGTACGTGCCCGAGCGGTTGCGGTCGGCGAACATCTTCAGCGGCGTGATGGGTTCCGTCGCCCGCATCTCGGTGAAGACGAACGCCACCAGCAGAACCACGGCCGCACCGAAGGACGCCAGGGTCATGCCGTCGCGCCAGCCGTCCTCCGAGGCGCGGATGAAGCCGTACACGAGAGAGGCCATGCCCAGGGTCGAGGTCAGCGCGCCCGCGATGTCGAAGCGTCCCGGGTGCCGCTCGGACTCGTTGATGAACCGCGGTGTGAGCGCGGCGATCAGGATGCCGATCGGCACGTTGACGAAGAGCACCCACCGCCAGTCGAGCCAGTCGGTGAGCATGCCGCCGGCGAGCAGACCGATGGCGCCGCCGCCCGCGGACACGGCGGCGAACACGCCGAACGCCCGGTTCCGTTCCGGCCCCTCGGGAAACGTGGTGGTGATGAGGGCCAGCGAGGTGGGCGAAGCGATCGCGCCGCCCACGCCCTGCAAGGCACGCGCGGCGAGCAGTTGCCAGGGTTCCTGGGCGAGACCGCCGAGCAGCGAGGCGAAGGTGAACAGCAGGATGCCGGCCATGAACACCCGGCGGCGGCCGAGGATGTCACCGGCCCGGGCGCCGAGCAGCAGGAGGCCGCCGAAGGTGAGCGTGTAGGCGCTGACCACCCAGGTGAGGTCCGTGGTGCTGAACTTGAGCGCGTCTTGAATGTGCGGGAGCGCGATGTTCACAATCGTCGCGTCGAGTACCACCATGAGTTGGCAGGCCGCGATGACAGTGAGCGCTATACCGGAGTGCCCCTTCCGGTCGGTTGCTCCTGGTGTTTTGTCCTGGATGAGCTGAGAGGTTGTCACTATGGGTCCCCCACGAAGGCTTTAGTGAACGCTCGCGTTCACTGTCGCGCCAACGGTAGTGAGTCCTCAACAGAGAACGCAAGCGTTCACTTAATCCTTCCTCGCGCGTCGCGTCCCCCGCTGTCGCCGTGTGAGGCGCTCCCTGTGCCGGAATCCCCGCCTCCCCTTGTCTGTTGGAGAAATCCAGATGGTTACCTCGCACTGGAGTGCCGCCCCCGCTCAGGCGGCCTCCCTTCGCCGGCGCGGCGCCGTACTCGAAAGCGCGATCCTCGATGCCGCCCTGGAGCAGCTCAGCACCGTCGGCTGGAACGGCCTCACGATGGAGGGAGTCGCTGCCGGTGCCCAGACCGGCAAGGCCGCGGTCTACCGCCGCTGGCCGTCCAAGGAGGATCTTGTCGCCGACGCCCTGCAGGCCGGTCTGCCGCGGATGGAGGAGGTCCCCGACCTCGGGAGCGTGCGCGAAGATCTGCTGGCCCTGTGCCGCCAGGCGCGCGACGCGATGTTCTCCCGTCCTGGCTTCGCTTTGCGCTCGGTGATTCACGAATGCGACACGATGCAGGCGGAGCGCTTCCACAGTGTGATCATCGGGGGTGTCGTGGAACCGGCGATCAAGCTGCTGCACGAGATCATCACCCGCGGAATCGCGCGCGGGGAGGTGCGTCCCGACGCAGTGAACAGCTATGTCTGCGACGCCATTCCGGCGATGATGATGTACCGCACCAAGATGTGCGCCAGTGAATGGTCCGATCGTGACATCCAAGAGATGATCGACCAGTTGATGCTGCCGCTGCTCCGGCCCGAGGGGACCTGACTGCGGGGTGTGGCCGCACCCCGGCCGCAGTGGCGGGCCGGGGTGTCGCCGGGGGATCCGGGCGGCGTACGCTAAGGGCGCCATGCCGTACGAACCGCCTACTCACACCGTCGAGCGCTCCCTCCGCGCCACGATCGGAGCGAAGGTCATTGCCGGTGTCGACGAGGTGGGGCGCGGCGCGTGGGCCGGACCCGTCACCGTCTGTGCGGCCGTCACCGGACTTCGCCGGCCCCCCGAGGGTCTCACCGACTCCAAGCTGCTCACCGTCAAACGGCGCACAGAGCTGGCTGAGACGCTGCGGACCTGGGTGACCTCCTACGCTCTGGGGCACTCCTCCCCGCAGGAGATCGACGCATTGGGGATGACGGCGGCCTTGCGGCTCGCGGCCGGGCGTGCCCTGGAGGCCCTTCCGGTCCGCCCCGACGCGGTGATCCTCGACGGGAAGTACGACTACCTCGGCACGCCCTGGAAGGTCCGTACGGTCATCAAGGGCGACCGGTCCTGCGTGGCGGTGGCTGCGGCCTCGGTGATCGCCAAGGTTCAGCGCGACAAAATGATGGCCGAACTGGGTATCGACCATGCAGACTTCGGTTTTGCGGACAACGCGGGGTATCCGTCTCCCGTGCACAAAGCCGCACTGGAGGAGCGGGGCCCCACCCCGTACCACCGGTTGTCGTGGGCGTATCTTGATGCGCTGCCCCAGTGGCGGCACCTCAAGAAGGTCCGCAGCTCGGCGGATGGAAGCGTTCCGGAGATCGAGGGCCAGCTCGGCTTCGACTTCTGACGGTTCCACTCGCACTGTTGTGCCACCCGGTCATGCGTACCAGACCGGCGTTTGATAAATATCAGCTCATGCCTCTCATTCCCGAGGAGCCTCAGATTCACGAGAGTGCCCAGGGTCCCCGCGCCACGCCGTCCAGCGGCCGCACCGCGCCGACCCCCCGTCCCGTACCCGGCCCCCGCCCCGCGGCTCCGTCGCGTCCCGGTCGTCCAGGCCCTCTCCGGCCCGCGCCGCCGATGCAACGCACGCCGCGTGACGTGGCCGCCAACAAGCCGGGCCCGTCGGGTCCGGCCGCCTCCGCCGCCTCGGCGGCGAACCCGCAGATCCAACTGATTCCGGCCTCTGCCGAGGGAGCGCTCGATGCCGCCGACGAGGCGGTGGACCTGCTCCTGGAGTCGGGCCGCTCTCCCGGTGATGTGCTGGTGATCACCACCGGTCGGCCGCACCCGTGGGCCGAGCACGAGCTGTCCTTCGGCGACGCCTCCTACTGGGCGCAGCACGATGCCGGCGACGACGTCTTCTACGCGGACGCCGCCGTCGCCTCCCGTGCGGCCTCCCGTCCGGTGGTCGTGGTCGCGGTCAACGGTGCCCCCGACACGGATGCTGCCGCCGCCCTCCCGCTGGCCCATGCCCGAGCCGGTGCCCTGCTGATCGTCTGCGGTGACCCGCAGCAGATCAACGCGGTGCTGGGCACGGGCGTCTGAGCCGGGTCCGGTACCCGGCCGGGACGCCGAGAGCGGCGAGGACGTCGAAGGCACCGCTTCGGCGGCACATGCACGGTGATGCTTTTGGCATGCCCGGAAACCGGAGAACGGCCCTTTCTCCCGGGAAAGCGCCACACCGGTACCGGGCATGGGACTGCGATGGCCCGCGGTCCGTAGCGACCCATCGCGGATCTCGTACCGGCGTCGGTCACACGGGCCGGCACGAGGCCGACCGGCTCCGCCGAGCAGGGAGAGGATCTGCTTGGTCAGAGGACCGTACCGCTCAACGGGCCGCCGCGCGGCGCAATACCTCAGAAACGCCGCCGCCGGTGCGGGGTGAGGGGGCCGGGGCGTCCGCGGTGGCGAAGGGTTCGGGAGTCGAGTCCACGCTCGGGCGACGGCCGCCGCGGCCTTCGCCGAGTACCTGCCAGCCGTCCCGGGTCAGCGTGATGTACGCCCCGCAGCGCAATCCGTGCAGGGTGCAGGCGTCACGCAGGCCCCACATCCATGCGCCGTCCTCCTCCGTCCAACGCGCGTCCCCCTCACGGCAGTAGAGCAGCACTGCCGTGCGCACGGGCGTGCGGCGCCGCAGGTCGTGCGGGATGACCCGGCGCAGTTGGGACAGCAGCGCATTGCGGAACATCCATCCGTCGGCCGGTACTGGGCGGCGGGTGAACGATGCGCTCGCCAGCAGTCTTTCCTCCGGGTCCAGGACCGCGACGACCGCGGTCGCCGCCTTGGGACGGTGCCGGGTGTGCAGCCCGCTGACGACCTCACGGGGGTTGCGCAGCAGCGGAATCCCCGCGGCGGCCCACTCCGCGGGTTCAAGCAGCCGGCTGGTGGAAGCGGCGGACGCGGGCGTCGAGAAGGGTTCCGCCGAGGACGGAGCGAATCCGAAGGTCACGTTTCTCCCTTCGGCTACGCGCCCACACTACGGGCGGGGTCGGACTGGGGACGCGCACCGCAGCAAGGCCCAACCGGATCACGGACGAACCGTGCGGGGAGCGGACTTCAATTCTTCCTGTCGAACTGGAATGCGGCAACGAGCAATTGGGGCCAGCGACACTTATCCAGTGATCTGTGGCTTATATCCCTACCCAGAGAGTCGTCCGGCGATTCGTGGGACCGGCGGTGGTGCCGTTTTCGGACGCCGTGCGCCCGAGCGTGCGCCGGTGTGGCGGATGTCAGCCCTGTACGGCCAGGACCAGCGGCAGCACTCCCTGCGCTCCCGCTCTCCTGAGAAGGCGGGCCGCGACCGCCAAGGTCCAGCCCGTCTCGGTGTAGTCGTCCACGAGCAGGACCGGACCGCTCGCCGTCAGCAGCGCGGAGGCCAGTGCGGGGGGCACGACCAGCGCGCCGTCCAGTGCGTGCAGACGCTGTGCGCTGTTGCTGCGGGACAACCGCGGCGCTTCTCCCACGTACTCCAGCGATCCGAGCAGCGGCAGGCGGCCGACCTCAGCGATGCGCGCGCCCAGGGAATGGATCAGCTGCGGCCGGCTGCGTGAGGCGACGGTGACCACCCCGACCGGCCGCGGCTGCGCGTCGGCGGCCCCCGCGGCCCAGCCGCCGGGACCCTTGGCCCAGTCGGCCAGCACGTCCACCACGGCCCGCGCCACATCGTCCGGCACGGGGGCGTCCGGTGCCGAGGGCGCGAGCATCGGCCGCAGCCGATTGCCCCAGCCGATGTCCGACAAGCGCCCCAACGCACGCCCCGGCGCCGCCTGTTCCCCGGCAGGAATCCGCCCCTTGAGGTCGATGCCGATCGCCGGCAGCCCCGTCGGCCACATGCGCCGGGGCTCGACCTCGACGCCCGCGCGCCGCAGATCGACGCGCGCGGCGTCCAGCGCGGCCACCGTCGTGTCCGCCGAGAACCTGCTACCGGCGCAGTTGTCGCAGCGGCCGCACGGTTTCGCCCCCTCGTCGTCCAGCTGCCGCTGCAGGAACTCCATCCGGCAGCCCGCGGTGTCGGCGTACTCGCGCATGGCCTGCTGCTCGGCCTTGCGCTGGCGGGCCACCCAGTCGTACCGCTCGGCCTCGTACGTCCACGGCTGCCCGGTGGCGACCCAGCCGCCCTTGACCCGCCTGACCGCCCCGTCCACGTCGAGGACCTTCAGCATGGTCTCCAGGCGTGAGCGCCGCAGCTCCACCAGAGGCTCAAGGGCGGGCAGCGACAGCGGACGGTCCGATCCGGCCAGGACATCGAGCGTGCGGCGCACCAGATCCTCGGGCGGGAAGGCGAGCGACGCGAAGTACTCCCAGATGGCCTCGTCCTCCCGGCCCGGCAACAGCAGCACCTCGGCATGCTCCACGCCTCGGCCGGCCCGCCCCACCTGCTGGTAGTAGGCGATGGGGGAGGACGGCGAACCCAGGTGCACCACGAATCCGAGGTCGGGCTTGTCGAAGCCCATACCGAGTGCGGAGGTCGCGACCAGCGCCTTGACCCGGTTGGCGAGCAGATCCTCCTCGGCCTGTTGCCGCTCGGCGTTCTCCGTCTTGCCCGTGTACGAGGCGACGGTGTGCCCGCGCTGCCGCAGGAAGGCGGTGACCTCCTCGGCGGCAGCCACCGTCAGCGTGTAGACGATGCCCGAACCCGGCAGATCGTCGAGGTGGTCGGCGAGCCAGGCCATGCGGTGCGCGGCGTCCGGCAGCCGCAGCACGCCCAGACTCAGGCTGTCCCGGTCCAGCGGGCCGCGCAGGACCAGCGCGTCCGACGGGCCTCCCGTACCCAGCTGCTCGGCGACATCGGCGGTCACGCGGGCATTGGCCGTGGCGGTGGTGGCCAGCACGGGCACGCCGGGCGGGAGGTCGGCGAGCATGGTGCGCAGCCGGCGGTAGTCGGGCCGGAAGTCGTGGCCCCAGTCGGAGATGCAGTGGGCCTCGTCCACGACGAGCAGCCCGGTAGCGGCGGCCAGCTTGGGCAGGACCTGGTCGCGGAAGTCCGGGTTGTTCAGGCGTTCCGGGCTGACGAGCAGGACATCGACGGCGCCCGCCGCGATCTCCGTCTGGATCGCGTCCCACTCCTCGGTGTTGGAGGAGTTGATGGTCCGGGCGTGGATGCCTGCCCGGGCAGCGGCATCCACCTGGTTGCGCATCAGCGCGAGGAGCGGCGAGACGATCACGGTGGGGCCGCTGCCCTGGGCACGCAGCAGCGAGGTCGCCACGAAATAGACCGCGGACTTGCCCCATCCCGTGCGCTGGACGACAAGGGCTCTGCGGCGATCGGCGACCAGCGCCTCGATCGCCCGCCACTGGTCCTCGCGCAGCCGGGCGGCGCCCGTGGCGTCCCCGACCAGCCGGGCGAGGACGATGTCGGCCTGTGCACGCAGATCCGTGTTGCTCGTGTGCTCCATGCGTCCCATCCAACAGGACACCGGCGACAGCCGGACGGCCCCTGTGGACAAACGACGGCCCGACCGGCCGTGGTTGTCGTGACCCTGCCTCGACTTGTCCACAGGCCCGAGCGGAACTTCACGATCCGCGAGATCGTCGGCGCATGACGAATCACAGCGAATCGACCGGACCCACCGAAAACAGCGACGTCACGGAACAAAAGGAACTCGACCGCCGCGCCGCCCACGACGCGCAGGTCACCCTGCGCACCCCGGCCGAACTGGCCGACGCCCTGCCGTATCTGCTCGGATACCGCCCCGAGGACAGCATCGTGCTGGTGGCTCTCCACGACCGGGACGGACGCGGCCGATTCGGCGGCCGGGCAAGGCTCGGCATCCCCGCGAGCAGGGACGACTGGAGTTCGGCCGCCCGGCAACTGGCTCACGGCCTGGTGGCAGGCAGCGAACGCCGGGGATCCCGGCCCGCGCAGATCGTCGCCTACGTCTGCCAGGAACCGGCGAAGGGGGAGACCGGCCGCGAGGTCATGCAACGTCTTCAGCCGCTCGCCCAACTGCTGCGCACCGAATGCGGCGCCCTGGACGTACCCGTCATCGAGGCCGTGTGCATTTCGGACGGTCGTTTCTGGTCGTACTGCTGCCCGAACGTGGGCTGCTGCCCGGACGACGGAACACCCATGGGCCTGCCCGGCACCTCCGTGCTGGCCGCCGCCGCGACCTACGCCGGCCTCCAGGTCCGCGGCACGCTGCGCGAACTGCGGGCCCGGCTGCTGCCCTGGGAGACCTCCGCCGCGCTGGAACAGGAGATCGCCCTGGACACGGCGGGCGCCGCCCTGGTGCCACGGCTTCTCGACGACACGTCCCGCGCAGACGTGGCGGAGGAAACACTGAGCCTCGCCCAGCGCATGCTCACCAGGTTCGCGGCGGCGGCCCCGGTGCCCGGCACACTCCCGGCCGACCTGCGCGACGACGCACTGCTCAGCCACGACGAAGCCGCGCAGTTGATCCTCGGCCTCCAGGACCGCACCACCCGTGACCGGGCCGCCGCATGGATGGAGGGCGACGACGCCGGCCCCGCCCTGCGCCTGTGGCGCGCCCTGGCCCGCCGCTGCGTCGGACCGTACGGCGAACACGCCGCCGCGCCGCTCACCCTCGCGGGCTGGGTCGCCTGGTCCACCGGCGACGACCTGGAGGCCAGGGAAGCGCTGGCCATGGCCCTCGGCGCTGACCCCGACTACCTGTTCGCACGTCTGCTGCACCAGGCATGCAACGAGGGCCTGGATCCGGAGGCGGTCCGCCGCTGTCTGCGTGCCGATCGCGCCGATCGCGCGGAGGCACGGGCCGAAGCGAAAGAGACGACGGGCCGGAAGAAGACGGCACCGGCGGCAGGTGAGGACTGCTCGGAGCCCGGAGCGCGCCGTCGACGCCGCGTACGCGTCCGGGCAGGCGCCGACGGCGACGCCCGTCCGGTACGAGCGGAGGGACGCCGTTCGCGGCTCGCCCCCCGGCGCCCCTCCCGGGGCGAGGGCCCCACACGTCCCGGCGTGCCGGCCGCGGGCGGTACACGAGCGCGTGCTGTCGACAGGAACGACGCGGGACGCGCATCCGCGGGAGGCCCGCGGTCCGGTGGCGACGGCGCCGCGGACGACTCGTGAGCGGGCGCAGCGCGTACCTCTGGGAGAGAGCCCCGAGGAGGTCGCGGACCGCCGTGTTCCGTACGGGGCACCCGCCAAGGGTTCGCGTGATCGAGAAGTCGGCGGACGGCCGGCGACTGGGAGCGTGACCTCGCACGATGCCATTCGGACGAAGAAACGGAAACCGCTCACGCTTCCGGCACCGGATCCGAACGGATCGGCCGCGATGGGGTCGGCGAAGGGCGTGTTTATCGTCAGGCAGACGACTATGATCGCGGCATGCCCTACGACCCGTCAGCGTTCCCGCCCTTCGCCGTCACCGTGGACCTGGTCGTGCTGACCGTGCGCCGCCACGCCCTGTGCGCGCTGGCGGTGCGCAGGGGCGAGGCACCGTTCCAGGGGCGATGGGCGCTGCCCGGCGGCTTCGTCAGGGCCGACGAAGATCTTGCGCAGGCCGCGGCGCGCGAGTTGGCCGAAGAGACGGGTCTGCGCGCCCATGACCCGTCCGCCCCGGCCCAGGACAACGGCGCCCACCTCGAACAGCTCGCGACCTACGGCGATCCCAAGCGGGACCCGCGCATGCGTGTGGTCAGCGTCGCTCACCTGGCGCTCGCCCCCGACCTGCCTGCGCCCCGCGCGGGCGGCGACGCGAGCAACGCGCGCTGGGCTCCGGTGGAGGAACTGCTGCAGCAGGGCGGGTACGGCCGCGACGGCGAACCCCTGGCACCGCTCGCCTTCGATCACGCCCAGATCCTGGCAGACGGGGTGGAACGGGCCCGTTCCAAGATCGAGTACTCCTCCCTGGCGACCGCGTTCTGCACACCCGAGTTCACCGTCGGCGAGCTGCGCCGTGTCTACGAAGCGGTGTGGGGAGTGGCCCTCGACCCACGCAACTTCCACCGCAAGGTGACCGGAACCCCCGGATTCCTCGTCCCCGCCGGAGGTACGACCACACGCCAGGGCGGCCGTCCCGCCCAGCTCTTCCGGGCCGGCGGTGCCACGCTGCTCAACCCTCCGATGCTGCGCCCCGAGGTCTGAGCGGACAGCGCCGGACGGCGCGCGCAGGCCCCCCTTTCCGTACCTCGCACCGGCCCGGACCGGGGAACCGCCGCAAGAACACCAGGAGGAAGACCCCTAGTACTGGTCAGAGTGGGCGATACCCGAAAAAAAGGACTCGGCGCGCTATCTTGCTGCAGGTGATCCAGGCCTTCGGACTGACCAGCAACCCCCGTAAGGCGCACCCGCCCGCCGTCAACGATGTCTCCTTCGAGGCGCACGCGGGCCGTGTCACGGCACTCCTGGGTGCGCCCCGCGCCGGCAAGACAACGGCCCTCAGACTGATGCTCGAACTCCAACAGGGCCGGGGGATCACCCACTTCAGAGGGCGCCCGCTGCACCGGATCACCCACCCGTCGCGCGAGGTGGGCGTCCTCCTCGGCGACGTGCCCGGGCATCCGGCGCGCTCGGTGCGCGGGCATCTGCGCATGCTGTGCGCCGCGGCGGGGGTCCCGGCCCGGCGCGCTGACGAAGTTCTCGAAGTCGTCGGCCTCGTCAGTCTGCGGGAGGAGCGGCTGGGCACGCTCTCGCGCGGCATGGACCGCCGGCTCGGACTGGCCTGCGCCCTGCTGCCCGACCCGCACACCCTGGTGCTGGACGCCCCTGTGGAGGGGCTGTCCGTCCGTGAAGCCCGTTGGCTGCACGGCATGCTCAGGGCGCATGCGGCCCAGGGCGGCACGGTCCTGTTCACCACCGCCGACCCCAAGGAGGCGGCACGCAACGCGGACCGGGTCGTCACCCTGGAGCAGGGCAGACTCGTCGCCGACCAGGAGGCCGCGGAGTTCGCCCGCACACGGCTGCGTCCCCGCGTGGCGGTCCGCACCCCGCACGCCACCCGCCTCGCCGCCCTGCTCGCCAAGGAGGCCCGCACCGACCGGCGGTCCGTCGAGATCGTTCGGGAAGAGGGCAACCGTCTTTCCGTGTACGGCAGTACGACCGCGGACATCGGCGACGTCGCCTTCCGGCACGGCATCCTCGTCCACCAACTCGCGGACGAAGTGGGGGACATGGGACCAGGCGCCGGAGCACGCGCGCATGACGGCGAACACCCGGTCGACGGGTGGAAGACGTCGGGCGGGCCCAAGCCCGCGCACAAAACGCCGGCCGGCGGACAAGAACAGAGCCAAAGGAGGCCGGAAGGAGTCCGGCTGCGACCGGGCCGCGGTCTGTCCGTGCTGAGACGACAGCGGGCGGATCTTGAATCATCCCTGGTGACGGAGGGCCCAGACGATCCTGAGGCTCCACTCCCCATGGGCGCGCGCTCGACGGCGACCCCGCGTGACCTGCCCGGCACACCTCCCGCCGAGGACGCGCCCGCCCCCGCGGACGGCCGCCCCCTGGAATCCGACGACCGCGCGACCGGCGGCCCCGAACCGGCCGCACCCACGCCAGAGGCCGAGACCCCGGCCCCATCACCCGCTCAGACCCCGCAGGCCACACGCAGCTCACCCGGTGCCACGGTGCCGGCCACCGGCAGCGTACCCTCCGCTCGCCCCGGGGCCGGACCTTCGCATCGCGGCACCGGATCGCTCAGCCCCGGCGCCCCGGCCCCCCTCCCTCCCCCCCTCTCCGTCCGCCCCACCCCCAGCCCCCTCCACCCCCTGCGCTACGAACTGCGCCGCGCCACCGGGATCGGCACGGGATTCCTCACCTGCGGTGCCGTGCTCGTCGTCTCCGCGGTCACAGCCGTTCTGCTCGCCCGCATCGGTCACACCCCGCAGGCGCGCCTGTTCGCCGCATGGCCCCGGGAGGCGCCGCTGCCGCCCGCGGCGCTCGGAGCGGGACTGCTCGGCGCGCTGGCCTTCGGGGACGAGTTCCGCCACCCCGCCCTGGCGGCGGACCGCGGTTCGGTGCCCCGCCGGCTGGGCCTGCTCACCGCGAAACTGCTCGTCTCCGGGGCCACGGCGCTGATGCTGGCCTTCCTCACCGTGGGTTGCGACGCCGAAGTGCTCTATGTCGTCTACGGGCGGGAGCTCGCGGAAGTTCCCGCTGACTGGCTTGCGCTGAGTGCGAGTTGGTTCGGGCTGGTGGTCGGGTGCGCGTGGGCCGGGGTGCTGGCGGCGGGCGTCTTCCGGTCCACGACGGCCGGGCTCGCCGCGGTGCTGGCCGTACCGGTCGTGGTCGTCCCCGTCGTGCAGAAGATGGTGGGCGGTCCGGCCGTGCGGACCGCGGCGGGATTTCCGGTCCGGATGCGGGAGGTCTTCCTGCTCCAGTGGCCCTTCGGGGGAGAGCGGTACCTGGCCGTGGTGGCACGGGTGCTCGTCCAACCCGTGGGCGGCGCGCTGACGTTGTCGCTGACCGCCCTGCTCTGTGCGTATCTGCTCACGACGCTGCGCAGCAGGGTCCGATGACGACCGTCCGCGCGCTTCCGATCCGGCTGTGTGCACAACTCCCCCGGAGCGCGCCCATTTCTTTCCGATAAGGCGTCAATTGCGACGGGGTGAGCGATCACCCTTTCGTGTGCTTTTCACCAAAGACCTCAAGGCAGTTGGAGACAGCGCCGACAAAGGATCCGTGAGTACCCTTGCGCACACCATGATGACCGCCGCCCGCTCCACCGACTCAGGTCTGGTCGGACCGGGCGAACTCGACCGCTACCCCTACGCCGAGGGCCCCGCCGCCGACCGGCTCGGAACGCCCGCCTGGGAGGGCGCGGACCCCGACCTGGGCCGGGTGGGACGGCGCGCCGCGGGCAGCCGCGGCCGCGGCCTGCACGGCCAACTCGTCCAGCAGCTGGGCCAGATGATCGTTTCGGGCGACCTGGGCGCGGACCGCCCGCTCGTGCCCGAGGAGATCGGCCAACGCTTCGAGGTGTCCCGTACCGTCGTCCGCGAATCCCTCCGTGTCCTGGAGGCCAAGGGCCTGGTCAGCGCCCGCCCGAACGTCGGCACGCGTGTGCGTCCCGTCAGTGACTGGAACCTCCTGGACCCGGACATCATCGAATGGCGCGCGTTCGGTCCGCAGCGCGACGATCAGCGCCGCGAACTGAGTGAGCTGCGCTGGACGATCGAGCCGCTCGCCGCGCGCCTCGCCGCGGGGCACGGCCGTGAGGACGTCCAGCAGCGCCTCTCCGACATGGTGGAGATCATGAGCCACTCCATGGGGCAGGGCGACGCCCTCACCTTCTCCCGTGCCGACGCCGAGTTCCACACCCTGCTCATCCAGATCGCCGGCAACCGCATGCTGGAGCACCTGTCGGGCATCGTGTCGGCCGCGCTCCAGGTCTCCGGCGGCCCGGTCACCGGCTGTGACCGGCCGAACGACGCTTCCCTGGCCCAGCACGCGCGCATCGTCGACGCGCTCGGCACCGGTGACGGCGCCGCGGCCGAGGCGGCGATGCGTCAACTGCTCACCGTCCACCCCGAGGTGGAGCGTGTGGTGCCCGCGCCGCGCGAGCACTGACCGCGGACCGCGGGCGCTGCGGTCGCGGGCGCACCGCCCTGTGAGGACTGTGCCGGGCCCGGGAGCCGTCGCTCGCCGGACCCCGCCGGACCCCTCCGGGCCCTCCTCGGTCCGGAGGGGTTCGGTGGGGCTCGGCGACAGGGCGATGCGGTCCGACGACGGCGGCGCCGGTCGATGCCGCCGACAGCCACGTCTGACCGTGTCTGACCGTTTTTGGGCACTTACGGGGTGTGACTCGGGCCACGAAGATTGGGCGTAACGCTCGGGGGATCAGCGCGATGACCTAAGAGGTGACAGCCGCGGAGGGAATACGGACGCCATACAAGGCGCTGTGCCTCTCCCGGCACCCGCCCGCGCCGTCGGCCCATCCCCAGGCCGGTGGTCGGCTCCTGTCCGCCGTGGACGGGGCCGGAAGCCGTTTTCCAACGTTCCGAGAGGTTGTTCGTGTCGGCCAGCACATCCCGTACGCTCCCGCCGGAGATCGCCGAGTCCGTCTCTGTCATGGCGCTCATTGAGCGGGGAAAGGCTGAGGGGCAGATCGCCGGCGACGACGTGCGTCGGGCCTTCGAAGCTGACCAGATTCCGGCCACTCAGTGGAAGAACGTACTGCGCAGCCTCAACCAGATCCTTGAGGAAGAGGGTGTGACGCTGATGGTCAGTGCCGCGGAGCCCAAGCGCACCCGAAAGAGCGTCGCAGCGAAGAGTCCGGCCAAGCGCACCGCCACCAAGACGGTCGCGGCGAAGACGGTGACCACCAGGAAGGCCACCGCCACCACGCCCGCCCCGGCCGTGCCGGCTGAGCCCGTCGCCGTCGACCCGGCCGAGGAAGTCGCGCCCGCGAAGAAGGCAGCGGCCAAGAAGGCGACCGCCAAGAAGACGGTCGCCAAGAAGGCCGTGGCCAAGAAGACGGCGGCCAAGAAGACCACCGCCAAGAAGGACGACGTCGAGCTGCTCGAAGAAGAGGTGCTCGAAGACGCCAAGGGTGCGGCGGAGGAGCCCGAAGGCGCGGAGAGCGCCGGCTTTGTCCTGTCCGACGAGGACGAGGACGACGCGCCCGCGCAGCAGGTCGCCGCCGCCGGCGCCACCGCCGACCCGGTCAAGGACTACCTCAAGCAGATCGGCAAGGTCCCCCTGCTCAACGCCGAGCAGGAGGTCGAGCTGGCCAAGCGTATCGAGGCGGGCCTGTTCGCCGAGGACAAGCTGGCCAACGCCGACAAGCTGGCCCCCAAGCTCAAGCGCGAGCTGGAGATCATCGCCGAGGACGGCCGCCGCGCCAAGAACCACCTCCTGGAGGCCAACCTCCGTCTGGTGGTCTCCCTGGCCAAGCGTTACACCGGCCGCGGCATGCTGTTCCTGGACCTCATCCAGGAAGGCAACCTGGGCCTGATCCGCGCGGTCGAGAAGTTCGACTACACCAAGGGCTACAAGTTCTCCACGTACGCCACCTGGTGGATCCGGCAGGCGATCACCCGCGCCATGGCCGACCAGGCCCGCACCATCCGCATCCCGGTGCACATGGTCGAGGTCATCAACAAGCTCGCGCGCGTGCAGCGTCAGATGCTCCAGGACCTGGGCCGCGAGCCCACCCCGGAGGAGCTGGCCAAGGAACTCGACATGACCCCCGAGAAGGTCATCGAGGTCCAGAAGTACGGCCGCGAGCCCATCTCGCTGCACACCCCGCTGGGCGAGGACGGCGACAGCGAGTTCGGTGACCTCATCGAGGACTCCGAGGCCGTCGTCCCGGCCGACGCGGTCAGCTTCACGCTCCTGCAGGAGCAGCTGCACTCCGTCCTCGACACCCTGTCCGAGCGCGAGGCGGGGGTCGTCTCGATGCGCTTCGGTCTCACCGACGGTCAGCCGAAGACCCTCGACGAGATCGGCAAGGTGTACGGCGTGACGCGTGAGCGCATCCGCCAGATCGAGTCCAAGACGATGTCGAAGCTGCGCCACCCCTCGCGTTCGCAGGTCCTGCGAGACTACCTCGACTAGTCCCGCGACCACGTCGATCGGCCAACGATCGGCATCTGGTCGTACGAGGTCGGGTCGCGACCGGTCAAGGTCCGACCGCGGTGCCACGACATCGAAGGCCCGGTCCCCCGCAGTGGGGCGCCGCCGGGCCTTCGTGCTGCGGGTTGCCGTGCTCTGCATGACTCTGGGTGTCTCATAGGCACTCAGAGTGAGGAGCGTGCATGCGACGCCCTATCGCGCGAGCACTGATCCGGCCGCTGGTCCTGGCGGCCGCCGCGACCGCCATACCGCTGACTGCCGCGGCCCCCGGGGCCGCCGGCAGCGTTGTCGTCGGCGGCTTTCCCGTCGATGTCTCCCAGAGCCCCTGGACGGTCGCGCTGTCCAGCCGTGACCGGTTCGGGGGTACGCGGGCGGGGCAGTTCTGCGGTGGCGTGGCGATCGGCCGGACCACCGTGCTGACCGCGGCCCACTGCGTGACCGAGGACGTCCTCGGGACGCCGCCGAACGAGGCGCGCGACCTCAAGGTCATCACGGGTCGTACCGATCTCCTGTCGACCGAGGGAAAGGAGATCGCCGTACGCGAGGTCCGTATCAATCCGCGCTACGACGCGGCGACCAATGCCGGCGATTTCGCTGTGCTCACCCTCACCGCGTCCCTGCCGCAGAGCGACGTCATCGGCATGGCGGCAGCCGGAGACCCGGCCTACACGCCGGGCACGAGCGCCACGGTGTACGGCTGGGGCGACACGACGGGCGCCGGGGACTACCCGCGGCAGCTGCGGGCGGCACGCGTGCGCGTGCTGCCGGACGCCCAGTGCGAGCGAGCCTATCCCGGCGGCCCCGACGGAGCGTATCGTGCCCGATCCATGCTGTGCGCCGGAGAGACCCAGGGCGGCCCCGACGCCTGCCAGGGCGACAGCGGGGGGCCGCTGGTCGCCGAGGGGCGGCTCATCGGACTCGTGTCGTGGGGGAGCGGCTGCGGGCGGGCAGGGAGCCCCGGTGTGTACACCCGGGTCTCCGAAGTCGTCAGAACGGGCGCGGGCGGCGCCGGCGCGAGGACGCCGCACCAGGGCGTCTGAGGCCCTGGGCCGGTTGCTGAGGGACACGACGACGGGCGGCCGCTCCCAGAGGGGCGGCCGCCCGTTCACCGGCTCGTGCCGGGACTGGCTCGTCGTGGATGCGAGATCTCAGCGCTCTTCTTCGGAGGCGGATGCCGGAACGGACGTCAGCCGCTCCGTCTCGTCCTGTATCTCAGCGGCGATCTTCTTGAGTTCCGGCTCGAACTTGCGGCCGTGGTGGGCGCAGAAGAGCAGTTCTCCGCCGCTCAGCAGGACGACGCGCAGGTATGCCTGGGCGCCGCAGCGGTCGCAGCGATCGGCGGCCGTCAGCGGGCTCGCGGGGGTCAGAACAGTAGTCACGTCGCCTCTTCTCTAGCTCGACGAGCTGTCGTACCAGGGTCAACATCCAACCAGCCCGAAAACGTTCCCGCTCGTGGCTCTTCCTCGAAAAAATCTCTCCGGGGCGGCTGTCTGCTGCCGGTTGGCGGCGAATGTGCCGTATTGCGTGTCTATGTGTTTTACGGGTTCGCGCTGTCTATCGGGTTTCGGTCCCCCCGGCTGGCTTGCCGGTTGTGAATGAGGACGTGCCCGGAGCCTAAATGGTTCATGCCTCGAAGGGAACGTGATATGTACTTCACTCCATGGAGAGATCGAACACCCATACGACTGTGGACTAGTGTGAGTTCAGACGAGGGTGGCGTTACAACGGCTCTACCAGGGCTCGGTACCCTCTTGGCGGCGACCGAAGCCGCGCCCTTACCCAAAAGGGCTCACCTGAAATTCAGCGAGGAGCGAACCGCGTGACCGCCGACACGTCCGTGCCGTCCACTGCGCTGCTGGCAGGAGCAGACCGGGACGGCTCCAACTACACCGCGCGGCACCTGCTCGTCCTCGAAGGTCTTGAGGCCGTGCGCAAGCGTCCCGGTATGTACATCGGCTCGACCGACAGCCGCGGTCTGATGCACTGCCTGTGGGAGATCATCGACAACGCCGTGGACGAAGCCCTCGGCGGGTACTGCGACCACATCGAGGTGATCCTCCACGACGACGGCTCCGTGGAGGTGCGGGACAATGGCCGCGGCATCCCCGTGGACGTCGAGCCCAAGACCGGTCTGTCCGGCGTCGAGGTCGTCATGACCAAGCTGCACGCCGGCGGCAAGTTCGGCGGCGGCTCGTACGCGGCCTCCGGCGGTCTGCACGGCGTCGGCGCGTCCGTCGTCAACGCGCTGTCCGCCCGCCTCGACGTCGAGGTGGACCGCGGCGGCCACACCCACGCGATCAGCTTCCGGCGCGGCGTCCCGGGCGCGTTCGCGGCGAACGGCCCGAGTGCCAAGTTCGAGGCCAAGAGCGGCCTGCGCAAGACGAAGAAGATCCCCAAGACCCGCAACGGCACGCGCGTGCGGTACTGGGCCGACCGGCAGATCTTCCTCAAGGACGCCAAGCTCGCCCTGGAAACCCTGCACCAGCGGGCCCGGCAGACCGCTTTCCTGGTGCCCGGCCTGACCATCGTCGTACGCGACGAATTCGGACTCGGCGAGGGCGGCAGCAAGGGCGAGGAGTCCTTCCGCTTCGACGGCGGCATCAGCGAGTTCTGCGAGTACCTGGCCACCGACAAGCCGGTCTGTGACATCCTCCGCTTCTCCGGTCAGGGCACCTTCAAGGAAACCGTGCCCGTGCTGGACGAGCACGGTCAGATGACCCCGACGGAGGTCACCCGCGAGCTGGGCGTGGACGTCGCACTGCGCTGGGGGACCGGCTACGACACGACCCTGAGGTCGTTCGTCAACATCATCGCCACCCCCAAGGGCGGCACCCACGTCGCAGGCTTCGAGCAGGCCGTCACCAAGACGCTGAACGAGGTGCTGCGCGCCAAGAAGCTGCTGCGCGTCGCCGAGGACGATGTCGTCAAGGACGACGCCCTGGAAGGGCTGACCGCGGTCGTCACCGTGCGCCTGGCCGAGCCCCAGTTCGAGGGCCAGACCAAGGAAGTCCTCGGCACGTCCGCGGCCCGCCGCATCGTGAACAACGTGGTCTCCAAGGAACTCAAGGCGTTCCTGACCTCCACGAAGCGGGACGCCGCGGCGCAGGCCCGGGTGGTCCTGGAGAAGGCGGTCGCCGCCGCCCGTACGCGCATCGCGGCCCGTCAGCACAAGGACGCGCAGCGTCGCAAGACGGCCCTGGAGTCCTCGTCCCTGCCCGCCAAGCTCGCCGACTGCCGCAGCGACGACGTGGAGCGCAGCGAGCTGTTCATCGTCGAGGGAGACTCCGCGCTCGGCACCGCGAAGCTGGCCCGGAACTCCGAGTTCCAGGCGCTGCTCCCGATCCGCGGAAAGATCCTCAACGTCCAGAAGTCGTCCGTCACCGACATGCTGAAGAACGCCGAGTGCGGTGCGATCATCCAGGTCATAGGAGCGGGGTCGGGCCGGACCTTCGATCTCGACGCGGCCCGCTACGGCAAGATCATCATGATGACGGACGCCGACGTCGACGGCTCCCACATCCGCTGCCTGCTGCTGACGCTGTTCCAGCGGTACATGCGGCCCATGGTCGAGGCCGGCCGGGTGTTCGCGGCGGTGCCGCCGCTGCACCGCATCGAGCTGGTCCAGCCGAAGAAGGGCCAGGACAAGTACGTCTACACCTACTCGGACCGTGAGCTGCGCGACAAGCTCATGGAGTTCCAGAGCAAGGGCGTGCGGTACAAGGACTCCATCCAGCGCTACAAGGGTCTGGGCGAGATGGACGCCGACCAGCTGGCCGAGACGACGATGGACCCGCGCCACCGCACCTTGCGCCGGATCAACCTGTCCGACCTGGACGCCGCCGAGCAGGTCTTCGATCTGCTCATGGGCAACGAAGTCGCCCCCCGCAAGGAGTTCATCTCCAGCTCGGCGGCCACACTGGACCGCTCGCGGATCGACGCCTAGCGACCGCGCCGCGGCCCCCGCCGGGGCCGCGGCGGACCAGGCAGCGGTCGGCACGGGCCGGGCCTCGGCCGGGTACGGCCCTGGCGTCGGCCGCTTTTGCGCTTTCCGGGGTCCGGCACAGTGGACCCGTGGTCCCCGCCGGATCGCCGCGCCGCGGGCCGGGACACCTGGTTCGGGCAGGTCCACGCTCGGGTGCCGGCACGGTCGCCGGTACCCGCACACCGGCTCACCGTGTCACCGGACCGGACCGTCACAGTCGCCTGGGCCTGGGCCGGTGGCCGGTGCCCGCACGCGGACGACGGCGTCTCACCGGGCCGGGCTGTCCCGGGCGGCCGACGCGACGGCCGCACCCCGCGTCTCCGCGTGCCCGGCCGAGTGGCCGGGGCGGGGCGCAGGGCCCGGTTCTCCACCCGTGGGTGGAGAACGGCCCGCCCCGCGGATCCACCCGTGATCCACCCCGGCTCCGATTCGCTGACCTGCGCCTTTCCGTAGCGTCGTAGGCGTCGGCAGCACCCGCGGTCGACATCCCCCTTCCGCTCACGGAGGCATTGATGTCCGGGCTGGTCAACGCGTTGGCGATCGCGGCCGTGGTAGCGCTGGTACTGGTGCGGCAGTTCCGCGCCCGCGCGATCGACACCGACCGGCGCTGGTGGATCCTGCCCGTCGTCCTGGCGATCGTCGCGCTGCGCGAGCCCGGCGTCGTCGACGCCCACCACCGCACCGAGTCCATCGCGCTGCTCGGCACCGAACTGCTCATAGGCGTGGCGATGGGCGCCGGCTGGGCCTGGACGACACGGATGTGGACCGAGTCGGACGGCGTCGTGTGGACGAAGAGCACCAAGGCGAGCGTGGCCGTCTGGGTGGCCGGCATAGCGCTGCGCGTCGGCCTCTTCGGTCTCGGCGCGGTGCTGGGCATCCATCAGGACAGCTCGGCCCTGCTCCTCGCGTTGGCCGGCACTCTTGCCGTCCGCTCCGGAAACCTGGTCTGGCGGGCGCGGTCCCTCACCGCGGCGACCGGGCCCGGCGCGGCGTACGGTGACGCCATGCGCCGGTCGGCGTGGAAGGAGGGCGTGTGACGCACAACGCCTGGACGCGCTGGCCCTCACGGGAGGCACTGGGCCGCGAGGGGATCACCCGTCCGAGACGCCTGCTCGCCTGGTCGGTGCGGGTGGTGGCCATCGGTGTGCTGGCGTGGGGAGCCTTTGACGCCAACCACGTCCATGGCTGGGGCACGGCAGCGGCGGTGGGCGGGATCCTCCTCACCGCGGTCCTGTCCTGGGGTTTCTACCGCACCACCTTTGACCACCGGCTGTGGCCGTCCCTCATGCTGATCGTTCTCCTTCTGGGCGTGGCCGCGCTCGCTCAGGCGACGGGGTTCCAGGGACCGGCGCTCGTCGTGTGGTGCGGCTGTGCCATCGGCGCGCTGGAGCGGCTTCCGCTCGCAGCGGCGCTGCCCGTGGCCGCGGTCGCCCTCGCCGCGTTCTCCGTGATCAACAATGATGTCTGGCTGACCACCGCCGCCATCGTGACGGGCATGGCGCTCGCCGGATACGTCATGCGTCTGGACGCCGAGGCACGCGGCGGCGCCCAGCGCCTGCTCGCTCAGGAGCGTGCCGCCCGGGCCGCCGAGGCGGAGTCGGCGGCGCTCGCGGAGCGGGCCAGGATCGCCCGGGAGATCCACGACGTCCTCGCGCACAGTCTCTCGGCCCAACTGGTGCACCTGGAGGCGGCCCGGCTGCTGATCGAACGGGACGCGGACCGGGAGCAGATCCTCGAACGGGTGGTGGCGGCGCGCGGCATGGCCCGGGAGGGACTTGCGGAGACCCGGCAGGCGCTGTCCGCGCTGCGCGGAGAGATGACCCCGCTGGAGGACTTCCTGAGCGATCTGGTCAAGGTGAGCGACGGGGCCGAGGTCACCGTCACGGGCGATCGCAGACCGGTGTCCGTCGAGGCGGCACAGGCCGTGCGCCGGGTCGCGCAGGAGGCGCTGACGAACGTCCGCAAGCACGCGCACGGAGCCACTGTCCGGGTGCTGCTGGAGTACGGCGAGCGTGAGGTCAGGCTGGACGTCAGGGACTCGGGCGGTACGCCGGGCGAACTCACCAAGGCCGGTGGCGGGTACGGTCTGCTGGGTATGCGGGAGCGCGCCGAACTGCTGGGTGGCTCACTGGAGGCCGGGCCGGACAAGGAGGGGTTCGCGGTGACGTTGAAGGTGCCGGTATGACGGAGGAGGCAGAGAGGAAGCCCGCGCGGGTGGTCGTGGCCGATGACCAGACCGTCGTCCGCGAAGGCATTGTGATGCTGCTCGGACTCCTGCCCGGCATCGAGGTCGTAGGCGCGGCGGGCGACGGGGAGGAGGCCATCGAACTGGTCGCCGAACTCGCGCCGGACGTGGTGCTGATGGATCTGCGGATGCCGCGCTGCGACGGGGTCGAGGCCACCCGCCGTATCCGCGCGCGACACCCGGGGACCCAGGTCGTGGTGCTCACCACCTTCGCGGACGACGAGTCGCTGTTCCCGGCGCTGCGCGCGGGAGCACGGGGCTATCTCACCAAGGACGCGGGCGGTGACGAGATCGTGCGCGCGGTGGAGAGCGTGCTGTCCGGGGACGCGGGGCTGTCGCCGAGTGTCCAACGGCGGTTGCTGGAGCGGCTGTCCCAGCCGGAGCCCCAGCCGGCGCGGGCCGAACCGCCCGACGGGCTGACCGCGCGGGAGACCGAGGTGCTGGTGCTGATCGCGGAGGGGCTGAGCAACCAGGAGATCGCCCGCAGACTGCATGTCTCCACCGCCACGGTGAAGACCCACATCAACAACCTCTTCGCCAAGGCCGCGGTCAAGGACCGTGCGCAGGCGGTGCGGTACGCCTACGGAAAGGGGCTGGTGCGGCCATCAGCGGACTGAGTCACCTGATGGGGTGAAGAGCGGAGGGAAGAAGAGTCGGGGATCTTCCCGTTCTGTCCATCCTTGGGCATGCAGTCAAGCAACGGTCGTCCCGGCGGGGACAGGGGCGGTCCAGAGAGTTCGGCCGAGGACCACGAAGCGGCAGACATGACGTCCCGTGAGGTGGGGTACGACGATCCCTGGTACGACGCGCTCGCCTCCGGCTGGGGGGAGTCGGACGGCATGGGCGTGCCCGCGCCCTCGGTGCCGGCGGCGCGGGGGACGAGGGAGACGGCTGCCGTTCGCGCCCGTGACATCTACCTGGAGGTGCAGCGCAGCGCGGCTTTCCAGGAAGTGCGCAGCAGGTACCGCAGGTTCGTGGTGCCGGGAGCCGCGGTCTTCTTCACCTGGTACGTGGGCTATGTGATCGCCGCGACGACCGCGCCCGGTTTCATGGCCAGGCCCGTGGTCGGCGCGCTGAACGTGGCCATGCTCGCCGGACTGGGACAGTTTGCGACCACCTTCCTGCTCACCTGGGCCTATGCCCGGCACGCTCGGCTGCGCAGGGACCGGGCCGCGCTGGAACTGCGATGGGACACACAGGAGTTGGCGCGCAGCGCGCAGGGCGGAGCATCGTGACGGGACAGCATCAGACGCTGGCGTTCGTGCTGTTCAGCGTCTTCGTGGCCGTCACGCTGGGGATCACGACGTGGGTGAGCCGCAGGCGGCAGGGCTCCCCGGAGGAGTTCTATGCCGGGGGGCGGCTCTTCTCCCCGATGGAGAACGGTTTTGCCATCGCGGGGGACTACATGTCGGCCGCGTCGTTCCTGGGTGTCACGGGGCTCATCGCGCTGTTCGGCTACGACGGGCTGCTGTATGCGGTGGGCTTCCTCGTCGCGTGGCTGGTGGTGCTGTTCCTGGTCGCCGAACTGGTCCGCAACTGCGGGAGGTTCACGCTGGCCGACGTCGTGGCCGCGCGGATGAGCGAGCGCCCTGTGCGGATCGCCGCGGGAACCTCGTCGGTCACCGTCTCCGTTCTGTATCTGGTGGCGCAGATGGTGGGGGCGGGCAGCCTGGTGGCGCTGCTGCTCGGGCGGACGGGTGCCGCCGCGCAGGCGTGGACGGTGATCGGCGTCGGCGCGCTCATGGTGGTCTATGTGTCGCTGGGAGGGATGCGGGCCACGACCTGGATCCAGATCGTGAAGGCGGTCCTGCTGCTCGGCGGGACCATCGCGCTGACCGTGCTGGTGCTGCTGCGCTTCCACGGCGATCTCGACCGGCTGCTGCTCACCGCCGCGGAGCGCAGCGGGCACGGGGACGCGTTCCTGGCGCCGGGACTGAAGTACGGCGGGGACTGGACCGCCCGGTTCGACTTCATCAGCCTGGGGCTCGCACTGGTCCTGGGCACGGCCGGACTGCCGCACATCCTGTCCCGCTTCTACACGGTGCCGACCGCGCGGGCGGCCCGCCGCTCGGTGGTGTGGTCGATCGGGCTGATCGGCGGCTTCTATCTGATGACGCTCGTCCTCGGCTTCGGGGCGGCCGCGATCGTCGGACCGGAGGCCGTGCGCGACTCGAACGCGGCGGGGAACACGGCGGTTCCGCTGCTCGCCCTCGACCTGGGCGGCGGGGCGGACTCCACCGGCGGGGCGGTGCTGTTCGCGATCGTGGCGGCCGTCGCCTTCGCCACGATCCTCGCGGTGGTCGCCGGGATCACGCTGGCCTCCTCGGCGTCCGTGGCCCACGACCTGTACGCCTCGCTGCGGCGGGGACGCGGCCCGGCGCGCAGCGAAGTGACCGTGGCACGGGTCGCGGCGGTCGGCATCGGGGTGATCGCCATCGCGCTCGGCCTGCTGGCCCGCGATCTCAACGTGGCCTTCCTGGTGGGCCTCGCCTTCGCCGTGGCTGCGTCCGCGAACCTGCCGGTGCTGCTGTACTCGCTGTTCTGGCGCGGCTTCACGACGCGCGGCGCGGTGTGGGCCGTATACGGCGGGCTGGTTCCGGCCTTGGGGCTGGTCGTGCTGTCCCCGGTGGTGTCGGGCAGTCCCGGGTCGCTGTTCCCGGCCGTCGACTTCCAGTACTTTCCGCTGGAGAACCCCGGCATCGTCTCCATCCCGCTGGGTTTCCTCGCGGGCTGGCTGGGCACCGTCACCTCGGACGAGGTCCCGGACGAGGCCAGGCACGCGGAGACCGAGGTGCGGTCGCTGACCGGGGCGGGAGCCGTGTAGGAGCGGCGGTCTGCTCCGCGTACGGGCTCGCGCAGGCGGGGGCCGTCAGGGTGCCACCCAGGCGTACCGGTGCTCGGGGCGTCCCGTGTCACCGTACTTCAGGGACAGACGCAACCGGCCCGCCTGTTCCAGATGGCGCAGATAGCGCTGCGCGGTGGAGCGGCTCAGGCCCGTCTCGGCGGCCACCTCGTGCGCGGACAGCGGATGGTCGGCGCGGTGCAGCACACCGCAGATGAGGTCGGTGGTGGGCTCCGAGTGGCCGCTCGGCAGGCCGGGCGAGCTCGGCGCGGGCGCGGTGCGCAGCGCGCCGAAGATCCGGTCGACCTGCTCCTGGCCGGCCAGACCTCGCCCGCCGACCCGGTCGACGGTGCGGCGCAGGGCCGCGTACGAGTCCAGGCGAGTGCGCAGCGCGGTGAAGGTGAACGGCTTGACCAGATAATGCAGCGCGCCCAGGCGCATCGCCTTCTGCACGGTCGTGACATCACTGGCCGCGGTGATCATGATGACGTCGGTGCCATGGCCCTCTTCGCGCATCCGGTGGACCAGTTCAAGACCCGTCTGGTCGGGCAGGTAGTGGTCGAGCAGCACCAGGTCGATGGCTCCGCGTTCCACGGCGGCCAGGGCCTGGGCGGCACTGTGCGCGCGGGCGGCCACCCGGAAACCGGGAACCTTTCCCACGTACTTGGCGTTGATCTCGGCGACACGGAAGTCGTCGTCCACCACCAGGACGTCAATCATGGGGCCTCATTTCCTCAAGGCCAGGCGGGCGTTAAGCCCGTGTTTCGGCTCCGCAGTTGTAGCGCGAGCAAAACGAGCACAAAAGGCTCCTGCGAGCAAAAGAACGGCTTGCGCTCAGAAGACTGCTGCTGTGGCAGGGGCCACACCTACGGTCCCGGGCCATGAGCGCAGACACCAGCCCCGCCATCGAGCTGCGGGGCGCGAGCAAGATCTTCAAGACCCCGTCAGGGGGGCTGCACACGGCTGTCCGGGGTCTGGACCTCACCATCGGGCGCGGTGAGTTCGTCGCCGTCGTCGGACCCACCGGCTGTGGCAAGTCCACCACGCTGACCCTGGTCAGCGGCCTGGAGGAGCCCACCGAGGGCGATGTGCTGGTGGCCGGGGAACCGGTCTCCGGCGTCGGCGACAAGGTCGGCTTCGTCTTCCAGCAGGACGCGACCTTCCCCTGGCGGACGGTCCTGTCCAACGTCATGGCGGGCCCGCGCTTTCGTGGCGTACCGAAGGCGGAGGCCAAGCAGAAGGCCCGCGAGTGGCTGGCCCGGGTCGGTCTCGCCGCCTTCGAGGACCGCTACCCGCACCAGCTCTCCGGCGGCCAGCGCAAGCGCGTCGCGCTCGCCGCGACCTTCGTCAACGACCCCGAGATCCTGCTCATGGACGAGCCGTTCTCCGCGCTCGACGTGCAGACCCGGGCGCTGATGTCGGACGAACTCCTGGAGCTGTGGGAGGGCACGGGCGCCTCGGTCGTCTTCGTCACGCACGACCTGGAGGAGTCCATCGCGCTGGCCGACAAGGTCGTTGTGATGACCGCGGGGCCCGCCACCGTGAAGCACGTCTTCGACATCGACCTGCCCCGGCCGCGCAAGGTCGAGTCGGTGCGTCTGGAACCGCGGTTCATCGAGATCTACCGCGAGATCTGGGAGTCCCTCGGCGAAGAGGTCCGCATCACCCGCGAGAGGGGTGCCGCTCATGTCGCATGACGTCCTCAGCGCCCCCGTCGCCGGTACGGACAAGCCCACGGACCGCACACGAAGCCGGGCCAGAGCGGCCCGCAGACGCAGGACCGTCGTCATGGGCGGCCGGGCGCTGCTGCTGGTCGCCGTGCTCGGTCTGTGGGAGTGGCTGTCGCGGGCGAAGGTCATCGATCCGTTCAACTTCTCGATGCCGTCGAAGATCTGGGACCAGATCTACACCTGGGTCACCCATGGCACGGCGCTCGGCTCACTGGGCGAGCAGATCTGGTACACGCTGTACGAGGCGTTGCTGGGCTGGGTCATCGGTGTCGTCGCCGGTGTCGTCCTCGGTATCGCGCTCGGGCGGATCACCTTCCTCGCCGATGTCCTTGGTCCATACATCAAGGTGCTCAACTCTATACCGAGGATCGTTCTCGCCCCGATCTTTGTGATCTGGTTCGGTCTCGGCCCCGCCTCCAAGGTCGCGTCCGCCGTGGTGCTCGTGTTCTTCCCGGTCTTCTTCAACGCCTTCCAGGGCGCGCGTGAGGTCGACCGCAACCTGGTCGCCAACGCCCGCATCCTGGGCGCCAGCGACCGCAGGGTGACCCTTCAGGTCGTCATCCCGTCGGCCACCTCGTGGATCTTCACTAGCCTCCACGTCAGCTTCGGCTTCGCGCTGATCGGCGCCATCGTCGGCGAGTACATCGGCGCCACCAAGGGCATCGGCCTGCTCGTCGCGCAGTCGCAGGGCACCTTCAACTCGGCCGGTGTGTACGCCGCGATGGTCATCCTCGCCGTCGTCGCGCTCGTCGCCGAGGGGCTGCTGACCTTCGCGGAACGGCGCATCTTCCGCTGGAAGCCGGCCGACTCCGAGCACTGACGCCCCCCAAGCGCCACCCCCCGTTCCCCGCACCGCATTCTCACAAGGACGTGAACCGCCATGCGCAAGACCGTCAGACTCGCGGCGCTCTCCGCCGCCGGCCTGCTCGCCCTCTCCTCGCTCACCGCCTGCGCCAACGAAGCGGCCAGCACGACCGCCGACAGCGGCAGCGGAGGCGGCGGCAAGGGCAAGGGGGAGAAGGTCAAGATCATGGTCGGTGGCCTGGACAAGGTCATCTACCTGCCCGCGATGCTCACCCAGCGGCTCGGCTACTTCGACGCCGAGGGACTGAACGTCCAGCTCCTGAGCGAGCCCGCCGGAGTCCAGGCCGAGACCGCGCTCGTCGCCGGCCAGGTCCAGGGGACGGTCGGCTTCTACGACCACACGCTCGACCTCCAGGTGAAGGGCAAGTCCGTCGAGTCCGTCGTGCAGTTCTCGCACGCGCCCGGCGAGGTGGAGGTCGTCTCCAACAAGGCGGCCGGTGACATCACCTCGCCCAAGGACTTCAAGGGCAAGAAGCTCGGTGTGACCGGTCTCGGTTCCTCCACCGACTTCCTCACCAAGTACCTCGCCGTCAAGAACGGCGTGAGCGTCCATGAGTTCACTCCCGTCGCGGTGGGCGCCGGCCCGACGTTCATCTCCGCGCTGGAACAGGGCTCCATCGACGGAGGTATGACGACCGACCCGACCGTGGCGACGATCCTGGACAAGAAGGCCGGCAAGATCCTCCTCGACATGCGCACCCCCGAGGGCTCACAGGAGGCGCTCGGCGGCCCGTACCCATCGTCAAGTCTGTACATGCAGACGGACTGGGTGAACGGCCACAAGGACACCGTGCAGAAGCTGGTCAATGCATTCGTCAAGACGCTCACGTGGATGTCCACGCACAGCGCCGACGAGATCGCCGCCAAGATGCCCGCCGACTACTCCCAGGGCAACAAGGCCCTCTACACGGAGGCGATCAAGAGCACGCTGCCGATGTTCACGGACGACGGCGTGATGCCGGAGAACGGCCCGGAGACCGTCGAGAAGGTCCTCAAGTCGTTCAACCCCAACATCAAGAACGCCAAGGTCGACCTGAGCAAGACCTACACCACGGAGTTCGTCGAGAAGGCCGCCAAGTCGGCCGGCTGACCGCCAGGCCGGCAGCCGTCAGGCCGGGAGCCGTCAGGCGCGGGTCGCCCACACGTAACGGTGTTCGGGGCGGCCCGCGTCGCCGTACTTGAGGGTCAGCCGGGCCCGCCCCGTGCGCTCCAGGAGCTTCAGATAGCGCTGGGCGGTCTGCCGGCTCACCCCGGTCCGCTCGGCGATCTCCTGGGCCGACAGCGGGCCCTGGGCGTTCATCAGGCACTGGCGCACCAGTTCGGCCGTGGTGGGGGAGTGTCCCTTGGGCAGCTCCGGCTCCGACGGCGCGGACAGCGCTCCGAAGATCCGGTCCACCTCTGTCTGTTCTGCCTCCCCGCCGCCGTCCAGCGTGCGGCGCAGCCGCGCGTACGCCTCCAGCTTGGTGCGCAGCCCCGCGAAGGCGAACGGTTTCACCAGGTACTGCAGGGCGCCGTGGCGCATCGCCGCCTGCACCGTGGACACATCCCGGGCCGCCGTCACCATGATGACGTCGGTCTGGTGGCCGCGCCTGCGCATCTCCTGGACGACCGCAAGTCCGGTCTCGTCGGGCAGATAGTGGTCCAGAAGGACCAGGTCGAGCCGCGGCAGCGCCTCCACCTGGCGCAGTGCCTCGGCCGCGTTGTGCGCCTCGCCTGCCACGCGGAAGCCGGGAACCTTCTCCACGTAGGCCGCGTTGACCCGGGCGACCCGGGTGTCGTCGTCCACGACCAGGACCTCGATCATCGGGCATCCTCCTCGGTGGCGGTCCGCGCGGGCGCCGTCAGCGCAGGTGCGGGCTCCGGCCGCGGCCCCGGTTCGAGTTCCGGCTCGGCCAGGGCCTCGGGCAGTACGACCGTGAACTCCGCGCCCCCGCCGCCCGCTTCGCCGACCGTGGCGCTCCCGCCCTGCCGCTCGGCGAACCTGCGCACCAGGGACAGCCCGAGACCGCGTTTGCCGTGCGCCGGCGGCTCCTTGGTGGACCACCCCTCGGTGAAGACCAGCTCGCGCCGGTCCGCCGGGACGCCGGGTCCCGTGTCGCGCACCCTGAGCACGGCCGTGCGCCCCTCGGCGCGCAGTTCGACCTCCACGCGCGCGTGCGGGGTCCCGGCGACGGCGTCGAGGGCGTTGTCGACCAGGTTGCCCACGACCGTGACCAGGCCCCTCGGCTCGATCAGCCGGTCCGGGAGCCGGGTGCGGTCCGAGACCCACAGCGCGACCCCGCGCTCCGCCGCGACCGTCGCCTTGCCGACCAGCAGGGCGGCGAGCAGCGGGTCCTGGATCTTCTCGGTGACCTGCTCCGCGGTGACCCGGTGATCGCCGACGACCTCTCCGACGAACTCCACCGCGTCGTCGTACATCTCCAGTTCGAGCAGGCCGAGCAGCGTGTGCATGCGGTTGGCGTGCTCGTGGTCCTGGGCGCGCAGGGCGTCGATCAGGCCGCGTGTGGAGTCCAGTTCGCGGCCCAGCTGCTCCAGCTCGGTGCGGTCGCGCAGGGTGGCCACCGCGCCGCCGTCGCCGGTGGGCATCCGGTTGGCGACCAGGACCCGCTGGCCGCGGACGGTGAGCAGATCGGTGCCGGTCACCCGGCCGGCCAGCACATCGGTCGTGCGTCCCTCGCCCAGCGCCTCGTCCGGGGTCCGTCCGACGGACTCGTCGCCGATGCCGAGCAGCCGCCGCGCCTCGTCGTTGAGCAGACGTATACGGCCGGTGCGGTCGAGGGCGACGACACCCTCCCGGATGCCGTGCAGCATCGCCTCCCGCTCCGCGAGCAGGGCCGAGATGTCGGAGAAGGCCAGGTCCTGGGTCTGCCGCTGCACCCGGCGGGAGATCAGCCAGGCGGCCAGGGCGCCGACCGCGAGGGCGCCGCCCGCGTAGGCGAACAGCCCGGGGATCGCGCTGAGCAGCCGGGCGCGCACGCTGTCGTAGGCGATGCCCACCGAGACGGCCCCGATGATCCGGTGGTCGGCGTCGTACAGCGGCACCTTGCCGCGCGCGGAGCGGCCCAGGGTGCCGTTGTCGATCTCCATGACCTGCCGTCCGGCCAGGGCCGCGCTCGGGTCGGTGGAGACAAGGCCGCCGATCTCCGAGCGCGTGGTGTGCGACCAGCGCACGCCGCGCAGGTCCATCACCACGATGTACTCGGCGTTCGTGGCGTGCCGGATCCGCTCGGCCTCCACCTGCACCGGGCCGTCGATGGACGGCCGCGTGTGCTGGACGCCCTCGGCGATCTGCGGATCCTGCGCCGTGGTCTCCGCGATCGCCAGCGCGCGGCGCATCGCCTCCTCGTCGAGCTGCTTGCTCAACGGGGCCAGGAACAGCCCGGTGGCGAGCACCGCGACTCCGGCGGCGATCGCCACCTGCATCAGCAGAACCTGCGAGAACACCCGCCGCGGCAGACCGAGACGCAGACGGCGTGCGGGGGGAGTGGGGCTCATGCCCATGACGGTACGTGGGCGGGCGGACCGAGCCGTAGGGGGTGTGGCGCGGATCTCTTGACCGATTCTTGGCGAACGGGGCTGCCGGTTCCCGGCGCAACGGTGTCGGCCGTTTCCCGATCGGATCGGGGCAGTCGGCTCCCCGGGCCGACGGGCCGCCACTCGGCGGCGACAGGGTCAGCCCGTCAGGGCCGCGGACGTCAGTTCGCGCACGGACACCACGTCCATCCGCGCCGGCGTGCCCAGCACCGAGGCGCCGCAACTCTCCGGGCGCGGCGGGAGCGAGGCGCCCCGGGCCACGACGACGCGCCAGCGGCGGCCGTCGGCATGGGCCACGGTCACCTCCCAGCGGGGCGCCGCACCGTCGGTGCGCACGACACTCAGCACGCCCGCCGCGTACTCGCCCGCCGCCGTGCGCACGGCCAGTTCGGCCGCCTGACCGGGCTTGTCCCAGGCCGAGTTCCCGCGGCACCCCTGCACGACGACGCGCCCCTCCCGGACGCCCTGCAGGACCTCCTTGACGGTGTGTGCCTCGGCCCGTCCGTAGGCGTAGCCGTACGGCAGGACGAGCACCGTCGGCGAGAAGCGATGTCCACCCACATGGGTGACCTCCCACACCCCCGGTACGCCGGAGGCGGTGAGTTCGGCCGCGAGGGGCCGGCCGAGCAGCGCGCAGCAGCGGTCGCGTTTGCCGTTGGTGCAGACGAGCGCGAGCGGGCCCGCCTCGTGCGCGCGAGCGCCGAGCGCCGTGTCGAACGTACGGTGGTCGCCCGCGCCGAGGGCGGCGTAGTCGAGGTCGAGGAGCGTGCGCGGGTCGCGGGTGGTGGCGGCGCGCAGCCATACCTTTCCCGGAACGGTGTGCGCTGCGTACACCCGGCGCTCGGCGGGGGTTCCGGGGTCGGCGTGGCGCCCGGGGCGCCGGATGAGCGCGATCCGTACGCCGGTGCCGTCGGCGGCGGCTTCCAGGGCGCGGCCGAGGGCGCGGTCCAGATGGCTCGACGTGAGCGCCTTGGCACCCCAGGGGCCGGGCTGTTCGAGCAGCAGCCATGTCGTCGCCGTGGCCGCCGTACCGGAGACGGGCTCGTCGAGGTTCCGGGAGACGGTTGCGCACCTACTCACAGAGGTGAGCCTAACCTGACTTTGCGCGGGGCGACTTCCCGCCCGGTTCTCTCCTGCCCGTGTGCTACTGCGGCGCGGGCTGCGGCGGTCGCGGGCCCACGTAGTGGCCGCTGGGGCGCATCCGCAGCGGGCGCTCGCCGTACTCCTCCAGGGCGTGCGCGATCCAGCCCGCGGTCCGGGCGACGGCGAAGACCGTCTCGCCCGCGGTCGCGGGCATGCCGCAGGCGACGGTGAGCACCGCGAGGGCCAGGTCGACATTGGCGTGCAGCGGGGTGTGCCGGGCCGTGGTGGCGACGATGTCGCGGGCCGCGAGGAGGGCGGGCTCCGCGCGCGGGACGTGCTCCAGGAGGGCGAACAGGGCACGCGCGCGTGGGTCCTCGCCCGGGTAGAGCCGGTGGCCGAGGCCGGGAATGCGGCGGCCGGCGCGGAGTTCGGCCGCGATCACCGGAACGGCGCTGCCCTCGTCCAGCACGTCGAGCAGCAGCCGGTGGGCCAGTCCGCTGGCGGCGCCGTGCAACGGGCCCTCGATCACGCCCAGTCCGGCCGAGACGGCCGCGTACACATGGGCCCGGGCCGATGCGGCGACCCGCACCGCGAGCGTCGAGGCGGCCAGGTCGTGGTCGACCAGCAGGGCAAGCGCCGTGTCCAGGGCGCGCAGTGACGCCTCGTCGGGTTCACGGCCGGTCAGCCGGCCCCACAGGCGCAGGGCGAGCGGGCCCTCGTCCCGGGCGTGCGGGCGGGGCGGCAGGGCGGCGACGAGCGTCGGGATGAGGATCCGCGCCGTCGCGAGGACGGCCTCCTCGGACAGGTCGAAGCGCAGCGGGTCCTCGGTGGCGGCGGCGACCGCGGCGACCCGCAGCCGGTCGGTGGGCTCGGCGTGCTCGGGCAGGGCGGCCACCGCCCGACGGGCGACGGCGGCCGTGGCCTCGGGGGCGGTGAACGTGACGCCCGGGCTCAGCCGCCCGGTCCACAGCCACTCGGCGACCTCCTCGTAGGAGTGGCGCGCGGCGAGTTCCGCGGCGTCGACACCGCGGAAGTAGTACCGGTCCTGGTCGATCAGCGTGACGCGGGTGCGGACGGACATCTCCGCGCCGACGGCTGGGGTGACCTGGCTCTCCCGCCTGTGGCGCCGGGCGAGGGCGTCCACCTCCGCGGCGTCGAAGGTGCTGCCCCGGCCGCCGGGCGCGCGCCGGCTGCTGAGCTGACCGCGGCTCACGTACGCGTACACGGTCTCCGGTTTCACGCCGAGCAGTTCGGCGGTCTCCTTGGTGCTCAGCCTCCGCTCGGGGCCGTGGGAAGCGGGTTCTTGATCGCGCATGAGGGTCACCGTAGTCGCCTTGGTGGCGTATGGACTGAATGTTGATTCAATCAATATTGACAGAGAAATAGTCAAGCATGGACAGTCGGGTCAAGTCCAGGGAGGAAAACATGTCCATCAATAGGTCGGCAGCCACCCTTGTCGATGTGCCGCGCGGGCTCGCGGGCGTCGTCGTCACCGACACCGAGATCGGCGATGTCCGGGGGACCGAGGGCTTCTACCACTACCGCCAGTACTCGGCCGTCGAACTCGCGCGGACCCGCGGCTTCGAGGACGTCTGGCACCTCCTCGCGTACGGCGAACTCCCCGACGCGCGGCGGCGCGCCGCCTTCCTCACCGAGACCGTCGCGCCGCGCCGGCTGCCCGCCGAGGTCCGCGCCGCCCTGCCCGCCGTCGCCGCCGCGAGTCGCGCCTCGGGTCCACTGGCCGGGGCGCGCACGGCGCTGTCGCTGCTCGGCGCGGCCCGGGGCTTGCGGCCCGTGTACGACATCGACGCCGACCGGCGCCGCGCGGATGCCGTCGCCGCCTGCGCGGTCGTACCGACCCTGCTCACCGCGCTGTACCGGCTCGGGCGGGGACAGGAGCCGGTGGAGCCGCGCGACGATCTCTCGTACGCGGCCAACTACCTGTACATGGTGACCGGGGAGGAACCGGACGAGCGGCGGGCCCGTGCCGTCGAGCAATACCTGATCTCAACCATTGACCATGGATTCAATGCGTCAACCTTCACCGCACGGGTCATCGCGTCCACCGGTGCCGATGTGGCGGCATGCCTCGTAGGTGCCCTGGGAGCGCTGTCCGGTCCGCTGCACGGCGGTGCGCCCAGCCGGGCCCTGGACACCCTGGACGCGATCGGCACCCCCGACCGCATCGACGGCTGGGTCCGTGAACGCGTCCTGGCGGGTGAGCGCATCATGGGCTTCGGCCATGCGATCTACCGTACGGAGGACCCCCGTTCGCGGATGCTCCGTGAGATCGCCGAGGGCTTCGGCGGCCCGCGCGTGTCCTTCGCCGTGGAGGTGGAGCGCCGCGTCGAGGCGATCCTCGCCGAGCTGAAGCCCGGCCGCGAACTGCATGCCAACGTCGAGTTCTACGCGGGCGTGGTCATGGAACTGTGCGGGCTGCCGCGCGAGATGTTCACGCCCACGTTCGCGGCGGCGCGTGTGGTCGGCTGGAGCGCCAACATCGTGGAACAGGCCGCCGACTCCAAGATCATCAGGCCGGTGGCCCGGTACGTCGGACCGCCCCCGCCCGCGGCGGTCCCGGCGCCGGCCTGAGGAAAGCCCAGCCCGCTGCCGAAGAGCGGCATCGAGCTGGGCCGGTGCGGGGCGCGGTCCATCCGCGGATCACGGTGCGCCCGATCGGTCGGCGCGCCCGATCGGTCGGCGCGCCCGATCGGTCGGCGCGCCCGATCGGCGGCGCGTCCACCGTGACCGGAGGGCCGCGCCTAGGCGTCCGGAATGTCGGCCTTCGCGCGCACCAGCGTCTCGCGGCTGATCACCACGATCCGCTCGTAGTCGGCGCGTGCGGCGTCCGACGGCAGTTCGGAGTCGAGTGTGTCGGTACGGTCCGTACCGATCACCGCGAAGTTCCCGTCCTGCAGTTCAAAGATGTCCGGGCAGGTCTGCCCGTTAACGCTCCCTCTTTCGCGAGGTGACGCACCAATGCGGCGCACGATCTTCAAGTCGATCCCGGTCCTTGCTTGAATCGGTCATGGGTTTTCCTCGTGCCGGGCGCCGGGGCATGGGTGTGGTCCGGGGCGGCAACGACGTATGGGCCTGCTGTGACGGCGGGTGTGCACGTGGCAGGCGGGGACAACCTAGCCTGCTCAGATCGCGCTTGGGGCCCGGACTTGGGTGTCTGAGCGAGTGATTCGTTTTTGCGGGCCAAGGAGCCCGCTCCCTCGGCTGGGTCTCATTCCTCGGCGGGTCGGTCGCCCACCACCCACCACTCGTCCGTGTCGGCCTCGTCCAGCTCCGCCAGCAACTCGTCGGTCATCTTGCCGATCTCGGCCTCCTCCGAGCCGTCCCGCAGGCTCGCCCGGTGGTGGCGCGTGGCCTCCCAGTAGGCGCGGGCCGTCGGGCTCTGGAACAGCACACGGACGTAGCCGCGCAGTTCGGCCCGGGTGAGCAGGCCGATCCGGTAGCCGTGCAGGGCGTGCACGTACAGGGCGTTGGCGAAGAGGTACTGCTTCTGCACGCGTGGCGGCACGTCGCCCTCGTAGGCGTCGAGCACGGGAAGCAGGTCCTGGTCCTTCATCGCCGCGAGCAGGAGCTGCCGGTGATCGCGCTGGTACTCGGTGCGGTCCGTGCGCCGGGACGCCTGCCGGCGCTGGTCGTCCAGGGCGTCCAGCCGTCGCAGGATCTCGGCGTTCGTGCGGACGACCGCCTCCAGGGCGCGGCGGTACGCCAGGAGGGACGCCGCGGTGCCGGTGATCGAAAGCGCGAGGACCGCGGCGACTGAGCCCGGCCCCCAGTTCCCCGTCTTCTGTGTGGCCATGTCAACCCCCGAATCAGGCGGCCGTCCGCCGGTCGTCGGGGTGCGGGTCGACTGGAGGGGACCGGCGAGCGGTGGGCGGCGCTAGCCGTCTCCCAGAGTGTGCCGAGCGGCTCTGATCGGCGGGGAGGCGGAGAGGCGGCGCACAGAGGGAAGCGAGGGTCGCACACTCCGGCGCCTGCACTTCGTCTGCCCCGCCGTGCCTGCTAACAATCGTTCACTTCGCGGTGTTCTCCCTGCTCGTATCCTGGGTCGGCATGCCATTCCCTCCGTGCGCCGGGCCGTGAGCCCGGTGCACGCGTTCGCGTGAGAGAGGTCGCACCGTGGGGCACCGCCGTAGTCCGCAGCAGATCCCGGTCGTCGTCATCGCCGGATTCCTGGGCTCCGGGAAGACCACGCTCCTCAACCACCTCCTGCACCACAGCGGCGGCAGCCGCATCGGGGCGATCGTCAACGACTTCGGCGCCGTCGAGATCGACGCGATGGCCGTGGCGGGCGCGCTCGGCGACTCCACGGTGTCGCTGGGCAACGGCTGCCTGTGCTGCGCCGTCGACGCGAGCGAACTCGACACGTACCTGGCCCGGCTCGCCGCGCCGGCCACGGGCATCGACGTCATCGTCATCGAGGCCAGCGGGCTCGCCGAACCCCAGGAACTCGTCCGGATGGTGCTCGCCAGCGAGCATCCGGGGATCGTCTACGGCGGGCTGGTCGAGGTGGTCGACGCCGCCGAGTTCGACGCCACCCGCGCCCGGCACCCGGAGATCGACCGGCACCTCGCCCTCGCCGACCTGGTCGTGGTCAACAAGCTCGACCGGTCCGCGGACGGCGCGCGGGTGCTCGGCCTCGTCGGCTCGCTCACCGACCGCGCCGCCGTCGTGCCCGCCGCCTACGGCCGCATCGACCCCGAGTTCCTTTTCGACCGCAGGCCGGCCGAGGAGCGCGTCGGGCAGCTGTCCTTCGACGACCTGCACCGGCACGGCGAGGACGAGCACGCGGGCCATCTGCACACCGGCTACGACAGCCTGTCCTACGTCTCCGAAGTGCCCCTCGACCCGCGCAGGTTGATGCGGTTCCTCGACGGCAGGACCGAGGGGCTTTACCGGATCAAGGGGTACGTCGACTTCGGGGCGTACGACACCGTCAACCGCTACGCCGTGCACGCCGTCGGGCGGTTCCTGCGCTTCTACCCGGAGCCGTGGACGGGGGCCGGGGAGCGGCTGACCCAGCTCGTCCTCATCGGCTCCGGCATCGACACCGGCGCCCTGTGCCGGGAACTGAGGGCCTGCGAGAGCGACGCCCCGCACACCGACGAGCACGGCATGTGGGGCGTCCTGCGCTATGTGGCGGGCCCGGACGAGCAGGACGCCGCACGGCGGACCGCCGGGGAACCGAATCCCGAGGACCCGCCGTTCCTGGACCCCGCCGAGCCCTCCGGGGCACCAGCCCACCCCTGAGGCGCGCCCGCCGAGCCCTCCGGCGTCCCCGCTCAGCCGTCCGCCGACAGCGCCCGGAGGGGGCGCGGGGAACTGCGCGAGCAGCCACGAGGTGCCGCACGACCGGCGGCACGGCGCGGCACACCCGGCGGAGCGGTGCCGCACGACCGGTGGCACGGCGCGGCACACCCGGCGGCGCGCTCAGTAGACCGGGCCCGCCACCACCGACACCGTCTTCGGCAGGGACACGCCCGAGCCGTCGCGACGCGGGTCCAGTTCCGGCAGGTCCACCGGCGTGCCGTTCTTCTGCGCCGCCCGCGCCGGGACGGCCCCGGCCCAGGCCAGGGACAGGCAGTCCTCGCCCTTCAGGAACCGCTGGCAGCGCACGCCGCCGGTGGCCCGCCCCTTGCGCGGGTACTGGTCGAACGGGGTCAGCTTGGCGGTCGTCTGCACCGAGTCGTCCAGCGTGCCGCGCGAGCCCGCCACCGTGAAGACCACCGCGTCCACGGCCGGGTCGACGGCGGTGAAGGAGATCACCTTGGCGCCCTCGGCGAGCTTGACGCCCGCCATGCCGCCCGCCGGGCGGCCCTGCGGGCGGACCTGGGACGCCTGGTAGCGCAGCAGCTGCGCGTCGTCCGTGATGAACACCAGGTCCTCCTCGCCGGTGCGCAGCTCCACCGCGCCGACGATCCGGTCACCCTCCTTGAGCGCGATGACCTCCAACTCGTCCTTGTTGGACGGGTAGTCGGGCACCACCCGCTTGACCACGCCCTGCTCGGTGCCGAGCGCCAGTCCGGGGGACGACTCGTCGAGCGTGGTCAGGCAGACCACCGTCTCCTCGTCCTCCAGGGTGACGAACTCCGCGACGGGTGCCCCTCCGGCGAGGTTCGGCGCCGCCGCCGTCTCCGGCAGCTGCGGCAGGTCGACCACGTTGACCCGCAGCAGCCGCCCTGCGGACGTCACCACACCCACCTCGCCGCGCGCCGTCGCCGGGACCGCCGAGACGATCACGTCGTGCTTGACGCGCTTGGCGCCGGCGTCCACCGGGAAGGGCTCGCCGTTCGCCGTGCGGGCCAGCAGCCCGGTCGAGGACAGCAGCACCCGGCACGGGTCGTCGGCCACCTGAAGCGGCACCGCGGCGACCGGGGTCGCGCCCGCCTCCAGCAGCAGCGTGCGGCGCGGGGTGGCGAACTTCTTGGAGACCGCGGCGAGTTCCGCGGAGACCAGCTTGCGCAGTTCGGCGTCCGACTCCAGGATCCGGGTCAGCTCCGCGATCTCCGCGTTGAGCCGTTCCTTCTCCGCCTCCAGCTCGATCCGGTCGTACTTGGTCAGCCGGCGCAGGGGCGTGTCCAGGATGTACTGGGTCTGGATCTCCGACAGCGAGAAGCGCCGCATCAGCCGCTCCTTCGCCTGCGCGCTGTTCTCGCTGGAGCGGATGAGGCGGATGACCTCGTCGATGTCGACCAGCGCGGTGAGCAGGCCCTCCACGAGGTGCAGCCGGTCGCGTCGCTTGCCGCGGCGGAACTCCGAGCGGCGGCGCACCACGTCGAAGCGGTGGTCGAGGTAGACCTCAAGGAGTTCCTTCAGGCCCAGCGTGAGGGGCTGGCCGTCGACCAGTGCCACGTTGTTGATGCCGAAGGACTCCTCCATCGGCGTCAGCTTGTAGAGCTGTTCCAGGACCGCCTCGGGCACGAAGCCGTTCTTGATCTCGATGACCAGGCGCAGGCCGTGCTCACGGTCCGTGAGGTCCTTGACGTCGGCGATGCCCTGCAGCTTCTTCGTGCCGACCAGGTCCTTGATCTTGGAGATGACCTTCTCGGGTCCGACGGCGAAGGGCAGTTCCGTGACGACGAGGCCCTTGCGGCGTGCGGTCACCGTCTCCACGGTCACCGTGGCCCGCATCTTGAAGGTGCCCCGGCCGGTCTCGTAGGCGTCGCGGATCCCGGAGAGGCCGACGATCCGGCCGCCGGTGGGCAGGTCGGGGCCCGGCACATGCCTGATCAGGGCGTCCAGGTCGGCGTTCGGGTGCCGGATGAGGTGCCGAGCGGCCGCGATCACCTCGCCGAGGTTGTGCGGCGGCATGTTCGTGGCCATACCGACGGCGATCCCCGACGCGCCGTTGACCAGCAGGTTCGGGAACGCGGCGGGCAGCGCCGACGGCTCCTGCTCCTGCCCGTCGTAGTTCGGGGCGAAGTCGACCGTGTCCTCGTCGATCGAGTCGGTCATCAGGCCGGCGGCCTCGGCCATGCGGCATTCCGTGTACCGCATGGCGGCCGGCGGGTCGTCGTTGCCCAGCGACCCGAAGTTGCCGTGGCCGTCGACCAGCGGCACGCGCATCGAGAAGGGCTGCGCCATGCGCACCAGGGCGTCGTAGATGGACGCGTCTCCGTGCGGGTGGAGCTTGCCCATGACGTCGCCGACGACGCGCGCGCACTTCACATAGCCGCGGTCGGGGCGCAGGCCCATCTCGTTCATCTGGTACACGATGCGGCGGTGCACCGGCTTGAGGCCGTCGCGGGCGTCCGGCAGGGCACGGGAGTAGATGACCGAGTACGCGTACTCAAGGTAGGAGCCCTGCATCTCGTCCACGACGTCGATGTCGAGGATTCTCTCCTCGAACGGTTCGTCGGGCGGCGGGGTCTTCGTGCTGCGGCGGGCCATCGCTGCCGGCTCCTCCTGTGTTCGGTCGCTCGCCTATGGGGCGTTCGTGCGGAAGCGTGAACGTGATCTGATGCGGACCATTGTGGACCGCGACACTGACAACCCGGGCCAGGCCCCGGTGTCGGCGGCCCGCCCCGGCGCCGCGGCTGCCGCGGGGGACCGCCCCGTGGCACGACCCCGCAGGCTACGCGATCCGCTGTGGGCGTACGTCCCGCGGGAACTTCGCCCAGGGTGCGCACGCTTGCATACAGTGGCAGGACTGGCAGGAAAACCGCGGTTTCACGACCGCATCCGCGATCGAAGGGACGTACATGCCCATGGGTCACACGGCCACAGCCGAGGCAGGCTCCGGGGGCCTGACAGCGACCGAGCACCGCCTGGCCAACGGGCTGCGCGTGGTGCTCTCCGAGGACCATCTGACCCCGGTCGCGGCGGTCTGCCTCTGGTACGACGTCGGCTCCCGCCACGAAGTCAAGGGGCGTACCGGTCTGGCTCACCTCTTCGAGCACCTGATGTTCCAGGGCTCCGCGCAGGTGCAGGGCAACGGGCACTTCGAGCTGGTGCAGGGCGCCGGAGGGTCGCTGAACGGCACCACCAGCTTCGAGCGGACCAACTACTTCGAGACCATGCCCGCCCACCAGCTGGAGCTGGCCCTGTGGCTGGAGGCCGACCGCATGGGTTCGCTGCTGGCCGCGCTGGACGACGAGTCCATGGAGAACCAGCGGGACGTCGTCAAGAACGAGCGCCGCCAGCGCTACGACAACGTGCCCTACGGCACCGCCTTCGAGCGGCTGACCGCCCTCGCCTACCCCGAGGGCCACCCGTACCACCACACGCCGATCGGTTCGATGGCGGACCTGGACGCGGCCACCCTGGAGGACGCGCGCGCGTTCTTCCGCACCTACTATGCGCCGAACAACGCCGTACTCTCCGTGGTCGGCGACATCGACCCGCGGCAGACGCTCGCCTGGATCGAGAAGTACTTCGGCTCGATCCCCTCCCACGACGGCAAGCCCGAGCCCCGCGACGGCTCGCTGCCCGAGACCATCGGGGAGCAGCTGCGCGAGGTCGTCGTGGAGGAGGTCCCGGCCCGCGCCCTGATGGCCGCCTACCGGCTGCCGCAGGACGGCACGCGCGCGTGCGACGCGGCCGACCTGGCGCTCACGGTCCTCGGCGGCGGCGAGTCCTCCCGCCTGTACAACCGGCTGGTGCGGCGGGACCGTACGGCGGTGGCGGCCGGGTTCGGCCTGCTGCGGCTGGCCGGCGCGCCCTCCCTGGGCTGGCTGGACGTGAAGACCTCCGGTGACGTCGAGGTGCCGGTCATCGAGGCCGCCATCGACGAGGAGCTGACCCGGTTCGCCGAGGAGGGCCCCACGTCCGAGGAAATGGAGCGCGCCCAGGCGCAGTTGGAGCGCGAGTGGCTGGACCGGCTCGGCACGGTCGCGGGCCGCGCCGACGAACTGTGCCGGTACGCCGTCCTGTTCGGTGACCCGCAGCTCGCCCTGACCGCCGTGCAGCGGGTCCTGGAGGTGACTCCCGAAGAGGTCCAGGCGGTCGCCCAGGCCCAGCTGCGTGCGGACAACCGCGCGGTGCTCGTCTACGAACCGCTCTCCGCCGAGTCCGCGGAGCACACCGAGGACGTGGACGTCCCCGAGGACCCGGAGTCCGAAGCCACCGTCGAAGCCGGCGACGACAACAACGAGGAGGCGGCCAAGTGACCGAGCTCGCCGCGATGGAGTTCCACCCGCAGCCCCGCGCGGGCGAGGCGAAGCCGTGGGCGTTCCCGGCCCCCGAGCGGGGCACGCTGGACAACGGCCTGACCGTCCTGCGCTGCCACCGGCCCGGCCAGCAGGTCGTCGCCGTCGAGGTGCTGCTGTCCGCGCCGCTGGACGCCGAGCCGTCCGGTCTGGACGGTGTCGCCACGATCATGGCGCGGGCCTTCTCCGAGGGCACCGACCGGCACTCCGCCGAGGAGTTCGCCGCCGAACTGGAGCGGGCGGGCGCCACGCTGGACTCGCACGCCGACCACCCGGGCGTCCGGCTGAGCCTGGAGGTCCCGGCCTCCCGTCTGGCAAAAGGTCTTGGGCTGCTGTCCGACGCGCTGCGCGCGCCCGCGTTCGCCGACAGCGAGGTGGAGCGGCTGGTCCGCAACCGTCTCGACGAGATCCCGCACGAGCTGGCCAACCCGTCCCGCCGCGCCGCCAAGGAGCTCTCCAAGGAGCTGTTCCCGGCTGCCTCGCGCATGTCGCGTCCGCGCCAGGGCACCGAGGAGACCGTCGCCAAGATCGACGCGGCGGCGGTGCGCGCCTTCTACGAGCGGCACGTACGGCCCGCGACGGCCACCGCCGTGGTCGTCGGCGACCTGACGGGCATCGATCTGGACGCGCTGCTCGGCGAGTCCCTGGGGGCGTGGTCGGGTGCCGCGTCCCAGCCGCGGCCGGTGCCGCCGGTGAGCGCCGACGACCGCGGCCGGGTCGTCATCGTGGACCGCCCCGGCGCCGTCCAGACGCAGCTGCTCATCGGCCGCGTCGGCGCCGACCGGCACGACCGGGTCTGGCCCGCCCAGGTGCTCGGCACGTACTGCCTCGGCGGCACCCTCACCTCCCGGCTGGACCGCGTCCTGCGCGAGGAGAAGGGCTACACCTACGGGGTGCGCGCCTTCGGCCAGGTCCTCAGGTCGGCCCCCGACGGCACGGGCGCCTCGCTGCTCGCCATCAGCGGCTCCGTGGACACCCCGAACACCGGTCCCGCGCTGGCCGACCTGTGGACGGTGCTGCGCACGCTGGCCGAGGAAGGGCTCACCGACGCCGAGCGCGACGTCGCCGTGCAGAACCTCGTCGGGGTGGCGCCGCTGAAGTACGAGACGGCGGCGGCCGTGGCGAGCACGCTCGCCGACCAGGTGGAGCAGCATCTGCCGGACGACTACCAGGCGTCCCTGTACCGGCAGCTGGCCGCCACGGGCACCGTGGAGGCCACCGCCGCGGTGGTGAACGCGTTCCCGGTGGACCGGCTGGTGACGGTCCTGGTCGGCGACGCCGCGCAGATCAAGGAGCCGGCCGAGGCGCTGGGCATCGGAGAGGTGCACGTGGTGTCCGCGGAGTAGGCGGAGCGGTCCGAGGACCGGCACACGCGCGTGGGGCCCTGACGGCTGTGGGAGACCGCCCCGGTCGTCAGGGCCCCTTCCGTTCCGTCGGGATGCCCGAATTGCGGCGGAGGTTGCCTGTCTGCCCTGTGGGATGCGCTACAAAGACCCGGTTCGGTTTGGGGATGGAAAGTTGTCCGCCTTAGCGTCGTCCGGGCTGTTCGTCAGGCAGTGCGCCGCGCCCGCGGCACCGGACAGCCATCGCCGAGTCCCCGTACGGCGCGAGCCAGGGGAGCCGGGGACCCAAGTCCCTGAGGTGAATCGGGAGTACGCGTGGCACGCGCCCTCCTGTAGGAGACCTTCCTGCTCCGAACCTGTCAGCTAACCCGGTAGGCGAGAAGGAAGGAAAGGACCGTCACTCCATGGCGTTCACCCGCGCCACCGGGAAGCACCGCCGTTCCACCCGGATGCACCGCACCACCGCCCGCGCCGCGGGCGTCGCGACGCTCGCCGTCACCGGTGCCATGGGCACCCTCGCGGCCGGTCCGGCGCACGCCGCCACCACCGCGGAGCAGACCGGCCTCACCCCCGTCGTCGGCATCGGTGACTCGGTCGCCGAGCAGATCGGCGCCCAGGCGGCCGCGCAGCGGCAGGCCGCCGAGGAGAAGGCGGCCGAGGATGCCGCGCGCAAGGCGGCGGCGCGGCGGGCGGCCACGGAACGCGCGGCCGAGGTCCGGGCCGCCCGCGAGGCCGAGCGCAGGCGGCTGAACGCCTTCGTCGCGCCGATCGCGCACTCCTACGTCTCCACCGGCTACCGCACCGGCGGCTCCCTGTGGTCCTCCGGCAGCCACACCGGCGTCGACTTCCACGCCGCGGCCGGCACCGCCGTCCACGCGGTGGGTTCCGGCACCGTCGTGTCGGCCGGCTGGGGCGGTGCGTACGGCTACGAGGTGGTGATCCGGATGGCGGACGGCATGTACACCCAGTACGGCCATCTGTCGTCCGTCGGTGTCTCGGTGGGCGAGCGGGTCACTCCGGGCCGGCAGCTGGGGCTGTCCGGCGCCACGGGCAACACGACCGGACCGCACCTGCACTTCGAGGCGCGGACGACCCCGGAGTACGGCTCCGACATCGACCCCGTCGCGTATCTGCGCAAGCACGGTGTGAACGTCTGACGACCGGTGGCGCGTGGGCGCCGCGGCCCCGGCTCGCGAGCCGGGGTTTTCGTCGTTTCGGACGCCCCGATGTCCAAAAAATATCCATGGATTCCGGCCCGCCATCGGAAATTCCGGCTCATTGCCATAGAGTCACGGAACACACGTCAATCGTCGGCGTTTCACGGGGATTAAGGCGGAGGTCGGTCATGCGTATTCCGGCGCACTCGGTGTGCACGGCGATCCGGGACGACATCGTCGCCGGTGTCTACGAGCGCGGCAGCCGGCTCACCGAGGAACTGCTCGCGCGCCGCTACGGCGTCTCGCGCGTCCCCGTCCGCGAGGCCCTGCGCACCCTGGAGGCGGAGGGCTTCGTGGTGACGCGGCGGCACGCGGGCGCGTGCGTGGCCGAACCCACCGAGCAGGAGGCGGCCGACCTGCTGGAGATGCGCCTGCTCCTGGAGCCGCTGGGCGCCTCCCGGGCCGCCCAGCGGCGCACGGAGGCCCATCTCAAGGTGCTGCGCGGCTTGGTCAGGCTGGGGCAGGAGCGGGCCAGGAGGGGCAACAGCGAGGATCTGCGCTCCCTCGGCGGCTGGTTCCACGTGACGCTCGCCCAGGCCACCGGCAGCCAAGCCCTGACCTCGACGCTCACCCAGCTCCGGCACAAGATCGCCTGGATGTACGCGGTGGAGTCGCCCGCAAGCCCCGTCGAGTCCTGGGCGGAGCACGGCGCCGTCGTGGACGCGGTGGCGCGCGGCGACGCGGAGCGCGCGCGGGCGGTCATGACCCTGCACACCGAGCGCGCGTCGGCCGCGCACCGGCTGCGGTTCTCCCCGGGCGCCGACCGCACCGAGCGCGTGAGGAATTCGCAACACGTCGTAAACATGCCGAGTCTGCGGAATTAACACGGGCGCCGTATACAAAGAGGGGAATTCGGGAGAGCGGGTCCTGCCGCCGCCTCTTTTTGGCGTGCCCCGGATTTATGACCGGCTGTCGGGCGTGGGCCGGCTGTGAATTTCTTCCGGCCGGCCGTGAAAACGCGGAAGCCGCGTCGCCTTTTCGGGGCGACGCGGCTTCGGGAACCGGCTCAGACGGTCTCGGGCAGCTCTTCCAGCCCCTCGGCGACCAGCTTCGCCAGCCGGTCCAGGGCGGCGTCCGCGCCCTCGGCGTCGGAGCTGAGGACGATCTCCTCGCCCCCCTGCGCGCCCAGGCCGAGCACGGCCAGCATGGAGGCCGCGTTGACCGGGGCGCCGCCGGCCTTGGCGATCGTCACCGGGACGCCTGCGGCCGTGGCGGCTCGGACGAAGATGGAGGCGGGACGGGCGTGAAGGCCCTCGGCCCAGCCGACGTTGACGCGGCGCTCAGCCATGTGTTGCTGCCCTTCGGTGTTCAGGTTGTCTAGACCAGTTTTCCATTACGGTGAAGCAAGCCCGGAGCGGGCCTGTCACCCGCTCCGGCGTGTCGTCGGACCGCGGCCTCGGCCCGACTCCGTCCCCCACAGACTGCCTCGCGGCGTTGTCATTGGCGAGCCGTACTCTGGGGCCCATGCAGACCCCGGCGGACCGGCGCGACCGGCACGAGTACCCCGCCCACTGGGAGGCGGACGTGGTACTGCGCGACGGCGGCACCGCGCGCATCCGGCCCATCACCGTTGATGACGCCGACCGCCTGGTCAGCTTCTACGAGCAGGTCTCCGACGAGTCGAAGTACTACCGCTTCTTCGCGCCGTACCCCCGCCTGTCCGCCAAGGACGTCCACCGCTTCACGCACCACGACTTCGTGGACAGGGTGGGACTCGCGGCCACCATCGGCGGCGAGTTCATCGCCACCGTACGCTACGACCGCGTCGGCGCCGGCGGAGCGCCCGCCACCGGCCCCGCGGACGAGGCCGAGGTCGCCTTCCTGGTGCAGGACGCGCACCAGGGACGCGGCGTCGCCTCCGCCCTCCTGGAGCACATCGCCGCCGTCGCCCGCGAACGCGGCATCCGTCGCTTCGCCGCCGAGGTGCTGCCCGCCAACACCAAGATGATCAAGGTGTTCAGGGACGCCGGCTACACCCAGAAGCGCAGCTTCGAGGACGGCGTCGTACGCCTGGAGTTCGACCTCGAACCCACCGACCGCTCGCTCGCCGTGCAGCGCGCGCGGGAGCAGCGCGCCGAGGCGCGGTCGGTGCGCCGGCTGCTCGCACCCCGCTCCGTCGCGGTCCTCGGCGTGGGCCGCACGCCCGGCGGCGTCGGCCGCGGCGTCCTCGGCAACATCCGGGACGCAGGATTCACCGGGAGCCTGTACGCCGTCAACACAGCGTTCCCCGAGGAGCTGGAGCAGGTCGACGGCATGCCCGCGTACCGCTCGGTCCGGGACATCCCGGGCCCCGTGGACCTCGCGGTCGTCGCCGTCCCGGCCGAACAGGTCACCGAGGCGGTCACCGACTGCGGCGCACACGGCGTGCAGGGCCTCGTGGTGCTCTCCGCCGGATACGCGGAGAGCGGGCCCGAGGGGCGCGAGCGGCAGCGCGCCCTCCTCCGGCAGGCGCGCACGTACGGCATGCGGCTCGTCGGGCCGAACGCCTTCGGAGTCATCAACACCTCTCCCGAGGTGCGGCTCAACGCCTCGCTCGCGCCCGAACTGCCGCGCCCCGGACGGATCGGCCTGTTCGCCCAGTCCGGGGCGATCGGCATCGCCCTGCTGTCCCGGCTGCACCGGCGCGGCGGAGGCGTCACCGGCGTCACCGGCGTGTCCACCTTCGTGTCGTCCGGCAACCGGGCGGACGTCTCCGGCAACGACCTCATCCAGTACTGGTACGACGACCCGGACACCGATGTCGTCCTCATGTACCTGGAGACCATCGGCAACCCGCGCAAGTTCACCCGGCTGGCGCGCCGGACGGCCGCGGCCAAGCCGCTGGTCGTGGTCCAGGGGGCCGGCACCGCACCGCAGGGCCACGCGGTCCGGGCCACCCGGCTGCCGCGCGCGACCGTGTCCGCGCTGCTGCGGCAGGCGGGCGTCGTCCGGGTCGACACCATCACCGAACTGGTCGACACGGGACTTCTCCTCGCGCGCCAGCCGCTGCCCGCGGGGCCCCGGGTGGCGATCCTCGGGAACTCCGAGTCGCTGGGGCTGCTCACCTACGACCGGTGCCTGGCCGAGGGGCTGCGCCCGGAGCGCCCCCTGGACCTGACGACCGGGGCCACGGCACGGGACTTCCACCGGGCGCTGTCCCGGGCGCTCGCGGACGACACCTGTGACGCGGTCGTCGTCACGGCCATCCCGGCGCTCGGGGAGGGCCCGCCCGGGGACGCGGAACTGGCCGAGGCCCTGCGGTCCGCCGCCGCGGCGGCACCCGCGAAGCCCGTGCTCGTCGTGCATGTCGAACTCGGCGGCCTCGCCGAGGCGTTGTCGGCGGCGTCCGGCACGGCACCGCAGGCCGGGCCGTATGCCTCCGTGGACGAGGTCCGCACCAGCCCGCCGGTCCCGGCCCAGGAGCCGCCCGCCGCGCCGCGCGACCGGGAGAGCAGCGCCTCCGAGGCGCCGCGGGACCGGGAGAGCAGCACCTCCGAGGCGCCGCGGGACCAGGAGAGCAGCGCCTCCGAGGCGCCGCGCGAGGGCTCCCGCCTGATACCCGCCTACCCCGCGGCCGAACGCGCGGTGCGGGCACTGGCGGAAGCCGTCAAGTACGCGCAGTGGCGGCGCGAGGCGGCCGAGCCCGGGAAGGTGCCCGAGTACGAGGACATCGACGAGAAGGGCGCCGCCGAGCTGATCGACGGCCTGCTCACCCGCGGACAGGGCCTCACGCTCGGCAAGGAGCAGACCTGCGAACTGCTCGGGCGGTACGGCATCCATGTGCGCCGCGCGCGTGCCGCCCCCACCCCCGACGCCGCCGCCGAGGCCGCCCGCGCCCTCGGCTACCCGGTCGCCCTCAAGGCGACCGCGCCGCACCTGCGGCACCGCGCCGACCTGGGCGGAGTACGCCTCGACCTGGCCGACGAGGAGCAACTGCGCCGCGCCTACACCGAGTTGACCGAGCTGTTCGGAAAGCCCGTCGAACTGCGCCCGGTGGTGCAGTCGATGGCACCCCGAGGCGTCGACACCGTCGTACGGGCCGTGATCGACCCGGCGGCCGGGGCCGTGCTCTCCTTCGGACTGGCCGGGGCCGCCTCGCAGTTGCTCGGCGACACGGCGCACCGGCTGATCCCGGTGACCGACCGGGACGCGACCTCGCTGGTGCGCGCCATCAGGACCGCACCGCTGCTGTTCGGCTGGCGCGGCTCCGCGCCGGCCGACACGCCCGCGCTGGAGGAGCTGCTGCTGCGCGTCTCCCGGCTGGTCGACGACCACCCCGAGGTGGTGGCGGTCACCCTGGAGCCGGTGGTCGTCGCCCCGCACGGGCTGAGCGTGCTCGACGCCACGGTGCGGCTCGCGCCCCCACCGGCCCGCGACGACCTCGGCCCCCGGACACTGCCCGCGTACTGATCCCCGCCCACACCCCGGCTCCCGACCGGGCCCGGATCGGTCCGACCGCTGTCCGGACCCGCCTTGCCGGCCCGGCCCACCCACGCCCACCCACGCTCGGTCCCGCCGGTTCGGCTCACGCGCGCCCGGAGCCGCCCTGGTGGACGGGCTCTCCCGGGTCCGGAGCCGCCCTGGCGGTGGACCGGCTTTCCCGGGCCCGGGGCTGTCCCGCCAGCTCGGCTTTTCCGTGTCCGCGGCCGTTCTGCCGGGGCGGGCCCTTCACGGCCGGAGGCGACCGCCGGGGCGGTGCCGACGACCGGGGCGGAGCCTGTGGGCCCACGGACTAGGATGGACGCCATGGCCAAGACCAGTACGACGACCCAGGGGCTGCGTGCGGCGATCGAGCGCAGCGGCTACTACCCGGCCCTCGTGGCCGAGGCGGTGGAGGCCGCCGTGGGCGGCGAGCCCATGCGGTCGTACCTGGTCCACCAGGAGACGACGTTCGACCAGAACGAGGTCCGCCGGCATGTGACCGTGCTGGTCCTCACCGGCACCCGCTTCATCGTCAGCCACACCGACGAGCAGGCCGACGACAGCACCTCCCCGACGCCGTACGCCACCACCTCCACGGAGTCCGTGAAGCTCGGCCGGATCTCGTCCGTGGTGGTCAGCCGCGTCGTCGCCAACCCGGAGCAGTACACGCCGGGCACGCCGCCCCGCGAGGTCGTGCTGACCATCGGCTGGGGCGCCGTCTCCCGTATCGATCTGGAGCCCGCCGCCTGCGGCGACCCGAACTGCGAGGCCGACCACGGCTATACGGGCAGCTCGACGGCGGACGACCTCAGCCTGCGCGTCAGCGAGGCCGGGGACGGCCCGGAGACGGTGCGCCAGGCGCTCGCCTTCGCCCAGGCCATCTCCGAGGCGACCGCGGACATCGCGCGCTGATGGTGCAGACAGCCTGGGACCCGCACCCGGAACCGCTCGCCCTCGACACCGCGCCGCCACCCCAGTACGGCAGCGGCTCGCTCGCCGACCTGCTGCCCACCCTGGCCGCCGGGATGGCCGTACCGGGCATGACCGCGGCGATCCCGGAGCTGACCGCCGCCGACCGCAACTGTGTCTTCCTGATCGACGGGCTCGGCTGGGAGCAGCTGGCCGCCCATCCCGCCGAGGCGCCCTTCCTGACCTCGCTGCTCGGCAGCTCTCGCGGCGGCACCGGCCGGCCGATCACCAGCGGCTACCCGGCGACCACCGCGACCTCCCTCGCCTCCGTCGGCACCGGACTGCCGCCGGGCGCGCACGGCCTGCCCGGCTACACCGTGCGCAACCCGGCCACCGGCGAGCTGATGAACCAGCTGCGCTGGCAGCCGTGGACCCCGCCGGCCGACTGGCAGCCGTACCCCACCGTCTTCCAGCTCGCCCACGACGCGGGCGTGCACGCGGCCCAGGTCTCCTCCCCGGCCTTCGAGAGCACCCCGCTCACCAAGGTCGCGCTCAGCGGCGGCACGTTCCACGGGCGGCTCAGCGGCGAGGACCGCGTGGACCTCGCGGCCGAGCAACTGGCCGCCGCCGACCGGGCCCTGGTGTACACGTACTACGCCGAACTGGACGGTGCGGGGCACCGCTACGGCGTCGCCTCCGACACCTGGCGCGGCCAGCTCATGTACGTCGACCGGCTCGCCCAGCGCCTCGCCGAGCAACTGCCGCCGCGCAGCGCGCTCTACGTCACCGCCGACCACGGCATGATCGACGTGCCTTTCGACGAAGAGCACCGCATCGACTTCGACGAGGACTGGGAACTGCGGGCCGGCGTCGCCCTGCTGGGCGGCGAGGGGCGCGCGCGGCATGTCTACGCGCTTCCGGGCGCCGAGGACGACGTCCTGACGTGCTGGCGCGAGGTGCTGGGGGAGCGGTTCTGGGTGGCCTCGCGGGACGAGGCGATCGCCGCGGGCTGGTTCGGGCCGCCCGGCGCCTGCGACGACCGGGTGTACGCGCGGCTGGGCGACGTGCTGGCGGCGGCCCACGACGACGTGCTGATCATCGCCTCCGAGCGGGAGCCGAAGGAGTCGGCGATGGTCGGCAACCACGGTTCGATGACCCCTGCCGAGCAACTGGTCCCGCTGCTCGAAGTACGCTCCTGACGACCCGACCGCCTCCGGGCGCACGCCGTCGTCCACCGCACGATTCAGCCACCTGTCAGCACCCGTCAGCACCGTTCAGCACCGCCCTGTGCCGCCCTCGTCGAAAGGTCCTCGACTTCCCATGCCCGAGCTGGTGTTCTTCTCCGGGACCATGGATTGCGGCAAGAGCACCTTGGCGCTCCAGATGGGCCACAATCGTTCGGCTCGGGGGCTCAAGGGCGTCATCTTCACGCGCGACGACCGGGCCGGTGAGGGGAAGCTGTCCTCGCGGCTGGGCCTGGTGACCGAGGCCGTCGAGGCGGCCGAGGGCATGGACATGTACGCCTACCTGGTCGACCAGTTGTCCCGGGGCGGCAAGGCCGATTACGTGATCGTGGACGAGGCGCAGTTCCTGGCGCCGGAACAGATCGATCAGCTGGCCCGGGTCGTGGACGACCTCGGGCTCGACGTCTTCGCCTTCGGGATCACCACGGACTTCCGCACCAAGCTGTTCCCGGGTTCGCAGCGGCTGATCGAGCTGGCCGACCGGATCGAGACGCTTCAGGTCGAGGCGCTGTGCTGGTGCGGAGCAAGGGCGACGCACAACGCGCGCACGGTGGGCGGCGAGATGGTGGTCGAGGGTGCGCAGGTGGTCATCGGCGATGTGAACCGCCCCGAGGCGGAGATCGGGTACGAGGTCCTGTGCCGCCGTCATCACCGCCGCCGCATGACCGCGGCGACCGCCCGCGCCGGTGCGCTGTCTCCCGATGTCCTGCCCGTGACCTCGGCCTGACCGGCGCACCCGATGACCGGGGCGCTGCGCCGCCGTCGGCGGCGGACGAGGAGTGCGACGGCGCGAGCGGCGGCCCTGACGCCGGGCGTGCTGCCGCTCCCAAGGGCCTGACCGAGTCGGACGAAACGGGGAGTGGGTGCGCTGTGGACGGCTGGGGCCCTCGGCAACGCACCGCGGCCGCGGGGCGCGTGCGCCGCGCACCACGGGGGCGCTCCGCTTTCGGGAGGTCAGCGCGGGCTCTGGATCAGCCAGAACCTGGCCCCTTCGGGGTCCGCCACGGCGGCCACCCGCCCGTGGTCGCTGTCGTGGGCCGGCTTGCGCACCTGGCCACCGAGTTCGACGATCCGGCGCAACGTCGCGTCCATGTCGGCCACTTCGAAGTACGTACGCCAGTGCGGGCCGCGGTCCCGCGGCAGCCCGTGCCCCATGCCGTGCACACCGGCCACCGGACGGCCGTCGATGTGCAGGGTGACATAGTCGAAGCCGGCGGAGACGACCGGCTCCTGCCCGTAACCGAACACCGTCGTGTAGAACTTGACGACGCTAGCCGTCTCGAAGGTGACGAGTTCGTTCCAGGCCGGGGTGCCGGGCACCCCGGTGACGGCCGCACCGGGGTGGGCGCCGCCCTGCCAGATCCCGAACACGGCCCCCGACGGGTCGGAGGCGATCGCCATCCGCCCGGCGTCGGCCGCGTCCAGCGGGCCGACCCCCACCGTGCCGCCGCACAGCCGTACCGTTTCGGCAGTGCGGTCAGCGTCGTTCGAGGCGAGGTAGGGGGTCCAGGCGACGGACAGCGGCCGGTCCGGCGGCAGCCGGCCGATCCCGGCCACCTCCCGCCCGTCGAGCAGGGCCCGCACATAGGGTCCGAGCTGCTGCGGCCCAGGCCGGAACTCCCAGCCGAACAGCGCCCCGTAGAACTCCTCCGTCGCCGTCAGCGCGCGCACCATGAGACTCACCCAGCAGGGCGTGCCGGGCGTGCGCCGGCGCACGCCGCCGTCGGGACCGGCCGGTCCCCGTGATTCGGTCATCGTCACCCTCTCCCCGGCCCCTCACGGTGGCCGTGTCGCTTCCGCTCCGCGGAACCGGTGCGGCGGGGCGGCGCGCACGCTCCGTGCCACCGCTCGCGCCCGTGGGACGGCACGCACGCGGCGACGGCGCCGGCCGGCGGCGCACCGCCGCGAGCTTGCCGGGTCCGCCGTGCCCCTCCCGCGTCCCGGCGACCGCCGGTCGTCCCACCGCCGCACAGCAGGTGCCCGGTCCCGTACGCCACGTGACCGAGCCCGTCCGGCGGAGCACAGTAGTCGGACCTGGACGACGCGGCCACCCCTGACGTATGGATGGGGCCATGGAAGCCATCATCACCGCATCCCGACTCGCGCACGACCTGTCCCGGGACGCCCCGCCCGTGCTGCTCGACGTCCGCTGGCAGCTGAGCGTGCCCGCGGCGAGCGGCGCCCCGGCCTTCGACGGCCGGGCCGAGTACGCGGCCGGGCACATCCCGGGCGCGGTCTTCGTCGACCTCGACCGGGAACTGGCCACGGCCCCCGGGGAGCGCGGCCGGCATCCGCTGCCGGACCTGGCCGAGTTCGGCGCCGCGATGCGCCGGGCGGGCGTGTCGGCGAACCGGCCGGTCGTCGTGTACGACGGCGGCCAGGGCTGGGCGGCGGCCCGCGCCTGGTGGCTGCTGCACTGGACGGGCCACCCGGACGTGAGAGTCCTGGACGGCGGGCTCGCCGCCTGGGAGGGCCCGCTGTCGACCGAGACCCCCGAGCCGGCCGAGGGCGACTTCCGGCCGGTGCCGCGGGAGACGGGACTGCTCGACGCGGCCGGTGCCGCCGCGCTGGCCCGCTCCGGAGTGCTGCTGGACGCCCGCGCGGGGGAGCGGTACCGGGGCGACGTGGAGCCGATCGACCCCGTCGGCGGGCACATCCCGGGTGCCGTGTCGGCGCCGACGAACGAGAACGTGGGCCCGGACGGGCGGTTCCTGTCCGCGGACGAGCTGAGGGCCCGGTTCGCCTCCCTCGGCGCCCTGGACGGGACGCGGGTCGGCGTGTACTGCGGTTCCGGCGTCTCGGCGGCCCATCAGGTGCTGGCCCTCGCGGTCGCGGGCATCCCCGCGGCGCTGTACGTGGGTTCGTGGTCCGAATGGTCCGCGGACCCGTCCCGGCCGGTAGCCGTGGGGCCCGACCCGCAGTGACGGCCTGAAGAAGCCCGACAGCCCAAGGAGGGGGGCCCGGAAGTCCGGGCGCCCCTCCCCATGGGTCGTACGACCTGTCAGTCCTGCTTCTTGCGGCGCGTGCCGAAGACGATCTCGTCCCAGCTGGGCACCGCCGCCCGGCGGCCCGGGCGGACCCCGTCGGCCTCGGCCTGGCGGTCGGTGGCCCCGATGAGACGGTCACGGTGGCTGCCGACCGAACGCGGCATGAGCACGTCCGCGTAGGCGGAACCGGCCGAGGCCGCCGGGGCGGGAGGCTCCTCCGCGGCGGGTTCGGCGACGGGCTCCTCCGCGGGCTCCGCGGGGCGTTCCGGCACCACCATGTCGCCCCGGAAGCTCGGCACCGCCTCCAGCAGGCTGGTCAGCGAGTCCCGCTCGCCCGTGCTCTCCTCGGCGGGCTCGGACGCCTGGGCCGGCAGGCTCGGCCGCTCCCGGTCGAGGGAGCGGTCCAGCGGGCGGTCACGCGGCAGGCGGGCGATGCGCGGTACGAACGGAAAGCTCGGCTCCGGTACGGCGAGATCGTCGGACTCGCCGATCAGCGAGCGCGCCTCGTCGTCGACGGCCTGGACGAGCCGCCGCGGCGGGTCGTACGTCCAGCTCGCCGAGTGCGGCTCGCCCGCCACCCGGTAGACCAGCAGGACCTCCCAGGTGCCGTCGTCGCGGCGCCACGAGTCCCACTGCACGGTGTCCTTCTCGGCGCCGCGCAGCAGCAGTCGCTCCTGGACTGCCTCGCCGAGCAGCGGGCCGGAGTTCTCGCCGGGGCGACGGACCGGGGTCTTGCGGGCCCGCTCCGCCATGAAGGCGCGCTCCGCGAGCACGGGACCCTCGAACCGGCGTACGCGGTCGACGGGGATGCCGGCGAGCTGCGCGACCTCTTCCGCGGTCGCGCCTGCCCGTATGCGCGCCTGGATGTCGCGGGGGCGGAGATGGCTCTCCACCTCGATCTCGATCTGGCCGAGGCGCGGACGGTCGCCGCGTACGGCCGCGCGCAGGCGTTCGTCGATCGGAAGCGTGTACTCCGTGGAGTCGGCAGCCTTGAGCACCAGCCGTGTGCCGTCATTGGAGACGGCCACGACACGCAGTTCGGGCATGGGGACCTCCCGGGTGGTGCCTGCCGACGTCACCTGCGTCGCTGCTTCCGCTAGTCGAGTGTGGCCTGCCCGGGTGCAGCCTGCCACAACCTTGCCGAGTTGCCCGGCGTGTCGGGCACAGGCCCTGGATCGCCGTTATGGCACGGTTACCTATTCGCAACGCTAAGTGACCAACTCCGTCACCCTGTGCAACTAGCCCCCCTCCCGGCGGTCCAACAAGGCCCCGGACACCCTGGCGGGAGGCCGGACCCAGGGCTCGCAACAGTACTCCATTTGGACCACGTGCGTGGATTGGCGCGCCGTCCAACTTCTGGCGAGGAGGGGGAACCGGTCAGCCGCAACCCGGATTTCACGGGCCTGACCGTGGCGAACTTCACGCAATCCACGGAAACGGAACTATCGGTTTCTCCTGTACGTCACCTTCTCGTGCGGTCGGTCGATCACGTACGCGAAAGGCAGGAAGAGTCCGGTGATGCGCGAAAGGCCCGATACCGGTGGTGAGCCGAGCGGGCGGGACGAGGGCGGGGAACCGCGGCGCAGGCGCCTCGACCTGAGCGTCCCCCAGGTCGCGGGCAGCGCCGTGGCCGCCGTCGTGGCCGCCAAACTCGCCTCCTACTTCGGGGTCTACGGCACCATCCTCGGGGCCGGCGTCGTCAGCGTCGTGGCCACCTGCGGCGGCAGCCTCTTCCAGCACTTCTTCTCACGGACCGGCGAACAGATCCGCGGCGCGGCGGTCACCGCCAAGCCCGCCGAGCAAGCCCCGCCCGCGCCCGGCGAGTTCACCGAGGGCACGGTCTACCGCGCGCGGATACGCGGCCGGCGGCGCCCGGCGCTCGCCGCCGCCCTCGTGTTCGGACTCGCCCTGGCCGGCATCACGACGTACGAACTGGTCTCCGGCCACAGCTTCGGCGGCGGCACCGGCACGACGGTCAGCGACGCGGTACGCGGCTCGACCTCGTCGAAGTCCCGTGGCGATGTCTCACCCTCGTCACCGGCGACACCCGACACGTCCTCGTCCCCCTCGGCCGGCCGCCCGGCGGGCACCGGCGGCTCGCCGGGGAGCGACGGCGCCACCGACGGCGGCCCGACGCCCGCACCCAGCGGCTCCCCGCAGCGGCGGCAGGACGGCCGGACGGACCCGGCACCGACGGCCACCCCCACGCCCAGCGGCTCCGCTACGGCCCCAGCACCCTCCGCAAGTAGTCGTTCTGAAACCGCCGTTCCGGATCCAGCCGGTCCCGCAACGCCGTGAACTCACCGAAGCGCGGGTAGGCCCCGGCGAAGTAGGCGGCGTCCCGGGTGTGCACCTTGCCCCAGTGCGGACGGCCCTCGTGCGCGGTGAAGATCCGCTCGGCGGCGGTGAAGTACGCCTGGTACGGCGTGCCCCGGAACATGTGGACGGCGATGTACGCGCTGTCCCGGCCCGAGGCGGTGGACAGGGTGATGTCGTCGGCCGGGGCCGTGCGCACCTCGACCGGGAAGCTGATCCTGAGGCGGGAGCGGTCGACCATCGACTTCAGTTCGCGCAGCGTGTCCACCAGGGCCGCCCGCGGAACGGCGTACTCCATCTCCACGAACCGCACCCGGCGCGGGGATGTGAAGACCTTGTAGGGGATGTCCGTGTAGACGCGCGCGGACAGCGCCCTGCTGGAGAGCCGTGCGATGGCCGGGACGGTCGCCGGCGCCGCCCGGCCGACCCACTGGGCCACCTGGAACACCCCGTTGGAGAGGAATTCGTCCTCGAACCAGCCCGCCACCTGCCCCACCGGCCGCTCCGGGCCCGCGCTGCGGTTGTTGCGCTTGGTGTTGGTGTTGCCGGTGTGCGGAAACCAGTAGAACTCGAAGTGCTCGTTCTCCGCCCAGAGTTGATCGAACTCGGCGAGAACTCGGTCGAGCGGCATCGGCTCCTCGCGGGCCGTCAACAGGAAGACCGGCTCCACGGCGAAGGTGATCGCGGTGACGACACCGAGAGCGCCCAGACCGATCCGGGCGGCCGCGAAGACCTCCGGGTTCTCCTTCTCGGAGCAGGAGAGCACCGATCCGTCCGCCGTGACCAGCTCAAGTCCCCTGATCTGGGCGGCTAGGGAGGCGGAGTTCCGGCCGGTGCCGTGGGTGCCGGTGCCGGTGGCCCCGGCGACGGTCTGCTCCATGATGTCGCCCATGTTGGTGAGCGACAGCCCCTCGCGCGCCAGAGCCATGTTGAGCCTCTTGAGCGGGGTGCCCGCCTCAACGGTGACGGTCATGGCGTCCCGGTCGATCCCGCGGATGCCGGTCAACAGTTGAGGGCGGATCAACACACCGTCGGTGGCGGCGACGGCGGTGAAGGAGTGCCCGGTACCGACCGCCTTGACCCGCAGGCCGTCCTCGGCGGCCTGCCGCACCGCCGACGCCAGCTCCTCCACCGAGGCCGGCACCACCTCACGCGCGGGACGGGCGACGACATTGCCTCCCCAGTTACGCCACGTGCCGTTCTTTCCGCTCGCTGTGCTGCTCAACGACGCCTCCCCGACCCGTGGCCGGCCTGCAGAGCCGGCGGTACCCGAGGAAACCGACCACGACCGCGACGGCCCCGGACACGGCCGGAACCCCGTACCCGGCGCGCGCACCGGCCGTGTCGATCACCCAGCCGGCCACGGAGGAGCCGAGCGCGACCCCGACCGCGAGGCCGGTGCTCACCCAGGTCATGCCCTCGGTGAGCTTCGCGCGAGGTACGTGCTCTTCGATGAGGGACATCGTCGTGATCATCGTCGGCGCGATGGACAGGCCCGCAACGAACAGCGCCACGGCCAGAAGCGGCAGGTTTCCGACCAGTAGGAGGGGGATCATACTCACGGCCATCGCGCACACGCCCAGCAGCCACCGGCGTTCCGCGGCCCCGGAGAAGCGCAGCAGGCCGAACACCACCCCGGCCACGCAGGAGCCCGCCGCGTACAGCGCCAGGACCACGCTGGCGGCGCCCTTGTGGCCGCGTTCGTCTGCGAAGGCGACCGTGACCACGTCGACCGCCCCGAAGATCGCTCCCGTGGCGACGAACGTGGCCACCAGCACCTGGAGGCCGGGCGCGCGCAGCGCGCTGCCGCCGCCGTGGTGCTCGCGCGGGTGCGGCGTCGGCTCGGTGGCGCGCTGGGCGGTCAGCCAGAAGACGCCCACGGCCAGGAAGCAGGCGGCCAGCAGCGGCCCCGCCTCGGGGAACCAGGCGGTGGACAGGCCGATGGAGATGATCGGTCCGAAGATGAAGCAGACCTCGTCGATCACCGACTCGAACGAGTAGGCGGTGTGCAGCTGCGGGGTGCCCCGGTACAGGGCCGCCCACCGGGACCGGATCATCGCGCCCAGGCTGGGCACCGAGCCGATCCCGGCGGCGCACACGAACAACACCCAGTCCGGCCATGAGAAGTACGCGGCGCACAGCAGCCCGGCGGACGCGGCGAGCGCGACCAGGGTCGCGGGGCGCAGCACCCTGCGCTGCCCGTACTGGTCGACCAGCCGGGAGATCTGCGGACCGATCGCCGCGGCCGACAGCGCGATGGTGGCCGACAGCGCGCCCGCGAGTCCGTACCGCCCGGTCAGCTGGGAGACCATCGTGACCACGCCGATGCCCATCATCGACAGCGGCATCCGGCCGAGGAAGCCCGCGGCGGAGAACGCCTTGGTGCCGGGGGCGGCGAACAGGGCGCGGTAGGGGCTGGGCACAGGGGTCTCCGGAGTACGGTGCGGCGGGCGGCCCGGCCGACGGCGGGTACGGGACACGCGTCGGCTCGGTAAGGCGTGAAGAGAGCTGATACAGCTTACGAGTTAGGTCACCCTAATGCACCTGGAAAGTCGCGGGAAATCCGCCCGGAACCGCACTCGTCACCCCGCCGTTTCCCGGCCGTCAGCGCCGGGTGGCAGGATCGAGACATGCCAGACGCGCTCGATGCCAGCCCCTACGACGCCCTGCTCCTGCTCTCCTTCGGCGGCCCCGAAGGCCCGGACGACGTGGTCCCGTTCCTGGAGAACGTGACACGGGGCCGCGGTATCCCGAAGGAACGCCTCAAGGAAGTCGGCCGGCACTACTTCCTGTTCGGCGGGGTCAGCCCCATCAACGACCAGAACCGCGCCCTGCTCGCCGCCCTGCGCAAGGACTTCGCCGAGCACGGCCTCGACCTGCCGGTCTACTGGGGCAACCGCAACTGGGCGCCGTATCTGACGGACACCCTGCGCGAACTGGTCGCCGACGGCCACCGCCGCGTCCTGGTCCTCGCCACCAGCGCCTACGCCTCCTACTCGGGATGCAGGCAGTACCGCGAGAACCTGGCCGACGCGCTGGCCGCCCTCCAGGCGGACGGCCTGGACCTGCCGAGGATCGACAAACTGCGGCACTACTTCAACCACCCCGGCTTCGTCGAGCCCATGATCGACGGCGTGCTCGACGCCCTCGCCGACCTCCCCGAGGACGTCCGCAGCGGCGCCCACATCGCCTTCACCACCCACTCCATCCCGACCTCCGCCGCCGACACCTCGGGCCCCGAGGAGGCGCACGGCGAGGGCGGCGCCTACGTCGAGCAGCATCTGGACGTGGCCCAGCTGATCGCCGACGCCGTCCGGGAACGCACCGGCGTCGACCACCCCTGGCGGCTCGTCTACCAGTCCCGCTCCGGCGCCCCGCACATCCCGTGGCTGGAGCCCGACATCTGCGACCACCTGGAAGAGCGGCACGCCGCCGGGGTGCCCGCCGTCGTCATGGCCCCCATCGGCTTCGTCTCCGACCACATGGAGGTCCTCTACGACCTCGACACGGAGGCGAAGGCCAAGGCGGAGGAACTGGGCCTGCCGGTGCGCCGGTCGGCCACGGTCGGCGCCGACCCGCGGTTCGCCGCCGCGATCCGTGAGCTGGTCCTGGAGCGCGCCGCCGCGGAGAGCGGGCGGGCCGTCACGCGGTGCGCCCTCGGCGCGCTCGGCGCGAGCCATGACGTCTGCCCGGTCGGCTGCTGCCCGGCCCGCGCCCCCAAGCCGGCCGCCGCGGGCGCCGACAGCCCCTACGCATGAGGAGCCCCGTGACCGAGACCCTGCACCCGCAGTACGCGGACCTGCTCGCACTCGCCCGGGAGGCCGCCCGCCGCGCGGGCGAGCTGCTGCGGGACGGCCGCCCGGCCGACCTCGCGGTGGCGCGGACCAAGTCGAGCCCGATCGACGTCGTCACCGAGATGGACATAGCGGCCGAGAAGCTGATCACCGGCCTGATCGCCGACCACCGCCCGGACGACGGCTTCCTGGGCGAGGAGGGCGCCTCCAGCGAGGGCACGAGCGGCATCCGCTGGGTGATCGACCCGCTCGACGGCACGGTGAACTATCTCTACGGGCTGCCGACCTGGTCCGTGTCCATCGCGGCCGAGCAGGACGGCGAGACCGTCGTCGCGGTGGTGGCCGCCCCGATGCGCGGTGAGACGTACCACGCGGTGCGCGGCGGCGGAGCCTGGGCGACCGGCGCCTGGGAGGGCGAGCGCGCGCTGTCCTGCCGCCCCTCTGCGCCCCTGGAGCAGGCCCTGGTGTCGACCGGCTTCAACTACGTGACGCAGGTCCGCACCCACCAGGCCGAGGTGGCCGCCCGGCTGATCCCGCTGCTGCGCGACATCCGGCGCGGCGGCTCGGCCGCGGTCGACCTGTGCGACCTGGCCGCGGGCCGCCTCGACGGCTACTACGAGCGCGGGCTGAACGCGTGGGACATGGCCGCGGGCGACCTGATCGCCCGGGAGGCGGGCGCCCTGACCGGCGGACGCCCCGGAGAGCGGCCCTCCCGCGATCTGACGGTCGCGGCCACCCCCGGCGTCTTCGAGCCCCTCCAACGCCTCCTGGAAGACTTCGGAGCCTGGCACGACTGAACACCCGACACCGGCCGGGCCGTCCGAGCCCGCCGTCCGAGCCCGCCGACCGATGGACAGACCGCGAGACCGCTGCCCATGCCTGCGCAGCGGACGGCAAGGTTTCCGGCCGAGCCCGGCCGACCGGACACGACAGAACCCCGGCGCTGGATTCGCCGGGGTTCTGTCGCTGCGCTACGGGCTGTCAGACGCTGGTCGCGCCGACCTCCACACCGTGTTCGGCGGCGAGGCGCCGCAGGTCGTCGAGCTCGGCCTGCTCCACCTCCACGAGGAAGTCGTCGCCTTCGTCGCGAGCCCGGGACAGGTCGGACTCGGTCGCCTTTATGCGCTGCAGAAGTCCTGCGGTGAATGCGTCCATGCTGCGCCCCCTCGTCCTGGGTCGTGGGTCGGTGGCACGGGGGTGTGCCGTTCGGGAGGGGCGATCACGTCTCCTGCGGGTGCCCAGCGCTGCCCGTGCTGGGCGGCGACGGTGCCGGACACCCACGCCCGCTCTGCGGGAAGCGGACCGCGACGTACCACATGGTGGTACGGCACATGCAGAGCGTGATCGCGGGGTGTAAAGCCGTCCTCCCCCCGCTCCCCTCCGTGGAAACCTCAACCGCGGGAGAAAATCTGGCATTCCCGCTCCAGCACCCCGTTCCGTCCGGTCCGGGCACCCGTCTTACAGCCGACTTATGGCCGAAAAGGGCAGGATGGAGTCACACCCCATGAGGATTCCCACCCGTGCGCCCACGGTTGCGCTACGCGGGTGGACACAGGAAGGACATGCGACGTGCGCGTACTCGTCGTCGAGGACGAGCAACTGCTCGCGGATGCGGTGGCCACCGGGCTGCGCCGGGAGGCCATGGCCGTCGACGTCGTGTACGACGGTGCGGCGGCCCTGGAACGCATCGGCGTCAACGACTACGACGTGGTCGTCCTCGACCGCGACCTCCCGCTCGTGCACGGCGACGACGTCTGCCGCAGGATCGTCGAGCTGGGCATGCCCACGCGCGTGCTGATGCTGACCGCGTCCGGCGATGTCAGCGACCGTGTCGAGGGACTGGAGATCGGCGCCGACGACTATCTGCCCAAGCCCTTCGCGTTCAGCGAGCTGATCGCACGTGTGCGTGCCCTCGGCCGGCGCACCAGCGTGCCGCTGCCGCCTGTCCTGGAGCGGGCCGGGATCAAGCTCGACCCGAACCGCCGCGAGGTCTTCCGGGACGGCAAGGAGGTCCAGCTCGCGCCGAAGGAGTTCGCCGTGCTGGAGGTCCTGATGCGCAGCGAGGGCGCCGTGGTCTCCGCGGAGCAGCTTCTGGAGAAGGCCTGGGACGAGAACACGGACCCGTTCACCAACGTCGTGCGGGTGACGGTCATGACCCTGCGCCGCAAGCTGGGCGAGCCGCCCGTCATCGTGACCGTCCCCGGCTCCGGCTATCGGATCTGATGCATCGTGGCGACGACACCCGCACACCCGCAGGCGCCTCCGAAGCCCACCTGGGATCCGCGCAGACCCCAGTCGCCGTACCCCTGGCTGCGCCCGACCATCCGGATACGCCTGACGCTGCTGTACGGCGGCATGTTCCTGATCGCCGGCATCCTGCTGCTGTCGATCATCTATCTGCTGGCCGCGCAGGCGATCAACACGGGCAACCAGCCCCTGTTCAAGATCGTCAGCTTCTCGGCGCTCAAGGTCTCCAGCGAGAACTGCCCGGCGATCAACACCACCGACTTCAACCAGGCGATCAGCCAGTGCGCCGACCACCAGCGCCAGGTCGCCCTGGACAATCTGCTCAGCCGCTCGCTGCTGGCCCTGCTGGGCCTCGCCGTGATCGCCTTCGCGTTCGGTTACGCGATGGCCGGCCGCGTGCTGTCGCCGCTCGGCCGGATCACCCGCACCGCGCGCGCGGTGGCGGGCTCGGACCTGTCCCGGCGGATCGAGCTGGACGGCCCGGACGACGAGCTGAAGGAGCTGGCCGACACCTTCGACGACATGCTGGAGCGATTGCAACGGGCGTTCACGGCCCAGCAGCGCTTCGTCGGGAACGCATCGCACGAGCTGCGCACCCCGCTCGCGATCAACCGCACGCTCCTGGAAGTGCAGTTGTCCGACCCCGGCGCGCCGGTGGAGCTGCAACAGCTGGGCAAGACGCTGCTGGCCACCAACGAGCGCAGCGAGCAGCTGGTGGAGGGACTGCTGCTGCTGGCCCGCAGCGACAACCAGATCGTCGAGCGCAAGCCCGTGGACCTCGCCGAGGTCGCCTCCCAGGCCATCGACCAGGTGCACGCGGAGGCGGAGGCCAAGGGCGTGCGGATCACGGGCGAGTGCCGGCCCGCCGTGGTGCAGGGCAACGGTGTCCTGCTGGAGCGGATCGCCCTGAACCTGGTGCAGAACGCCGTGCGGTACAACGTCCCCGAGGACGGCTGGGTCGAGGTCACCACCGACGTCCAGCACGGCCAGGCGGTGCTGTCCGTCTCGAACACCGGCCCGGTGGTGCCGGCGTACGAGATCGACAACCTCTTCGAGCCCTTCAGGAGGCTCCGTACGGAGCGCACGGGCAGTGACAAGGGGGTCGGCCTCGGCCTGTCCATCGTCCGGTCCGTGACGCGCGCGCACGGCGGTCACATCTCGGCCGAACCACGCGAGGGAGGCGGGCTCGTGATGCGGGTCACTCTGCCGATGTGATGCGATCTCGCTGGGGATCCCGACGTGGATCATGTGGAGCCCGACGTGGATCCCGGCCGCAGCGGAGGCGATCTTGATCGAGGTGGCCGACACACCCGGGCTTGTTCGCTTTGCGCGGAATTTCCGGGTGGGTCGGCGGGGCTTCGCCTGTGTGATCGATCACATGGGCGGATTTCCAGCCATCTACGCTCCGTGAGCGCAAACCGAGGTGAAAAGCCGGAAAAGTCCTGGTTTTCAAGGGTCTTGATCACGGGAAGTACTCGGTGAGACGCCTTTGAGGTGCGGCATCCGGACCGTGTACGGTCCCCATCGCCATCCAAGCCGATCACTCTTGAGGAGTCCGGTTGGGTGTCGATTGAGTAACAGACCTTGATGTGAGGCAAAATCTCCGCCTCGGGTCGGGCACAAGTCCGGCCTCTCACGCGTTACGTGCGCTGGAGACACCGCAGACACCCAGAGGGGGAGAGCGACATGGCAACCGATTACGACACTCCACGCAAGACCGACGACGACGTCGACTCGGACAGCCTTGAAGAACTGAAGGCCCGGCGGAACGACAAGTCGACCGCCGCCGTCGACGTCGACGAGTTCGAGGCAGCGGAAGGGCTTGAGCTGCCCGGCGCCGACCTCTCGAACGAGGAACTGGCGGTCCGGGTGCTGCCCAAGCAGCAGGACGAGTTCACCTGCATGAGCTGCTTCCTGGTGCACCACCGCAGCCAGCTGGCCCGCGAGAAGAACGGTCAGCCGATCTGCCGCGACTGCGACTGAGGGTGGGTCGGCCGTGACTGGCTCGACCCCTCCTCGGAAGCGCCGCTTCCCCCTGCGGGGAGCGGACCATGGGCCGCGGGACGGCTCGCCCGGCGCGCGTGACGTCGAGCGGGGCTCACCCGGTGCGGGAGCCTCGCTCGAACCGGCGGCCGACCGGGGTGACCGCCCGGCGCCGACGGAGCGGCCCGCGACCGTCGCACCGACGGAGGCGACCCCCGGTCGAACGCGGCGCACAGCATGGGAAAGGACCGAGGTCGTCCGTGGCAGGGCCCGGGACCTGGCCCGGGACGGCGCCCGCAAGGGCGGCAGCCGCGCCAGGGCGGGCCTGGCGTACCTCGCCGACCGGATCATCGACATGGCCCCGCGGATTCCCGTGCGGGACCTCGCGACGCTGCGCCGGCAGTTCCCGGGCCTCGGGCCCGAGCAGATCGCGGACAAGCTCGTGGCGGGCGCGGCCCACGGAACCTCGACCATCGGGGCCGGGGTCGGTGCGGCGGCGATGCTCCCGGTGCCGCCCGCGATGCCGACCGAACTGGCCGCGGAGATCACCGGTGTCGCGGCGATCGAACTCAAGCTGATCGCCGAACTGCACGAGGTCTACGGCCTGCGGCCGCCGGGCGGTCTGATGGCCCGCAGCACCGCGTATCTGTCCTCCTGGTCGGGGGAGCGCGGGATCGACGTGATGAAGCCGTCGACGATCAACACAGCCCTCGGGGGCCACATGAAGCGCGAACTGCGCCAGCAGATCATGAAGCGGATGGTGCGCGACCTGCCGAACCTGATGCCGTTCATGGTCGGGGCCGCCGTCGGGGCGGTCATGAACCGGCGGGACACCAAGAGGCTGGCCGCGCGGATCCGCGCCGATCTGCGCAAGATCCAGGTTCCCTGGGACGAACTGTCCGAGCTGCCCCCGCTGGAGTCTCCCGCCGAACCGCTGACACCGGGGGACTTCACCGGCGAGCCGGGGCGCTGACGCGGCGCCCCTCCGGCCTGTCGCGCGCCCGGGACGATCAGGCCGCCGCGCGGCTGCGGGCCGCCTCGATCGCCGCCGCCAGCTGCTCCGGGGCGCGGGTGGACAGGTACAGGTACGGGGTGGGGTCGGCCGGGTCGGTGACCTCGACGCGGAGCGCCCGCGGGATGTAGGCGCGCAGCAGGAGGAAGGCGCGGGTGTCGGCCTTGTAGGTGCGCCAGGCGCGGGCCTCCTCCGGATCCAGGATCTCCGCCGCGCCGAGCGCCGTGACCGGGATCTTCGCCTCGCCCGCGATCAGGTGGTCGCCCACGACGCGGATGCGGAGCGAGCCGTAGGCGCTGGCCACGACCGCGGCGGCGGCCGTGCCGCCGGCCAGCCCGCCCAGCATCGGCAGCGTGCCGAAGGGGAGCAGGATCAGGGCCAGCGAGACGCCGACCAGAAAGCTGATCAGCCACCACGACCGGGGGGCGGTGAGGCGTTCGTCGTACGGGGTGCCGGAGTCCTCCATGCCCCCAGCTTGGCACGCCCCCCACCCACACCCCGAACCAGGGCACCCGCCCCCACCCTCGTCGGGAAGCGGCCCGCCGGGGCACCACCGGCCGAGGCCGCCGGGACGGGCCGCCGTGCCGCGTCGGACGATGGGCCGACCTAGTGGCCGACCGCGACGCCCGGCCGACGCGGTGGTGTCGGCCGGGCTTTCCAGCCGCTGGGCGAGCCCCGCGCGGCACCGTGTCGGCCGCCGGGTCTCCCGGGCCAGGGTTGGCGGGGCCTCCAGCCGCTCGGCGAGCCCGCCCCGGCACCGTGTCGTCCGCCGGGCGTCCGGGATGGGGCGGGCACCTGCCTGCGCCGCCGGGGGACGCGGCTCGGCGGGGCGCCCTCTGGCGGGGCCGTCGGGATCGACCCGCCGTGCCGGGTCGGGCGGTGTGGTGGTCGGCTGCGATGGTCGGCCGACGCGGTGGTGTTGGCGCGGCCCGGTCGGTGCGCCCCGTGCGGCACCGTGTCGGTCGTCGGGGCATCGGGTTCGGGGCAGCGGCCTGCGCTTCCGGGGGCGCGGCTCGGCGGGGCGCTCCCTGGCGGGGCCGTCGCGGCCGGTCGTCGTGCCGGGTCGGGCGGTGGGCGGGTGTGGTGGGCGGCTGCGATGGTCGGCCGACGCGGTGGTGTTGGGGCGGGCTTTCCAGCCGGTCGGCGCGCCCCGTCCGGCACTGTGTCGGCCGCTGGGCCACCGGGTTCGGGGTTGGCGGGGCCTCCAGCCGCTCGGTGAGCCTCGCACGGCACCGCGCCGGCCGCCGGGTCACCCTGATCCAGGGCATCCCCGGCTTCGTCGGTCGCGGTCTCGACGGACCGTGCGCGGGCGGGCTCGTTCAGCAGGTGCTGTGGGCCGTCGGCGAGGGCGACGTGCCGGCCGCCGACATCCTGCTGTGGCCGGACGTGGGGCGGGTGGTGCGGGGGGCGGGCGGGTAAGGTCTGCGGCTGTGAGTGGTAGTTCCGCGGCTCTTCAGCCCCCTGCCGACGCCGTGACGCCGGTGCGGCATCCCGATGCGCCCGCGCCCGGCGAATCGCTCGGTTCGCATTACGGACAGTGTTTCGGCTGTGGTCACGACCAGCCGCACGGGCTGCGCCTGGAGGCGCGGGCGGGCGAGGGCGTCACCCTGACCGCAGAGTTCACCGTGCAGCCCGCCCACCAGGGCGCCCCCGGCCTCGCGCACGGGGGTGTGCTGGCCACCGCCCTGGACGAGACGCTGGGCTCGCTGAACTGGCTGTTGCGGACGATCGCGGTGACGGGCCGGCTGGAGACCGACTTCGTGCGGCCGGTGCCGGTCGGCACGACGCTGCACCTGACCGCCGAGGTGACCGCGGTCGCCGGGCGGAAGATCTACTCCAGCGTGGTCGGCCGCATCGCAGGCCCCGACGGCCCCGTGGCCGTCCGCGCCGACGCGCTGTTCATCGAGGTCAAGGTCGACCACTTCGTCGACAACGGCCGCGAGCAGGAGATCCAGGCCGCCCTGAGCGACCCGGACCAGGTCCGGCGCGCCCGCGCCTTCGAGGTGAATCCGTGAGCGCCCCGCACCCCGAGCCCCCGGCGGGCTCCGTCGCCCCGGGTCCGCGTGCCCCCGTGGACGTGCTGATCCGGCGCGTCGACCCCGACGTACCGCTTCCGGCGTACGCGCATCCCGGGGACGCCGGGGCCGACCTGCGGACGACGCGGACGTGCGAACTCAAGCCCGGCGAGCGGACCGTGCTGCCCACGGGAGTGTCGATCGCCCTCCCGGAGGGGTACGCGGCCTTCGTGCACCCCCGATCCGGTCTGGCCGCCCGCTGCGGTGTCGCCCTCGTGAATGCCCCGGGGACGGTTGATGCCGGGTACCGTGGGGAGATCAAGGTGATCGTGGTGAATCTCGACCCGCGCGAGTCCGTGCGGTTCGAGCGCTTCGACCGGATTGCCCAACTGGTCGTCCAGCAGGTCGAGAGGGTCCGCTTCCAGGAGGTCGCGGAGCTTCCCGGCTCGGCGCGGGCCGAGGGGGGCTTCGGGTCCACCGGGGGCCATGCCGCGGTGGGCGGCGAGAGCGGCACAAGCGGTCAGGTCGCCGAGGGCGGCCAGGCGGGTGGGAATCGATACGCTTCGGTCGTATCCGACCGGGAAGGACAGTGACGTGTTCGGACGTCGCAAGAAGAAGGGTGCCGCCGAGGACGCGGCCGGCGAGGCCGAGCAGGTCGTCGACAGCGTCGACACCGAGGCGGACGAGGAAGAGGCAGGCGAGCCCGAGCGGCTGCGGCTCGAACCGGAGCCCCGCCCCGAAGGGCCGTGGGACGCCTCCGAGGTGCGCGACCCGGCCGAGGGCCGGGTGGATCTCGGCGGTCTGTTCGTGCCGGGCGTGGACGGCATGGAGCTGCGGGTCGAGGTCGCGGGCGACGCGATCGTCGCGGCGACCGTCGTGCTGCGCGACAGCGCCGTCCAGTTGCAGGCATTCGCCGCGCCCAAGCGCGAGGGCATCTGGGGCGAGGTCCGCGAGGAGATCGCGACCGGCATCACCCAGCAGGGTGGCATCGTCGACGAGGTCGAGGGCCCCCTGGGCTGGGAGCTGCGCGCCCAGGTGCCGGTGCAACTGCCGGACGGCACCGGTGGCTTCCAGGTCGTGCGGTTCATCGGTGTGGACGGCCCGCGCTGGTTCCTGCGCGGCGTGATCTCGGGCCAGGGCGCGGTGCAGCCGCAGGCCGCCGGGCTGCTTGAGCAGATCTTCCGGGACACGGTCGTGGTCCGCGGCGAGGGTCCGATGGCGCCCCGCGACCCGATCGTCCTGAAGCTGCCGAACGACGCCCAGATGGTTCCCGAGGGCGTTCAGCAGGAGGAGTCCTCGCGCTTCTCCGGCGGCATGGGCCAACTGCAGCGCGGACCGGAGATCACCGAGGTCCGCTGAGCGCTCCGCCGGACGCTCCGCTGGACATGCCGCGGTGTGCCGGCGCCCGTACGCGGCAGGCCGTGCCGCGGCGGAGCCGCATATCGACACAGCCGCGCGCCCCTGCGGGGCGCTGTCAGCGGCGAACGCGGCAAGGGCCGCACCCCTGGGGTGCGGCCCTTTCTCGTGTGTGAACTCTTGACGGGGTTTTGGTCTGTACCTATGGTCTCCGGCCAACGCCTCTGTTCATAAAGGCGCTCCGAGTTCACATACGAGAACGGAGTTGCTGTGCGTCGTACCCCCCTCGTCGCGGTCGTGACCGCCCTGGCCCTGGGCGTGTTAGCGGCCCCCGCCGCCCAGCGTGCCGACGCCGCCCCCACCGCCTTCGTCCACCCCGGAGTCACCGTCTCCCAGAGCCAGTTGGATTTCGCCCGCGGCAAGGTGCTGGCCGGCGCCCAGCCCTGGAAGGGCGCCTACGACCAGATGCTGGCGAGCAAGTACGCCGACCTGAACCGCACGCCCAAACCCCGCGCCACCGTCGAGTGCGGCTCGTACTCCAACCCCAACTACGGCTGCACCGACGAACGCGAGGACGCGATAGCCGCGTACACGGACGCCCTCGCCTGGTACATCACCCGGGACGCCCGCTACGCCCAGAAGGCCATCCAGATCATGGACGCCTGGTCGGCCACGATCACCAGCCACACCAACAGCAACGCGCCGCTGCAGACCGGCTGGGCCGGCTCGTCCTGGCCCAAGGCCGCCGAGATCATCAAGTACACGTACAGCGGCGGCTGGGCGAACTCCGGCCGCTTCGCGACCATGCTCCGCGACGTCTATCTCCCCGTCGTCATCAAGGGATCCAACTCCAACGGCAACTGGGAGCTGTCGATGACGGAGGCCGCCGTCGGCATCTCCGTCTTCCTGGAGGACAAGGCGTCGTACGACAGGGCCATGACCACGTTCCGCACCCGCACGGCCGCGTACGTCTACCTGGCCTCCGACGGCGACCTGCCGAAGACCGTGCCCAGCCAGAACCTGAACACCCGGGACAAGATCGTCTCGTACTGGCAGGGGCAGTCCATCTTCGTCACCGGGCTCACCCAGGAGACCTGCCGGGACTTCACGCACACCGGATACGGCATCTCCGCGATCTCGCACATCGCCGAGACCAGCCGGATCCAGGGACAGGACCTGTACGGCACCGACGTCGGCGAACGGCTGCGGCAGGCGCTGGGCTTCCAGTCGAAGTACCAGCTCGGCACGGCCGTACCCGGTTGGCTGTGCGGCGGCTCCCTCGACCTCGGGCTCGGGCCCGTCACCGAGGTCGGCTACAACGCCCTGCACAACCGCCTCGGCATCGCCATGACCAACACCCAGACGCTCACCCAGAACAACCGGCCCGCCGGCAGCAACAACCTCTTCGTCGCCTGGGAGACGCTCACCCACGGTGACAACCCGAACTGACCCGAACCCCTTGGACGGCCGGGCGTCGGACAGCCATACTGGCGCCCGGTCCTAAGGGGGAGCGCGGATGAACGTTCAGGTGGTCACCGAGACGATGGTGCGGGTCGAGGACGTGCACCGGTCGTACGGGCACGGAGCCGCCGCCGTGCACGCCCTGCGCGGGGTCTCCTTCGAGATCCCGCGCGGCGAACTGGTCGCACTCAAAGGGCGCTCGGGATCCGGCAAGACCACCCTGCTGAACGTCGTCGGCGGGCTCGACGCGCCCGACCGCGGACGGATCACCGTGGACGGGCTGGATCTCGCCGCACTCGACGAGAACGGGCTGCTTCAGCTGCGGCGCGACCGGATCGGCTTTGTCTTCCAGTCCTTCGGGCTCGTCCCGATCCTCTCCGCGGCGGAGAACGTCGGCGTGCCGATGCGGTTGCGCCGGGCCGATCCGCGCGAGCGCGAGGAACGCGTCGAGCTGCTGCTCTCCCTGGTGGGCCTCGCCGACCACGCCGCCCAGCGCCCCGGCGAGCTGTCCGGCGGCCAGCAGCAGCGGGTCGCCATCGCCCGCGCCCTCGCCAACCGGCCCGCGCTGCTCATCGCCGACGAGCCCACCGGGCAGCTGGACGCCGAGACCGGTCACGCCGTGATGGAGCTGCTGCGGGCCGTCGTCCACAGCGAGCGGGTCACCGCGCTGGTCGCCACCCATGACACCACCCTGCTGGACCTGGCCGACCGGGTGCTGGAACTGAACGACGGCAAGATCACCGAACCCTGACCCCGCCCCCGCCGAGGCCCACCGCCCGGCCTGGCTGGGGCGGCGGACGGTGGACGGTTCGGCTCGGCGGCGGGCAGCGGGTGGCGGGCGCCCCGCCCCGGCAACCGGCTGCGGGCGGCTCGTCTCGGCTCGGCGGTCGGCGATGCGCGGCGGTCGGCGATGCGCGGTGGCCGGCGCGGCCTGGTTGCCTGCGATGGCCGCCCCAACCGGCAAGGTTCGCGGTCTTTGGCCGCTGGTGGTGGCCGGACCGGCTTGGTGACCCCTGGTAGTCGGTGGGAACCGGGGCCGGGCTGGGCATTTGGGGCGGGGGGAGAGGTCATCAGGGTTGTGTCAAAGTTGCTCGTTGGCTGGATGCGTGTCCCTTTCGTCGCGATTGTGGGCCGTAGGGTCGACGCTGCGTAGGCGGCAGTGACGGGAAGACAATAGGGCCATGGCACGTGGAAAGCTCCGGATCTACCTCGGTGCGGCACCGGGCGTGGGCAAGACCTACGCCATGCTGTCCGAGGCGCACCGGCGCGTGGAGCGGGGCACCGACTGCGTCGTCGCCTTCGTGGAGCACCACGAACGGCCGCGCACCGAGGTGATGCTGCACGGCCTGGAGCAGGTGCCGCGCCGGGAGCTGGAGTACCGCGGCGGGCGCTTCACCGAGATGGACGTGGACGCGGTCCTGGCCCGCAGCCCCCAGGTCGCCCTGGTGGACGAGCTGGCCCACACCAACATCCCCGGCTCGCGCAACACCAAGCGCTGGCAGGACGTGGAGGAACTGCTGGCGGCCGGCATCGACGTGGTCTCCACGGTCAACATCCAGCACCTGGAGTCACTGGGCGACGTGGTCGAGTCGATCACCGGCGTACGGCAGCAGGAGACCGTCCCGGACGAGGTGGTGCGCCGCGCCGACCAGATCGAACTGGTCGACATGTCGCCCCAGGCCCTGCGCCGGCGCATGGCACACGGCAACATCTACCAGCCCGACAAGGTGGACGCGGCCCTGTCCAACTACTTCAGGCCCGGGAACCTGACCGCCCTGCGGGAGCTGGCGCTGCTGTGGGTGGCCGACCGGGTCGACGAGTACCTGAAGCAGTACCGCAGCGAGCACCGGGTCTCCGCGATCTGGGGCTCGCGCGAGCGGATCGTCGTGGGCCTGACCGGCGGCCCCGAGGGACGCACCCTGATCCGCCGGGCGGCGCGGCTCGCCGAGAAGGGCGCAGGCGGCGAGGTGCTGGCCGTCTACATAGCCCGCAGCGACGGCCTGTCCGCGGCCTCGCCGAAGGAACTGGCCGTCCAGCGCACCCTCGTCGAGGACCTGGGCGGCACCTTCCACCACGTCGTCGGCGACGACATACCCGCCGCGCTGCTGGACTTCGCGCGCGGCGTCAACGCCACCCAGATCGTCCTCGGCTCCTCGCGCCGCAAGAGCTGGCAGTACGTCTTCGGCCCCGGCGTCGGCGCCACCGTCGCCCGCGAGTCGGGCCCCGACCTCGACGTGCACATCGTCACCCACGAGGAGATCGCCAAGGGCCGCGGGCTGCCCGTGGCCCGGGGCGCCCGGCTCGGCCGGACCCGGATCGTCTCCGGCTGGGTGGTCGGGCTGCTCGGTCCGGTCGCCATGGCCCTGTGCCTGAACGCCGTGGACCTCGGACTCGCCAACGACATGCTGCTGTTCCTGGCACTGACCGTGGCGGCGGCCCTGCTCGGCGGGCTGCTGCCCGCCCTGGCCTCCGCGGCGTTCGGGTCGCTGCTGCTGAACTACTTCTACACGCCCCCGCTGCACCGGCTGACCATCGCCGACCCCCACAACATCGTCGCCATCGCGATCTTCGTCGGGGTCGCGGTGTCCGTGGCCTCGGTGGTGGACCTGGCGGCCCGGCGCACCCACCAGGCGGCCCGGCTGCGCGCCGAGTCCGAGATCCTGTCGTTCCTCGCGGGCAATGTGCTGCGCGGCGAGACCGGCCTGGAGGAACTGCTGGAGCGGGTCCGGGAGACGTTCGGCATGGAGTCCGCCGCCCTGTTGGAACGGGCGGGCGACGTCGAGCCGTGGACCTGCGCGGGCCGCACCGGGTTCGGGCCGCCGCTCCAGCGGCCCGAGGACGCCGACGTCGACGTGCCGGTCGGCGACCACATGGCGCTCGCGCTGACCGGCCGCGTACTGCCCGCCGAGGACCGCCGGGTGCTGGCCGCGTTCGCCGCGCAGGCCGCCGTGGTGCTGGACCGCCGGCGCCTCCAGGAAGAGGCCGACCGGGCCCGCACGCTGGCCGAGGGCAACCGGATCCGCACCGCGCTGCTGGCCGCGGTCAGCCACGACCTGCGCACCCCGCTGGCCGGGATCAAGGCCGCGGTCACCTCGCTCAGGTCCGACGACGTGGACTGGTCCGAACAGGACCGGGCGGAGCTGCTGGAAGGCATCGAGGAGGGTGCTGACCGCCTCGACCACCTGGTCGGCAATCTGCTCGACATGTCCCGGCTGCAGACCGGCACGGTCACCGCGATCATCCGCGAGGCCGACCTCGACGAGGTGGTCCCGATGGCGCTGGTCGGCGTCCCCGAGGACAGCGTGGAGCTGGACATCCGGGAGACCCTGCCGATGGTCGCCGTCGACCCCGGGCTCCTCGAACGGGCGATGGCCAACCTGGTGGAGAACGCCGTCAAGTACAGTCCGCCCGACCGGCGTGTCATGGTCGCCGCCAGTGCCATCGCCGACCGTGTCGAGGTGCGGGTCGTGGACCGCGGCCCGGGCATACCCGACGAGGCGAAGGACCGGATATTCGAGCCGTTCCAGCGCTACGGCGACGCCCCGCGCGGTGCCGGGGTGGGTCTCGGTCTCGCGGTCGCCCGCGGCTTCGCCGAGGCGATGGGCGGCACGCTGAACGCCGAGGACACGCCCGGGGGCGGCCTCACCATGGTGCTCAGCCTGCGGGCGGCAGGATCGCGTTCCGAGCCCCTTCGTACCGGAGAGGGCGCGGCAGAACCGGAAAGGAAGGCCTCATGACCCGGGTGCTCGTGATCGACGACGAGCCGCAGATCGTGCGCGCCCTCGTGATCAACCTCAGGGCGCGCAAGTACGAGGTCGACGCGGCCCCCGACGGCAGGACCGCCCTCGAACTCGCCGCCTCCCGCCACCCGGACGTGGTGGTCCTCGACCTGGGCCTGCCCGACATGGACGGCGTCGAGGTGATCAGGGGCCTGCGCGGCTGGACCCGGGTGCCGATCCTGGTCCTGTCGGCCCGGCACTCCTCGGACGAGAAGGTCGAGGCGCTGGACGCGGGCGCCGACGACTACGTGACCAAGCCGTTCGGCATGGACGAGCTGCTGGCCCGGCTGCGGGCCGCAGTGCGCCGGGCCGAGCCCGTCGGTCCCGGCGAGGACGACGTGACGACGGTGGAGACCGAGGGGTTCACCGTCGACCTGGCCGCGAAGAAGGTCAACCGGGGCGGCAGGGACGTACGGCTGACCCCCACGGAGTGGCATCTGCTGGAGGTGCTGGTCCGCAACACCGGGCGGCTGGTCAGCCAGAAGCAGCTGCTGCAGGAGGTGTGGGGCCCCTCGTACGGGACGGAGACCAACTACCTGCGCGTGTACATGGCGCAGCTGCGCAGGAAGCTGGAGGCGGATCCCTCGCATCCGAAGCACTTCATCACCGAACCGGGGATGGGCTACCGCTTCGAGCGCTGACGCTCCGCTGGGGGCGGCGGTGTGACGTTGGGCCGGGGCCCCCAGCGCGGCGGAGCCGCATGTCGATACGGTCCCCGCGCCCCTTTGGGGTGCTGCCGGACCGTGGGAGGCCTCGGCCCAGTACGCTTCTGATATGAGTGCTGTTCCGCGTTCCGAGAAGCCGGTGGGCCGGTTCCGGCGCATGCTCGGCCGGCTCTCCTCGTCCCAGGAGGACCTGGAGTCCGAGGAGCTGCGGGAGGACACCGACACGACCGGCTGCATACGGATCGGCGACTGCCGGGACCGGCAGATCGTCACGGTAACTGGTACCTTGCGCACGGTAACGCTGCGCCCGCGCGCCGGAGTCCCGGCCCTGGAGGCCGAGCTGTTCGACGGCTCAGCCGCGTTGGACGTGGTGTGGCTGGGCAGGCGTTCCATCGTGGGCATAGAACCGGGGCGCAAGCTGATCGCATCGGGCCGGATCTCGATGAGCCGGGGCCGCCGGGTGCTGTTCAACCCCAAGTACGAACTGAGACCCCTCGGACGGGAGTAGCCGGTGACGTCACTCGACAAGCCGACCGAAGACACCACTCAGCACGACGACGCCCGGGCGGTGACCGAGGCCGCGCTCTTCGAGGCGTTCGGCGGTGTCAGGGGCATGGTCGAGACGGTCCTGCCCGGGCTCCTCTTCGTCACGATCTACACGATCAACAAGGACCTGCACTGGTCGGCGATCGCCGCGCTGGCCGTGTCGCTGGTCCTGGTCGTGGTGCGGCTGGCCATGAAGGACACCGTGAAGCACGCCTTCAGCGGTGTCTTCGGTGTGGCCTTCGGCGTCGTGTTCGCGATGTTCACGGGCAACGCCAAGGACTTCTACCTCCCCGGCATGCTCTACACCCTGGGCCTGTCCCTGGCGTACATCGTCACGACGCTCGCCGGGGTGCCCCTGATGGGGCTGATCCTCGGCCCTGTCTTCAAGGAGAACCTGTCCTGGCGCACCCGTAACCCCGGGCGCAAGAAGGCGTACGCCAAGGCCAGTTGGGCCTGGGGGCTGATCCTGCTCGGCAAGTGCATGATCCTCTTCCCGCTGTACTGGTGGGCGGACACCACCCAGCTCGGCTGGGTCCTGGTGACCTTGAAGATCCCGCCGTTCCTGCTCGCCGTCTGGCTCACCTGGGTCTTCCTCGCGAAGGCGCCCGCGCCGATCGACGTGTTCGCGGAGATGGAGGCGGAGGAGCGGGCCGAGGAGGAACGGAAGGCCGCGGCGGCCGCGGAGCGCGGCGAGGAGCCGCCCGCCGGCCGACACGGCGACGAATCGCCGGCCGGCCGACACCGCCGCGAGGCATAGCCGAATCCGTCGACGCCGCGAGGACGCGGCCGAAGCCTCCAACGCGGTGAGTGTGTGGCCGTGGTTCTCGGCGTGGCGAGGTGTGGCCGTGGTTCCGATGTGGCGAGGGTGCGGGCGAGGTTCCCGACGTGGTGGGGGTGTGGTCGAGGTAGCCGATGCGGTTGAGGGGCGCGGCTGAAGCCTCCGATGCGGTGGACGCGGCTGGACCGCGGCGCGGGGCGCTCGGACCCGCGTTGGAACTCGTGCACACCGGACGGGTGCCGACCCGGGCCGTGCTCAGGTATGGCTGAAGTTCTCGGCGTGGTGAGGGTGTGGCCGGGACCCCGATGCGGTGAGGTGCGGTCGAAGTCTCCGGCGTTGGTGAGGGCGTGGCCGAGGCCCCGATGCGGTGAGGTGCGGCCGAGGTCCGCCGGGCTCGGCGACCTGTTCGACACCTCCACGGTGTTCGAGAACTACCCGCTGGACATGGCCGCCCTGAGCGAGGCCCGCCGCGTCGGCCTGGACACCGGCACCGTCGACCACGACTCGGTCACCCACTACGCCCTCGTCCTGGACGCCGCCCGGCACCGAGCGGCGTCCGATACCGCGAGGGTGCGGTACCGAAGTCCCCGATGGCGCAGGGGGCGCTTGGGATCGGCGGGCGCCCCCTGCGTCGTACTGCTCGGCCGTGTGCCGCCGCGCTCAGTCGTCCTCGCGGCGTACCGACAGCAGGTCCTCCAACTGCTCCTCGCGGGCCTGGGCGGCCACGAAGAGCAGTTCGTCGCCCGGCTCCAGGGAGTCCTCCTTGGAGGGGGCCAGCACGCGGGTGCCGCGGATGATCGTGACCAGGGAGGTGTCCTCGGGCCACTCCACGTCCCCGACCTGGGTGCCGGCCAGCGCCGACTCCTCCGGCAGGGTCAGCTCGACCAGGTTCGCGTCGCCGTGGCTGAAGCGGAGCAGCCGCACCAGGTCGCCGACGCTCACCGCCTCCTCGACCAGCGCGGACATCAGACGCGGGGTGGACACGGCGACATCGACGCCCCATGCCTCGTTGAACAGCCACTCGTTCTTCGGGTTGTTCACCCGGGCCACGACGCGCGGCACGCCGTACTCCGTCTTCGCCAGCAGGGACACGACCAGGTTGACCTTGTCGTCGCCCGTCGCGGCGATCACCACGTTGCAGCGCTGCAACGCGGCCTCGTCCAGGGACGTGATCTCGCAGGCGTCGGCCAGCAGCCACTCCGCCTGCGGGACCCGCTCGACCGAGATCGCGGTCGGCGCCTTGTCGATCAGCAGGACCTCGTGGCCGTTCTCCAGCAGCTCGCCCGCGATCGAGCGGCCGACCGCGCCGGCACCGGCAATGGCGACCCTCATCAGTGACCGCCCTCCTCTTCGGGGCCCTCGGCGAACGCCGCCTCGACCTTGTCGACGTCGTCCGTCCGCATCATCACGTGCACCAGGTCGCCCTCCTGCAACACCGTCTGCGAGGTGGGCAGGATCGCCTCACCGAGACGGGTCAGGAACGCCACGCGTACCCCCGTCTCGTCCTGGAGCCTGCTGATCTTGTGGCCGACCCAGGCCGGTGAGGTGTGCACCTCGGCGAGTTGCACGCCACCGGTGGGGTCGCGCCACAGCGGTTCGGCGCCCGAGGGCAGCAGCCGGCGCAGCATCTGGTCGGCCGTCCAGCGGACCGTGGCCACGGTGGGAATGCCCAGGCGCTGGTAGACCTCGGCGCGGCGGGGGTCGTAGATACGGGCCGCGACGTTCTCCACGCCGAACATCTCACGGGCCACCCGCGCCGAGATGATGTTCGAGTTGTCGCCGCTGGACACGGCGGCGAAGGCGCCGGCGTCCTCGATGCCGGCCTCGCGGAGGGTGTCCTGGTCGAAGCCGACCCCGGTGACCCGGCGGCCGCCGAATCCCGGGCCCAGCCGGCGGAAGGCCGTGGGGTCCTGGTCGATCACCGCGACCGTGTGCCCCTGCTGCTCCAGGGTCTGGGCGAGGGCGGAGCCCACCCTGCCGCAGCCCATGATGACGATGTGCACGACCGTCCTTCCGATGTCCAGAAAAGTGACTGCTCGGCCCCGTCGGGGTCAGCACCCTCAGGGTCTCAGACCGACGCTCAAGCTACACACGCGCCGTCCGGGGTGGGCACCCCCCGTGCAACCCCGCCCGTGGTCAGCGGCGCGTGATGCTGCGCACGCTCAGCAGCGTCAGGAATCCGAGGCCGACGAGCGAGGCGGCGGCGCCGATCAGCTGTGCGGTCGCGGGCATGGAACCTCCGAGGTGCGGCGACAGGCGGGTTTGCCATCTAGGCACGCGGAACGCGCCGCCCACGGAATCCGAAGTTCCCTGCGCCCCGGAGTTCACTCGTGAGGCAGATCCGGGACGGCAGGTGGGCGGCTGCCAGTTCGAGCCCTTACGATCCTCTGTCGTGTCCAAACTGACCGACGTGCCCAAACGGATCCTGATCGGGCGCGCGCTGCGCAGCGACCGGCTGGGTGAAACGCTCCTGCCGAAGCGGGTCGCGCTGCCCGTCTTCGCCTCCGACCCGTTGTCCTCCGTCGCCTACGCGCCGGGGGAGGTCCTGCTGGTCCTGTCCATCGCGGGCGTGTCGGCCTACCACTTCAGCCCCTGGATCGCGCTCGCGGTCGTCGTGCTGATGTTCACGGTGGTCGCCTCCTACCGGCAGAACGTGCACGCCTACCCGAGCGGCGGCGGCGACTACGAGGTCGCCACCACCAACCTCGGGCCGAAGGCGGGCCTCACGGTCGCCAGCGCGCTGCTCGTCGACTACGTCCTGACCGTCGCCGTGTCCATCTCCTCCGGCATCGAGAACCTCGGCTCCGCGATCCCCTTCGTGGTCGAGCACAAGGTGCTGTGCGCGGTCGCCGTGATCGTGCTGCTGACGCTGATGAACCTGCGCGGGGTGAAGGAGTCCGGCACGCTGTTCGCGATCCCGACGTACGTCTTCGTCGCGGGCGTCTTCATCATGATCGTGTGGGGCGCGTTCCGGGGCCTGGTCCTCGGGGACACGATGCGCGCGCCCACCGCCGACTACCAGATCAAGGCCGAACACCAGGGCCTCGCCGGCTTCGCGCTCGTCTTCCTGCTGCTGCGCGCCTTCTCCTCCGGCTGCGCCGCGCTGACCGGCGTCGAGGCCATCTCCAACGGCGTCCCGGCCTTCCGCAAACCCAAGTCGAAGAACGCGGCGACCACGCTGGCCATGATGGGCCTGCTCGCCGTGACGATGTTCTGCGGCATCATCGCCCTCGCCATGACCACCAAGGTCCGCATGGCCGAGAACCCCGCCGCCGACCTGCTCCACCACGGCGTGGCGCTCGGCTCCGGCTATGTGCAGAACCCGGTGATCTCGCAGGTCGCCGAGGCGGTCTTCGGCAAGGGCAGCTTCCTGTTCGTCGTGCTGGCCGCGGCCACCGCGCTGGTGCTGTTCCTGGCCGCCAACACGGCCTACAACGGCTTCCCGCTGCTCGGCTCGATCCTCGCCCAGGACCGCTATCTGCCGCGCCAGCTGCACACTCGCGGCGACCGGCTGGCCTTCTCCAACGGCATCGTGCTGCTCGCGGGCGCCGCCGCCCTGCTGGTCGTCGTCTACGGGGCCGACTCGACCCGGCTGATCCAGCTGTACATCGTCGGCGTGTTCGTGTCCTTCACGCTCAGCCAGACCGGCATGGTCCGGCACTGGAACCGGCACCTCGCGGTGGAGCGGGACCCGGCCCGGCGCAGCCACATGGTCCGCTCCCGGGCGATCAACGCGTTCGGCGCCTTCTTCACCGGCCTGGTCCTGGTCGTCGTCCTCGTCACCAAGTTCACCCACGGCGCCTGGGTCGCCCTGCTCGGCATGGTGATCTTCTACGCGACGATGACCGCGATCCGTAAGCACTACGACCGGGTGGCCGAGGAGATCGCGGCCCCCGAGGGCCCGAGCGACGACAGCGTACGGCCGTCCCGGGTGCACTCGATCGTCCTGATCTCCAAGATCCACCGGCCCACGCTGCGCGCGCTGGCCTACGCCAGGCTGATGCGCTCGGACACCCTGGAGGCACTGACCGTCAACGTCGACCCGGCGGAGACGAAGGTGCTGCGCGAGGAGTGGGAACGGCGCGGCATAGACGTGCCGCTGAAGGTGCTCGACTCGCCCTACCGGGAGATCACCCGGCCGATCATCGAGTACGTCAAGAGCCTGCGCAAGGAGTCGCCGCGCGACGCGATCTCGGTGATCATCCCCGAGTATGTGGTCGGCCACTGGTACGAGCACCTGCTGCACAACCAGAGCGCCCTGCGGCTCAAGGGGCGCCTGCTGTTCACGCCGGGTGTCATGGTGACCTCCGTCCCCTACCAGCTCCAGTCCTCCGAGGCGGCCAGGAACCGGGCCCGCAAACGGCAGGAGTGGAACGCACCCGGTGCGGTGCGGCGCGGCCCGGCGGAGCAACGCCCGAAGGAACCGAGCACCGGGAACTGAACGTGAGCCTCCGGCACGGGGGCCGCGGGCTTGGGGGCCCGGCGCCGGGGAGTGCCGCGTCGGGCTTGGCGGGGCCGGTGCCGGGGCCGTCGGCTCGGGTGGCTGATGCTGGTGGCTGTCGGCTCGGGTGGCCGGTGCCGGGGTTGGGGGTGTGCGGGAGCACGTAGACTGGTGGGCTGTCGTCGGCCCCCGAGTGGGCCGTTCCCCCTTCCCCGATCTGGAGTCATCCCGCCATGCAGGCAGAACCGAAGAAGTCGCAGGCGGGGCCCCTCGTGGGGGAGGAGTACGAGGTCGAGATCGGCCCCGTCGCACACGGCGGCCACTGCGTCGCCCGTACCGCCGAGGGCCAGGTGCTCTTCGTCCGGCACGCACTGCCAGGCGAGCGGGTGGTGGCCCGGGTCACCGAGGGCGAGGAGGGCGCCCGTTTCCTGCGCGCCGACGCGGTGCGGGTCCTTGAGGCCGCCAAGGACCGCGTCGAGGCGCCCTGCCCCTACGCCGGACCCGGCCGCTGCGGCGGCTGCGACTGGCAGCACGCCAAGCCGGGCGCGCAGCGACGTCTGAAGGGCGAGGTCGTCGCCGAGCAGCTGCGGCGCCTCGCGGGCCTCACCCCCGAGGAGGCCGGCTGGGACGGCACGGTGATGCCGGCCGAGGGCGACAAGCTCCCGGCGGGCGAGGTGCCCCGGTGGCGCACCCGCGTGCAGTACGCGGTCGACGCCGAGGGGCACGCCGGGCTGCGCAGGCACCGCTCGCACGAGGTGGAGCGGATCGACCACTGCATGATCGCGGCCGAGGGCGTCGACGAACTCGGCGTAGAGAAGCGCGACTGGTCCGGCATGGCGTCGGTCGAGGCGATCGCGGCGACGGGCTCGGGGGACCGCCAGGTGATCCTCACGCCGCGTCCCGGCGCCCGGCTGCCCCTGGTGGAGCTGGACCGGCCGGTCTCGGTGCTCAGGGTCGACGAGAAGTCCGGCGGCGTGCACCGCGTCCACGGCCGCCCCTTCGTCCGCGAACGCGCGGACGGCCGCACCTACCGGGTGGGGGGCGGCGGCTTCTGGCAGGTCCACCCGAAGGCCGCGGACACCCTTGTGACCGCGGTCATGCAGGGCCTGCTGCCGCGCAAGGGCGAGATGGCCCTCGACCTGTACTGCGGCGCCGGCCTCTTCGCCGGCGCCCTCGCCGACCGGCTCGGCGAGAAGGGCGCGGTGCTCGGCATCGAGTCCGGCAAGCGGGCCGTCGAGGACGCCCGCCACAACCTCGCGGACTTCCCGCGCGTACGCATCGAACAGGGCAAGGTCGAGTCCGTCCTGCCGCGCACGGGGATCACCGAGGTGGACCTCGTCGTCCTGGACCCGCCCCGCGCGGGCGCGGGCCGCACGACGGTGACCCACCTGGCCTCCCTCACCCCGCGCCGCATCGCCTACGTCGCCTGCGACCCGGCGGCCCTGGCCCGGGACTTGGGCTATTTCCGCGAGAACGAATACCGAGTCCGAACCCTCCGGGCATTCGACCTGTTCCCGATGACGCATCATGTGGAGTGCATCGCGATCCTCGAACCGACCGCGAAGGGGTCTTGACCTGCGGTTTTCCTAGGTTGCTCAGGTGCGGCAGGGGTTGATCGACTTGCTTCCCGGAGTGCATGAGATCGAATCGGTCACGTGGTTGACGGACCGGCTGGGGTGTGGAGAAGCATGGCCGTGCGGCCCCGCGGCTGATGCCGGGGGCCGCACGGTGGTGGGAGACACGAGGCACCTCTTCTTCCTTGTCAGAAGCCGGAGCCCGGGTCGTCCGCGTCCAGATTCAGGTCCACGCTGTACAGCGGACGGTCCTCGATCCCCAGGGCGCGCATCAGATCGTTGGTCGGAATCCTGTACCTGCCTCCTACGCGGAGGACGGGGCAGGGGAACTCGTCCTTGCGGATCAGCCGATACGCGGTCGTCGAGCCGATACCGAGCGCTCGGGCCGCCGTCCGCAGGTCCACTGCAACGGGCAGGTCGAACATCTCGGTGAAACTGAGTCGGCCCTCTGCGGGGTTCTTCATGCTCGCCTCCCCGCAGGGCGGACCAGCCGGGTGCCCGCGCGGGGCCCGGACCGTCGGTTCTTCCGAGGGCTGTGGCACGTCGAACGGTCCCTCCTCTCGTCGTCCGTGTCGGCGAAGGCGCCCTTGCGTAGATGCTCCGGGCGTACCCGGAAGCGCAGCGGGGCGTGCAGTCCGTCCGGACCGTCCGGACGGTCGACCCGCACGTCCAGGCTCTCCTCGGCCGGAGTGCCCGCCTCCCTGTCGCACGCGGTGAGCGCGCGGTCCTGGGCGATGCGCTCGACCTGGGCGGAGGGGAGCTCCCGCAGGCCGTCGCGTGCGAAGCGCCACGCCCTTGTGCGCGCTGCGTGGATCAAGGAGGAGTCGGAGAGGCGGCTCGCGGCGTCCGGGGCCGCCAGTTCCTCCAGGAGGGCCAGGACCATCTCGGCCTCCACGTCGGACCGATCGGCACGCAGACGCGTGCAGATGCGGTGGACCGTCCTGGCTAACCGGGGCAGGGCCAGCCAGATCACCAGGAGCTTTCCGGTGTCATGTGGAGCGAGGTCACTCAGCGCGGTGCGGAGTACCTCTTTCCAGACCGCGGCGGCGAACTGCGGGTCGGAACCCGGACCGTACAAGGCCTCGTGCGTCTCGGCGGCGGTCAGCCGGACCGGCTCCGCCCCCTCGGCATCCGTGGGAACGGTCACGAGGACCGCTTCGCCGACCTGGGGTTCGTCGAAGTGCCGTCTCACCGAGGCGAACAGACTGCTGGATGGTGGATACATCAGGAAATATCCCCTCTCTGGGCTGAAGGCGCTGAGCGTGCTGAAGTCCTGCGAGGTGGTCACATCACGCCAGACGCGGATGGAACGGGAAGAGGCCCCAGGCGCACCACTTTGATGCGTACGTATGCGGTGTTGGTCTTGTCGACCGGGAATCGCCGCCTTCGACCACGAGCATGTGTCAGGGTGCGGAAAGGCCGAGAGCTCGCCGGTCGGAGAAGTTCGGAGGGATGGGGCCGAGGTGGGTGGGTGCCCGCCCGGGACGGGCACCCACGAGTTGTGAAGCTCAGGCGGTCTCGGAGGGCGAGACGTCCGGCGCATCGGTGCGCGGGGTCGCCGGCGTGGTGCCCTCGGTCCGGGCGGCCGCGCGTCGGCGGCGGCTCGGCGGCCAGTCGGGGGACTGGCGCAGACGGCTCGCCCGACGGGTTCGCTGACGGTTGTTCATAGGACCTGCGGTTCCTTCCTGATGGGTCGATGGATGACTACGCCGCCGTCTCGCGCTTCTGCAAGCGGCTGGTGCCATCGTGCCCGGGGACAGGAGGAGGCCGCAGAGCGGAAACTGAGGGAAAACTGAGACCCGGGGCGACGTGGAGGAGCAAGCTCGTGTGAAGCGGCACAGCGCAGCGCGCAGATGAACGGGTGCCGTCGAGGGGCCGGACCACTGCTTGCGCTGTGGAGAAGGGGAAGGCGATGGAGGGGCATGTACTGGGCCCAGTCGAAGCCGAAGGGGACGGTGGCGGAAGGGTCTTCGGAGGTTCGAAGCCGGCCGCACTGTTCGCACTTCTGGTGACATCACCGGGTTACCGGTGCACCAGGATGGAGATCGCCAAAGTCCTCTGGGGCGGCCACGAGAAGGCTAGCGACCTGGTGAACCGTGCCGTTTCCGACCTACGGAAGCAACTGGGTCCGGTGGTCGTGCCCCATGGCGGCAAGTCGGGCTACTGCATGCTCCGCCTGCCGGAGGACAGCGTCGACCTGCTCCGCTTCCGCGACCGGGTGGCGAGGGCCAGGGAGCTGAGCCCTCCGGAGCGGTTCGAGCAACTCGGGGTGGCCCTGCAGGGGTGGGACGGCGGCGAACCCCTGCGTGGACTGACGGAGAGCGGCTTCCAGCTGCGCCGGGAGGAACTGCGGGTCGAGTTGATGGCCGCTGTGTGCGCCCGGCTGGACGCTGCCTACAGGTCCAGAGAGGAGAAATGGCTCCGCGAGGAGACGGAGAAATGGTTCGAGCGCACACCGGAACTGCCCAAGGTCTTCGGGTTCTACCTGCTTGCCCACGACGACCTGCCGCAGCATCGGCGTGAACGGCTCATCGAGGAATGGACGAAGCGCAACGGAAAGCCGGACGCCGACTTGCAAAGCGCCATCGACCAGGTCCGGGGAGTCGCCCACCGGTCGGCCGGGACGCTCCTGCCGCCCGTACCGGACCAGTTGCCCGGCAGCAGACGCAGGCCGGTCGGGCAGGACGAGCTGATCCGCGGCCTCGTCGAAGCCGTGTGCGAGGAACAGAACGCCGGCAACCTGGCGTTGGTTCTGATCAGTGGCATGGCGGGCGTCGGGAAGAGCACGGTGGCCCACCACCTCGCCCGTCGGCTGCGGAAGCGGTTCCCTGACGGCGTGCTCTATGCCGGACTGAACGGGTTCGCCGACGGAGACGTGCGGCCCGCCGAACCGGACGAGGTCCTGAACGGGTTCCTGGCCGCGCTACCGCCCTACACCACAGTGACCGGACCGGAGAGCAAGAGCAATGCGTTGCGGTCGGCACTGGCCCACCGCTCGGTACTCATCGTCCTCGATGACGCGCTCAACGCCCAGCAGGTGCTGCCGCTGCTTCCCGGAGACGGCACCTGCGCCGTGATCATAACCAGCCGCAACGACCTCTTGCGCCTCCAGTCCGAGAGGAAGGTGCTGTTCCGCAAGATGGAGCCGCTACAAGAGGCGGACGCTCTGGAGGTGCTCCAGGAGAACGTGGCAGCCGAGGATCGGGCGAAGTGCGCCCAGAGCTTCAGTGATCTGGTCCGTCTCTGCGGCCGACTGCCGCTGGCCCTCGCCGTGGTGGCCCGGCTCCTGGAAGGCGGTGCGCGTCCGCTACGTACCATCCCCGCCCTCGTGCGGGAGATGGAGGAGGAACGGGCGAAGCTGGACGCCCTGCACCTGCCGGGACACGAACTGTCGGTCCGTGTCGCGCTGAACTGCTCCGTACGCGTGCTCGGCGAGGAGGCCCGGCTACTGCTGTGGCAGTTCGCCGTCCACCCCGGACCCAGCGCCTCCTGGGAGGCGGTGATGGACCTCGGGAGGGCGGCGGGCGAAGCGGCGCGCACCGACCGGGCCCTGGTGGAGCTAGTGGCGGCGAACCTGGTGGAGCACCAGGGGGACCGCTACGGATTGCACGACCTCGTGCGGGCTTTTGCCCGCCAGCACATGCAGCCAGGGCGGGACGGAGAGACGGCGGACATCGAGCGGGCGACCGTACGGCAAGTGCTGGAACACCAGCTGCACAACGTCCGCGCCTGCGACCGGGTGCTCGACCACGAGCGCACCCTGCCCATCGGCGAGCCTGACGGGGTCACGGTCACCGACCCCGCGGAACCGGGGCAGGCGATGGCGTTGCTGGACGAGGAGTATGCCACCGTCCAGCGAGGCATACGATTAGCCATCTGCCAGGGCATCAAACGGTACGAATGGCTGCTGCCGATGGCGCTGGTCACTTATCAGTGGCGCCGCCACCTCCTCGACGACGCGTTGAGAAACCTCGGATACGCCGTCGACGCAGCGGAATCCGCCGCCGCCCCGGTGGATTGCGCCATGGTCCACCGGATGCTGGCAGGGACACAGTGGCGGCTCGGCAGGTACGACGCGGCCGTGGGTCACTTGCGTCGGGCCGTCCGGCTCAGCGAGGAGGACGACACCGAGAAAGGCCGGCTGAGTTTGGCCCGGTCGTTGCACCGGCTCGGGATCACCCTACGCAAGCAGGGCGATCGGACGAGAGCGGAGGAAGCGCTGCGCCGGGCGCTGAAGTTGTGCCGGGAGGTGTCCGATCCGGTCGGGGAGGCGGCCGCCTTGAATGCCCTCGGCGCGCTCCACCACGACCGGGGCGAGCACGAGCAGGCGCTGCGCCGATGCGCCGACGCCCTATATGCCGTGGAGCGCACGGGGGAGCGCAGCGGCCTGGCCGACGTGTTGTTCACCCTGGCCAAGGTGCACCTGGCTCGCTCCGAGCGGGACGAGGCCATCGTCCTGTACCAGCGGGCCTGCGACATTTACCGCGAACAGGAGAACTGGCCCAACGAGGACAAGGCGCGGCGGCTCTTCGCGGAGGTCCTGGTGTCCGCCGGAAAGACCGAAAAAGCGGTATTGGAGCTGGAGAGGGTCATCGTGCTACGCGAGCTGATGGGTGGCGCAGATCTGCGTGAGATCCGAGAGCTGCTGGAAGGACTGAGGTGATCCGCCTCGCTGGCGACGGCCGGGTCACCGTCACAGTCCGGGCGGGTGCGTGCGGTAGTACTCGGTCGGGTCAGGGCGCAGCCGCTTGGACGGTCGCCGTGAGCCCAGCCGGGGCAGGTGCGGTCGGAGCCGGTCGAACACCTCACGGACATCCGCCGGGCGCTCCTCCGCCTCCCACCGGACCATCCACAGCGCGAGGGAGGCGAACTCCGGGGGGAGCTTGGCGAGCAGGTCGGCTGGCAGTACAGGACTGCCCGGTTCCGCCCGCTCCTCCAGTCCCCCGTAGGGCAGTCGCATCACGGTCATCTCCAGCAGAATGCAGCCGAGCCCGAAGATGTCCGCCCGCTGGGTCAGACCTGAGGGGCATGCGTCGGACTGCTCGGGGGAGGCCCAGCCACGTGTACCGCGCTCATAGAGCGTCGGCTTGCCCGCCATGATGGCGTGGCCCATGTCGATGAGACGGAGACGGCCGTCCGGTTGCACGATGACATTCTCGGGTTTGAGATCGCAGTGCACCAGATTCCGCTCGTGAACTTTCCACAGAATTTCGCACAGCTGACCGATGACGGACGCGACGGTCCCGGGATACCTGACGGGCCGGGCGGCCAACAGGACGTTCTGCAATTGGCGTCCCTCGACGAATTCCATGACCAGGCATCGGCGCCCGCGGTGCGTCCCGGTGGCGATGATTTCAGGAATCGCCTTAATTCCCGTCAGCATCTTCATTCGGGAACCCTCTTCGAGAAGGCTCCTTCCGGCCGAGTGGAAAACGCTCTCTGGGCCGAGATCCCGGGCCTTCTGCAGCTTCAGTGCCACCCTCTCCCCGCTCCTGCGGTCGCGGCTGAGGAAAAGGTCGCCCTGGCCGCCGTCACCGACCATGTCCAGCACTTCGTAGCGCCTCTCCACATCGCCGATCTCCTCGATCTCCTTCATGGCCACCCTTCTTTCCCCGGTTCAGAAATGGAGCAGGAAATGTCACAGCCATGGCTGCCCCCTGACGGGGTGACCCGCACCTCCGAAGTCATCACGGTATCCGCTGGAATGTTCAAGGGAGGAGAATTCCGGTGCCCCGCCGCCGACGCCCTCAAGGCCCGCGGCTACCACACCGCCGACCCGGTTCCGCGCCGCCGCGAGCGGTTGGAGCACTTCGCTCTCGGCCCCTTCATGGCCGCCTGCGACGCCCGCTCCCGGCCCTCCGGCAGCCCGGCCCGGACACGTACCGCGCCCCCGCACGACGGCTTGAGGACTTGGTCGGACCATGGTGTGAAGGCCTACGAAGCGGCCTTCCCCGCCGACCCGGAACGCCCCCTGAACGAGGTTCCAGAGCCATGGACGTACCGCTACCGGCCATCCGGCCCCGACCCGCGGAACGCCCAGGAGTACCGCTTCACCGTGTGGGGCCGCTGCCTGGCCTCCGCCGACGGCGCCTACCGTGAAATCCGTCTGCCCGTGCACCGACTGAACCGGGACCTGCCGCCCGATGGGTTCACCGCCGCCGTCGCCCTGGTACTGGCCGAGGGCGCCCCTGGGCCGCCGCCGGAGCACCTACGGATCGTGGAGTTCGCTCTGTTCGACGGCCGTACACGAGAACTCTTCGCCGGCAGTCGGGCGCAGGCACTCGCCCGATACCGCGTGCACGGCCCCGACGCCCTGGCCGGCTTACTGGACGGACGGGAATACCGCCCCGGTTCCGCCTGCGGCGGATGCTCCTACCTGTCGGTCTGCCCGGCCCTGCGCGCGGCGCCAGGACTGCTGGGCATCGAGGCGTCGGACCGGCCCCGCCGCACCTGGTCGGTGACCAACGGACGCAACTACCGGGCCTGCCCGGCCCGCGACCACATGCGCCGGCTGCACCTGCCCACGGCGGACTCCATCGAGCGCGAGGTGACGGCCGAGCGCGGCAGGGCCCTGCACGCCTACCTCGCCGACCGGCACGGCCACGGATCGCCTCGACCGTGCACGGTCGAGGTCCCCGAAGAGTGGGTGCCGGACGGATTCGACCTGCCCGACCACGAACGCGCGCTCGGCGCACTCCTGTTGCGGCGGCATGCCGCGGTCTGCCCGCTGCGGTGTGTGGGGGACGGGACGGACGTGCGGACCGAACCACGGGTGGTGCGGCACGACGCCGCCGCCGACGTGGTGGTCATCGCCGCACCTGACCTGCTCTACCGGGACGCCGACTCATGGGTATGGCGCGAGACCAAGACCTCCGCCAACGACCGGCGGTCCCACCGCCCTCTGCTGGAGCTCTACCCCCAACTGGCCCTGGCGGTCGTGCTGATCGCCCGAGGTGACCTGGGCGGCGCTCCGTCCCGTGCCCGGGTCGAGTTGGAGGTACTGCGCCCCGGCGGTGCCGACCTGGAGATCATTGACCCCTTCGCCTCAGTCAACCGGACCGCGGCGGAGGGGATCCTGCGAACGATGGTGGCCGACTGGCACGGAGACGACCACTACGCGGCCGTGCCCGGACGCTCCTGCGAGCGGTGCGAAGTGGCCCGCTGGTGCTCGGCGTCGCCCGCCACCGAGGCCGCGGCATGAGGGCAGTGGCGGCCCGCCGGGCCGGCTGGCCGGACACCGGGGAGGCGTCCGAGGGCGTGGGCAGCGAACTCTTCCGCGAGCTCGCATGCATGGTGGCGGCCCTTGCCGAAGTCCAGGGACTCCGCTCGTTCGCTCTGCCCTATCCCGGCCTCGCCCAGCGTGCGCTGGACCACACGGTGATGCACTGCCTCGATGTCGGCGAGGCACCGCCGAGGAGCCTTCCGGAGCTGTGGGAGTGGTGCCGGACCAGGCCGGCGGGCGATCCGTTCTTCGCGGTTCCTGCCTCACTGGTCACCCCGGGTGCGACGCTGGTACATCCGGTTGGCCGGATGCCGACCCGGTCGTGTCTCGAAGTCGCCTCGCACGGACCGGACGGGGGCGTTGCGGCGCACGCCCGCGCGCTTCTGGGTGACCTGGAGACGCGGTGCGGAACGGGCGAGCGCTACCGGCAGTGCCGGAGGTTCCTGGCCCGCCACCCGGTGGTCCAGCAGCAGGACCGCTTCAGGCCCGGCTGGAGCAAGGCCGTCTGGAGCCGGGTCAAGTACCTCTACGGGCCCCTGCCCGAATCCCTGCTCGTCGACGGTGTCTTGCTGCGCTGCCCCGTGTGCGGCCTCCCCGCGCTGCCCCGGGACGGGGCCGTGCCCGTACCCGGGCTGTCCGCCACCGATGGGGACTTCTGGTGCGAAGGCGAGGAATGCCCACGCGACGACCCTCCGGAACTGGTCCGCGAGCCGGACCAGGCATGGATCCTGCGGCGCTCGCTGCGCATGTTCCTCGCACTGCCGCACCGGACCGAGGAAGCCGCCCGGGACGCACTGGACCACGCCGGGATCGACCACGAGGCCCTGCTGGGGCCTCTGTCCGCCTACCGGCTGACGGACACCGGCTCCGGAACTGTAGACATCCAGGTGTACGACCGCCTGCAGCCGGCCCTCCTTGCCGCACATCTCACCGAGGGCTCACGGCTCGCGGACCGCACCTTCGTCGTGGTGCCTGACGCGCTCGCCGGGCGGGACGGCTACCGGGAGACCTTCGCCGAGGCCCTTCCCGCGCTCCTGCGGGACCGGCTGGTGCTCACCACACCCGTGGACCTTGTGCCCGACCTGGGACGGGGCCGGAACAAGGAGAAGGACGATGCGTAGCATCACCCCGCCCCTGAGCGACGTACTCCGCACACTCAAGGCGCTCCTGGGGCCGTCCGTCCCCAAGCCCGCCCTGGAAGCCCTCTGCCAGGTGGAACTCGGCCTGTACCTGCAGCAGAAGCTGATGCCGGACAGCCCCGCGGGCAGCGCCTGGGTGCTGTTCAGCGGATACGGGTTCGCCGAGGCGTACGGAGCGCCGCTGCCACCGGACACCGCGCGGACGCTGCGTGTCGCCCGGTACTCGCTGTGGACGCTGCGCAGGAGCCGTACCTGGCGCGAGGCGCTGGAGAGCTACCAGATGTTCGACGCCAGGGTACGCGGCTACGAAGTACCGGACACTGAGTCGCCCGCCACCCGCCGCGAACTCTCCGTCGCCGGCGACCGCTTCCACGTCTACGAGCAACTGCTGCGTGCCGCACCGCCGCTGGCGGGCAAACGCATGCCGGTCGCGGGCCAGGGCCCGCATGCCTTCCCCATCAGCCGCACCGTGGCCGTCGTCGACCTGCCACCCGTCCCCCACACACCCCTCGTCGCCCACGACATGGACATGGAACCGGCCGGCGGCGGAGAGCCCCTGGTCTTCACGAGGAAGACCCTGGAGCGCACCGCAGCGGAGATGGACGCCACGCACGCTCGTGCCGGCGGGGGAAGGCCGCCGCGCTGGCTGGAGCGGCTGCGGGCCTTCGACCTGTCCACCAAGGAGAACGGCACGTTCCAAAAGGCTGGCAAGGACAAGAACTTCACGTTCACGGTCGACAGGATCCAGCACCTGCTCGGCATCGTCGGCGCGGGCAAGAGCACGCTGCGCGACATCGTCGCCGTCCACCTCGCCAAGCTCGGCAAGCGCACCACCATCGTGGTCACCGATGTCGCGGAAGTGCTGAAACTCGTCCGGCTCTACAATCTCTACACCGACGGCGCCGCCGCACCCGTGCTCGGCTCCTCCGGCCGGGAGCGGCACGCCCAGCGGCTGCACCGCCGACTGGCGGGCCGGGGCGAGCACCGGCTGCTCGCCCATGACGACCCCGCCTTCGCCTACCTCGGGACCTCCTGCGTGCTCAACGTTAGGCGGCAGGGCGCCACTTCGTCCACCGAGCCGCTCGCCTTCGGCGAGGCACCCTGCTCTCGGCTCCGGCCACCGTCGGAACCACGGCGCGACAAGGGCGGCGGACGGGCCTCCGAATGGCAGAAGGCGGCTACAAGCTGCCCGTACTGGTCCGCCTGCCCCCGGCATCACGGAGCTCGCACCCTGGTCGGCGCCATGATCTGGGTGGCCACGCCGGCCGGACTGATCGACGCCTCGCCGCCCCGCCCCCAGAACGGCGAGCGCATCCGCTACCTCGAACTCGCCTGCCGACGCAGCGACCTCGTGATCATCGACGAGGCCGACCGTGTGCAGATCCAGCTCGACCAGACCTTCGCACCTGCCGTCGTCCTCGCCAGCGACGAGGACAAGGGCCTCATCGACCAGCTGAGCCGGCACAAGATCCGGGAACTCGCGGCGAGCGGACGCACCCAGCTCTCCGAACGGGACGTGGAGACCTTCGCCGCCGCCCTCAATACAGCCGGAGCGGCCACCGACCGGCTGTACGCGATGCTCGTCGCCGGGTACGAGCTGCGCAACTGGGTGCGCACGGGATACTTCAGCGCCTGGACGCTCCAGCTCGGTCTACTCGACGAACGCTACGAGCTCCCCGAGGGCAGCGGGCCGGAACACCGCAACCACGCACCCAGACAGGCCCTCGGCAAGCTTCTCGACGCCTTCCGCGACAACCCCTTCGGCGACCGCCGACGCAGGACGGAAGAGGACTTCAGTCGGCTGACCGCCCTGCTCAACGAACTGCTCCACACCGGCAACCCGGAGAACACCCGGCGCCACCTGACCGAGGTCATGGACGAGGTCTTCCACATCGACCCGCAGTACATGGCCGCCCGAACGCAGGAGTACAAGGAGGAGTACGAGAAGTGGCAGCGCGAGGAGGAAGAGCGGCAGAAGAAGCGCGGGCGCCGCCGCAAGCCCAAGTCACCGCCCCAGACCCCCGAACAGTGGCGGCAAAAGCTCGCCGAACGCTTCGAGTTCACGCTGCTGCTCAGCGCTCTTGAACCCCGGCTCGCCATGATCAACGCAATGTGGCCCCGTGTCGAAGCCGCCCTTAGCCTGGGCTACAACTCGATGTACCGTCGGCCGCTCGACTACGGCCCGATGGTGCCCGAGGCCCCGATGGGCAACGTACTCGGCTTCCAGTTCCGTGTCCCCGGCGAGGACGAGGGCGGAGTCCGCAGCGGCGAGCTGACCTTCTTCCGCTGCAGCGGGGTCGGCCGTGAACTGCTGCGCGCCATGCCGCACCTCGCCTCCGTCGACGGCAGGCCCAGCGCCCATCTGCTGCTCATGTCCGGCAGCAGCTGGGCGGGCGCGTCCAGCCGCTACCACGTCTGCGTGCCGGTCGGTGTGATCATCGAGCCGCCGGCCGAGGTGACCGAACGTATCGCGGATGAGAGCCTGATGCGCTTCGAGTTCATCGACGACGGCGACGAGAAGCTGCGCCTGTCAGGAACCCACCCGGACGACCGCCCCGAGAAACTGCGCCGCATCGCCACCCACCTCGGCACAGGGGAGTACGACGCCCTCGAAGGAGGCCCGCTGGAGCGTGAGTTGCTCTCCCTTCCCCCGGGCCGCGACCAGATCCTCCTGCTGGTCGGCAGCTACGCCGAGGCGCGCATCGTGGCCGACACCCTGCACAACCTCAACTCCCGATGGCGCGACAGCGTGCTGTGCCTGGTCTCGGACGACGAGGAGATCGCCTCGGAGGACGAAGCGCCGTCCGCCTACCGCGCCCGGTCGTTGCGCCGGGGCGACGTCGAGCACCTGAAGGACCTAGACGCGGACATCCTCGTGGCGCCCCTGCTGGCCGTGGAGCGGGGCCATAACATCCTCAACGACGACGACGAGGCGGCCATCGGCACGGTCTACTTCCTGGTGCGGCCCAATCCGCACCCCGAGGACCTGTCCCTGGCCGTCCACGCCGTCAACGACTGGATCGTCCGCGCCATCACCGGCGGTGACTTCGACACCTGGGTACGGGGGCAGGCCACCGTCGAGGAAGGTGCCGATGAGGTCCGCCGCCTCGCCCGTTCGCGCTGGTACCAGGTGCTCGCTCGCTCAATGGCGTGGAGCCGCCTCGACGACGAGGCCCGGGAGCAAGTCACTTGGGACGTGCTGGTCCTGATGTGGCAGGTGATCGGGCGGCTGGTGCGCGGCGGCGTACCGGCCCGGGTGGTCTTCGTCGACGCCGCCTTCGCCCCGAACCGTGCGGCCGTGCCGGCGCGAACCGACACCCCCGCCTCCAGCCTGCTGCACAGCGTGCTCGACGTGCTGAACCCGTACTTCGACGGTGACACGAAGAGCGCGGAGGAGCAGTTCATCGCCCGCACCCTGTACGAACCGCTCCGGCGCATGCTCACTCGCCTGCTCGTCCCTGCCCCCGCCCATCCCTAAGCGCCGAACTCCAGCCTTCAGGAGGCAATTTCGTGTATCACACCATTCGCGTCGCAGCCTACGAACCCGACCCGCTGCATGGACCGTGGCGGGAGGAAATGAGGGTGCTGCGACTCGGCGAGGAGTTGCACACCGAGCTCGCCAGGATGCACGCCGAGGCAGATAAGGGCTCCATCCGCCCCGACCGGCTTCCTGTACGCAGGCTCAACTCCCTGCTCCAGGCGATGGCCCCCGGTGTCATCGCGACCGGCCGCAACGCCGGAACGGATGGCCACCTGCCGTGGCTCTACGCGCGGGAAGCCGTCCCGCCGGAGGTACTGGCCCCGGTGATCGGCGCCTGGGCGGCGGGCATGTACCAGGAGGAGGACGACACCGAAGGGGCCGATCTGGAGGACAGGCTCCGGTCCGACAACCCGGCCGATGCCGTCCATCTGCCACACTGGGAGGCCGAATCGGTCGACCTCGCCGAGACCGTGACCTCGGCGGGCGGAACCGCCGAACCCGCCGCGCGACTCTACAGCCTGCTGCCCGAGTGGGTCGCCTTCCGGCTGGCCGCCCGGGTGTTCCGCACCGGGGGCACCACACTCCACTTCCGCGTCGAGAGCTCGGGCAACGGCGCGCGACTGGTCTCCTGGCCGCCCCAGCGGTACGAGCGACGCGGGCAGACCTGGTACTACTCGGCCTGCCTCAACATCACCGTCCACACCGTGCCGTTTGCCCCACGGTTTCGCGTCCATGTGTCCGCCCAAGTACGCCGGTGGGCCACCCAGCTTGACGTACGCCCCCACCAGCTCGGCGGCACGACCGTCCTGCTCGATGCCCCGCTGCCGTGGCCGGGAGGGCCGGACCGGGGCCACCGGCTGATGGTGAACACCCTCGGCTACGACCGGCGGCTGAAGGAACTGGCCTGGCGCCACCACAGCCCCGCACCGCTCGTGCCCGAACTGGACATCGTACGCAACTACCCCCAGCCTGCGGCGCTCTTCACCCATCCGGAACGCTGGATCAACGGGACCGGGGACGTGGCCGCCGGCATCGTCTATCACCCGTCGATCGGCCCGCACAAGGTCGGACCCGGGCTGATGCCACGGGAGCGGGCGGATCTGGACGCCTGGGTCGAGGAAGGGATGCGCCCCATGCTGACGCGGGTCCCCGACCTCACGCGTGTCACCCGGAGCAACACCCCCTCGCTGTTGCCCCGTTCGGGTGCCGGACGTGGTCCGGGCGTCCGGGAAGCCCAGCTGGCCTTGCAGCGGCGGGCGGCGCTGGCACGCGCACTGGACGGCCGGCCCCTGGAGATCGACGTCTTCTGGCAGTCCCCGAAGACCCGTGCCGCACTGCTCGCGGAACTGCCGAAGCTCATCGGCCTCCCTCCAGGGGAGAGAGTGGGGCCGGCCGATGACGACACCTGGCGGTGGCGGGGCGAGGGAGTCGAGATCCGCGTACGAGCCCGCCCCGCGGGGCCCCTGGCCGACGCCCTGCCGGTCTCCCGGGAGCGCAGGCGCCCCAGGGTCGTCCGTCTGGCCGAAGCAATCGAAGGGCGCTGCCGGCTCGTGGCGGACCGGATGGTCCCGCGACCCGACGGGGCCGGAGTCGTGATCGCGGAGATCGCCGGCAAGGAGCGCTTCGCAGCGGTCCCCGACTCCGACCCCAAGCATGCGCTGCGCATCGCCTGGGCGCGGCAGGGCCGGCTGAGCCAGTTCGTCAACCTGCCCGACGACACCGACAGCGGGCTGGAGCACCGGGCCAGGTGGACCTGGCTGGATACCTTCCGGCAGCTCGGCGCGATCAGCCCGCCCGCCCACAAGGTGGGAGCCGGAGTTCCTGGCGATCTCCAGTACGTGGCGCTCTGGCTTGTACGTCACACCAGGAAGGGGCCCACGCGGTGTCCCCTCCACCAGCTGGTCGCGGTGCGGGTCCGCCCCGGGGACGGACCAGGCGTCATCGACGGGTGGGACGCCGAGCGTGCCGAATGGGTGCCGTACCCGAAGCTGTTGCTGCTGCTCTCCCAGGCGGCGGAAGCGGTGGCGGAGGCGAGGCAGGGGGAGGAAGCGGCAGGCCTTGGCGATGTCGCGGCCGCCCGGGGAGGACTCCGGCGCGCTGCCCGCCCGGGCGTGGAGCAGCACAGGCAGCGGGAGACCGAGCGGCAGATCCGCGCGCTGCTCTTCCAACTCCGCGACCGCCCCACGCTCCTGCTGGCGGACGCCGGCAACCTGCGCCAATGCTGGCCCGGCCTGCGCAACGGCGTACTGGACCGCGACATGCTCGGTTTCGGCACCGAGCCCGCCCAGCGCCACACGCTCTACGGCGACGACCTGCGGGTGGTGCTCGTACGGAACGCCAACGCGCGTGACGAAGTGGCGGAGTGGTACGCCCACGATGGCAAGGGCAGGGTCGGCTTCGCCGAAGGAGTGTGGGGGACGGCGGAGACGGAGAGCCGTGTCTTTGCCAGTACGGCCTCGACCCCTCATACGGCAGCGAAACTGCCGAAGGGACTCATGAAGCTGGCGCCCATGGCACAGGGGCGGACAGCACCCGAGAAGACCGCTTGGAATCCCGGGCAGCTGGAGATCACCGTGTTCGGCTGCCTGTCGGAAAAGGCGCTGGCGGACTCGGGGCGTGACGGGGAACTGCCCGACCGGCCGGCGGAGTGGGCGACGCTCACGCACCAACTGCGCTACCACGACGACTACCCGCCGCTCGCCCGGCCCCTCCCACTGCACCTGGCGCGTCTCGCCGGTGAGTACGTGCTTCCGGTGGCCAGAACGAAGGGAGAGGGGAACACGTCATCCACTCCATGAGCGAGGCGCCGCCTGCATAGGACGTTCCAACGAGCCTCGGTGTTGAGGTCACTTGGCGCTTGTCGCGGGGATGCGACGTTGCGGGTGGTGAACGTGTGCGGACCGAGGTCAGGAGACTCGACGGATCCGCGATCCGACGCAGGACGTTCACAGCACGCGCTTTCATGGGGGTCCGTGGTCGCCTGCGGGACCGGAACGACGGGCACAAGCCATCACCGCCGCCCAGTGCAGGTACGGCAGCGCACACGCCGTCGTCACCTCACTCGGCTGTAGCTCAGCCCTCGGCCTCTTCCGCTCTGGCCACGAACTCTCCTTCGTCCTCGACATCGCCGATCTCTGCAAAACCGGCATCGGCATCCAGTACCCACGAGCAGACTTTGCACCCAACTGACTAGTGTCCTGAGTCAGGGATTCGGTTCAGATATCCGGCGAGGCGTTCGAGGATGTCGTCCGCGGTCTTCGTCCAGACGAAGGGTTTCGGGTCTTCGTTCCAGGTCTTGATCCAGGTGCGGATGTCCTTCTCCAGCGCCTGGACGTTCTTGTGGACGCCTCGCCGTATCCGCTTGGTCGTCAACAGTGCGAACCACCGCTCGACCTGGTTGAGCCAGGAGGAGCTGGTGGGCGTGAAGTGCACGTGGAAGCGGGGATGGGCGGTCAGCCAACGCTGGATGGCCGGGGTCTTGTGCGTCGCAGCGTTGTCGCAGATCAGGTGCACGTCCAGGCCGGCGGGCACCTCCTTGTCGATCCGGATCAGGAACTTCCTGAACTCCACGGCGCGATGCCGGCGGTGGATCTGGCCGATCACCTCGCCGGTGGCGGTGTTCAGCGCGGCGAACAGGGTGGTCACGCCGCCGCGCACGTAGTCATGGGTGCGGCGCTCGGGCATCCCCGGCATCATCGGCAGCACGGGTGCCGACCGGTCCAGTGCCTGGATCTGCGTCTTCTCGTCCACACACAGCACCAGCGCATGCTCGGGCGGGGCAAGATACAGCCCGACCACGTCACGGACCTTCTCGATGAACTGCGGATCCTTCGACAGCTTGAAGGTGTCCACCAGGTGCGGCTTGAGGCCGAAGGTCCGCCAGATCCGCGCGATGGCCGACTGGGACAGGCCCACCTCCCTGGCCATCGACCGCGTCGACCAGTGCGTGGCGTCCTTCGGCGTGGCCTCCAGCGTCCTGACGACCACTTCTTCCACCTGGGCGTCCGTGATCTTCCGCGGTCCGCCCGGACGCGGTTCGTCCGCCAGGCCCTCCAGCCGGTCCCGGACGAAACGGGCCCGCCACCTGCTCACCGTGTGCACTGCGACACCCAGCCGGGCCGCAACGTCTTTGTTAGAAGCGCCCGTTGCGCTTTCCAGCACGATCCGGCACCGCAGAGCCAGCGCCTGGGAAGACGTCCGGCGTCTCGCCCAACGCGTCAACGTCTCGCGCTCGTCGTCGGTCAGCACCAGCTCGGCTTTCGGCCGTCCCGTCCTCGCCACCCGGCCATCATGCCGAACCAGCACTAACTTACGCAGTGAATTCCCGACTCAGGACACTAGTGAGGATGTGACGTGGCGACGCTGCGGGTGGGTCTGACTCGCCAACTGGCTGACGTCTCGACTGTCCTGTTGGGGATTTGCCGGCCCGCCGGGCGCCACCACGCACGCGGCCGGACGGGCGTTTGTGACCTTAGGGCGTGCAGATCTTTAACACGCTTTCTTGATCTTGCAGGTGGGCTTGGAAGCGAGGAACGTCGCGATATCGGTTGGTGTGCGGAAGCGAGCGGTGGAGGCGGTGATGTGGTGGCCGTGCGCTTCCAAAAGTGGACGGACTTCCTGTTTCGCCCGACTGATGGTCATGGCGGTGACGCCGAAGAGTTCGCCGAGGAGGTCCATGGTGGCGAGCTTGCGCAGGTGGAGCACGGTGACCAGGATCCGGTCGGCTGGGGCGAGTTTGGCCTTGGCGCCTGTGCCGGGGGCGACCAGGCGCTCGTGACCGCGACGTGTGCGGAGTACCTGCTCGCGTTGAACCTCCAGCGCGGGAGTCGGTGTGTCGATGAGTGCGCTGAGCTGCCGGCGGGTCATACCGGTCAGTTCCGGGTCCTGCAGTAGACGCGGCGCGAGCTCATGTGATGTGTCCGCGAGGGCCTGGCCCGGCGTGCGGTTGGTCGGTGTTGCGTCCAACAGCTGCTGCGGGTGGAGGGTGTAGTTCCAGTCGCCGTGGAAGCAGTGACGTGTGATCGGCAGGGCGGCGATCTCGTCGTCGCTGACCTGGATGCCGGTGGGGTATGGGTCGGTGTCGAGTTCGGCGTGCACCGTCAGGCCGGTCTTGGTGGTGGTCGCGGCGATGCTCTGGACGATGACTTCGTGGCTGGTCAGGGGCCTGCCACGCCAGTTCATGGTGATGTGGGAGAACAGCCGGTGCTCGATCCGGTTCCACTTCGAAGTACCGGGAGGCAGGTGGCAGACAGTGATCGTCAGGCCGGACTCGGCTGCGAACTGGGCGAGCTCGGTCTTCCAGGTGCGGGTGCGGTAGCCGTTGGAGCCGCCCGCGTCCGCGGTGATCAGCAGCCGGCCGGCCGTCGGATAGGCGGCCCGCCCGGCTCCGTTCCACCAGCGGCGGATCGACTCGACGGCGAACGCGGCAGTGTCGTGGTCGGTGCCTACGTTGACCCAGCCGGTGTTCGCGGCGACATCGTAGATGCCGTAGGGAACCGCCCTGCCCAGCTCGCGGTCGGGGAAGTCGTGGGTGTCGACCCGCACCGGCTCGCCTCTTGGCTCCCATTCACGGCCGTTGTTCTTGAACGGGCCGACCAGTTCCTTCTTCTTGGTGTCCACGCTGATCACCGGCGTCCCGCTGTCTTGGTGGTTGCGGGCCTGCTCGTTGAGATAGTGGAACTGCGCGTCCCGGTCGGGGTGCTGCTTGCCTTCCAGGGTCTTGGCGTTGCTCTGCAGGCTGAAGCCCTCCTCTCGCAGGAGGTCGCCCACCGTATCCGCGCAGACCCTGTGGCCCTGGCGGGTCAGTTCCTCGGCGAGCTTGCGGGTGGATTTGGTGGTCCAGCGCAACGGCGACATCGGGTCTCCGCGCACGTCGGGCTCGACCAGGGCGAGGAGCGCCGCCCGAAGGGCGGGGTTCAGGTCGACGACGCGTTTGCGGCCGCCGCCGGGCCTGCGGACCCGTCCCAACGGAGCCTCGCCGGAGTCGAGTTCCCGCACCCCGAGCGACACAGTCGCCTCACGGACACCCGCGGCACGGGCCACCGCCCTGATTCCGCCGTGGCCGAGCGACCGGGCCTCCGCCCCTATCAGCAGACGACGCTGCCGCTCGTTTTAGATGCGGCAGGATCGCCTCGAACTTGGCTGCCAGCACGGCCCGTTGCCCTTCCAACCCGCTCATACCAAAGCAACGACCCATCGAGCGGAAAGCCACGGGTTAAAGATCTGCACGCCCTTATAGGAGCTTGGTCCAGAAGCCCCGTCACTGTCTTGTCCACCCGCCCGACCGGCGCGTGCCGCTCTCGGAACGGACAGGCCACAAGGACGGACATGACCAGCATGACGCACGACGGCCCGCGGATCACTGGTGGAGTTGACACCCACGGCCTGACCCACCACGCGGCCGTGATGGACCCGGTCGGGCGGCACCTGGCCGACTGGGAGTTCCCTGCCACCGTCCGCGGCTACCGGGACCTGCCGGCGTGGATGCGCTCGCACGGTGAGCTCACCGCGATCGAGGTGGAGGGCACCGGCGCTTATGGAGCCGAACTCGCCCGGGTGCTGACCGCGGCAGGGGTCACCGTCGTCGACGTGGCCCGCCCGGACCGCAAGACGCGCAGGATGAAGGGCAAGTCCGATCCCATCGACGCGTACGCCGCCGCGACGGCGGTGCTGTCCGGGCGGGCCACCGGCGTCCCCAAGAGCCGGGACGGTGTGGTCGAGGCGGTGCGGGCGCTGCGGATCGCGCGCCGCAGCGCAGTCAAGGCCCGCACCCAGGCCATGAACCAGATCCGCGGCCTGCTCGACCGTGTCCGTGCGGCACGCAGATGGTGATCTGGTTCGACGGCGACAGCTCCGTCGCGGCGGAGCCTGTCGGCGCCCATATCAGGGCCCCGAAGGGGCGCGGGGCACTGCGCGGCCGGCCATGTGCCGCGTACGACCGGCGGTGCCGCGTGGTGGTTTCGGTGGAGCGGTCAGAGCACTGCCGCCAGGGCGTCCAGTGATGTCAGGTGGTCGGGGCCCAGGGGGGTGAGGACGGCGCTGGTGACGCCCGCCTCGAACAGGTCCGCCAGTCTGGACCGGGCCTGCTCCGAGGTGCCCGCCACGGCGAGTTGGCGGACCCATTCGTCCGGCAGGGAGCGGGCGAACTCCTGTGGGTCGGCGCAGCGCGCGCGTAGCGAGACCAGGTCGTCGTGGAAGGGGAGCGGGGCGATGTGGGGCCGCCAGTCCGGCTCTCCGACCACCTCCAGGGCGGGCCGGACGGCCGCCAGCGCGACGGCGGGGTCGTCGTCGATCGCCGCGATGTTGTAGGCGGCCAGCCGGTGCGGGCGGGCCGGGGCGATGTGCCTGAGGGCTTCTCGTACGTAGGCGGGTGTCACCGGTTCCGCGAGGAGGGTGCCGTCGGCCACGTCGCCGGACACGGCCAGGGATCTGGGGCCGCGCACGCCGGCCAGGACGGCGGGGACCGCCGCCGGTACGGCGCTCTCGTGGAGCTGCAGAGCGTCGACGCGTACGTACTGACCGTCGTGGTGGACGGGCCGGCCGCTCAGCAGTGCCTTGAGGACGGTGATGTACTCGGTCAGGAGGGTGAGGGGGCTCTTGGGCCAGGCGCCGACACCGCGCATCCAGGCCGGCATGCCGTGGCCGACGGCGATGTCGATGCGGTGGGGATGCAGTTGGGCGAGGCCCGCGATGTCCATCGCGGCGAAGGCCACGTTGCGGGCGGCGGCCGGCAGCAGTCCCACGCCGACGCGGATCCGGGTCGTGGCGGCGAGGACGGTGGCCGCCTGGGTCAGTCCTCCCCGGTAGCCGAGGTCTTCCACCACCCACAGCTCGTCGAAGCCGTGTGTCTCCGCGCGTCGGGCGAACGGGACGATGTCCGGTGCCGGAATGTCGCGCGGCATGATGACGCCGATCGTGCCTTCGTGTCTCGTCATGGTGATCTCATCCCCAGCGGGTTCGGGTTCCATGAGCATGGTCCCGGAGCATTGTCGTGGCCGGTGCGTCTCGGTCTGCCCGCGGGTGATACCAGGGCGGAACTGAGTACCTGCGCTCTGGGCGGGGCGCGGGCGGCGGAGACGCTGAGGGCATGCGTCAGGAAATGCGGGCCGTACGCGGCATGGCAGGTGATCGGGCTGGTGCTGACCCTGCTCGCGGCGGTGTACTGGGCGGCGTCCCGGCGGCACGTCGTCGGGGCCGTGCTCGGCACCACGGCGGGGCTCACGGCTGCCGCCTATGACGACTGGTCGGACGACGCCAGTGGCCTGTTCGTGGTCGGGGTGGGGCTGGTCATGATGGGGAGCCTCGCGGCGACGGCGGTCGTTTCGGCGGTGATCGTTTCTGCGAAACGGGACCACTGACTGCGGCCGGGGGAACCGATGGGGCGCCGTCGTCTGTCTGCGGCTGGGCGTGTGGTTTCTCGCGTCTCTTGGAGCATCTGCGGCTGCGTCGTGGCTGGACGCGCAGTTCCCCGCGCCCCTTCAGGGCGCGCCCGTGGGTGGGGGGTCGCTCCGTTGGGGGGCTCGGGTGGCGTAAGAGGGGCGTCAAGGGTGTGCTGGGTGCCGTATGGGGGCCGTCAACGCATGGTCCGTTTCGGTCAGTGACGCGCTTTCCTCGATCTGTCCGATTCTGTCGAACCTCACTCCAGGAGTTCGCGATGGCCGATGTGGCCTTCGTCGTCGCCACGATCGCGGTGTTCGCACTGGTGGCCCTTGTCGCCCGGGGGGTGACGAAGCTGTGACCGCCGAGAACGTCGTAGGCCTGGTCGTGGCCGTCGCCCTGCTGGGTTATCTCGTCCTCGCCCTGTTCTTCCCGGAGAGGTTCTGAGCCGCGCCATGAGTTCCCAACTCGCCGCTGTCCTGCAGCTGCTGGCGCTCATAGGCGCGCTCGCGCTGGTCCACGTCCCCCTCGGCGCCTACATGGCCCGGGTCTACTCCTCCGACAAGCACCTGCGCATCGAGAAGTGGATCTACCAGGGGATCGGCGCCCACCCCGACACCCAGATGCGCTGGCCTGCGTATCTGCGGAGCCTGCTGGCCTTCTCCGCGGCCGGGGTCCTGTTCCTGTATCTGCTGCAACGCCTCCAGGGCGTGCTGCCCGGCTCGCTCGGCTTCTCCTCCGTCAGCCCGGCGCAGTCGTTCAACACGGCCGCCTCCTTCGTGACGAACACGAACTGGCAGTCGTACTACGGGGAGCAGACGATGGGCCACGTCGTGCAGACCGCGGGTCTCGCGGTGCAGAACTTCGTCTCCGCCGCCGTGGGCATCGCCGTCGCGGTGGCGCTGGTGCGGGGCTTCGCCCGTGCCCGCACCGGCGAGCTGGGCAACTTCTGGGCCGACCTGGTGCGGGGCACGGTGCGCGTCCTGGTGCCGATCGCCGCCGTCGCCGCGGTGGTGCTGGTCGCCTGCGGGGCGATCCAGAACTTCTCTGGCATTCACGAGGTCGGCCAGTTCATGGGCGGCTCCCAGCAGTGGAACGGCGGCGCGGTCGCCTCCCAGGAGGCGATCAAGGAGCTGGGCACCAACGGCGGCGGCTACTTCAACGCCAACAGCGCGCACCCCTTCGAGAACCCCACCCCCTTCACCAACCTCTTCGAGATCTTCCTCATCCTGGTGATCCCGTTCTCGCTGACCCGCACCTTCGGTGTGATGGTCGGTTCGGTGCGGCAGGGGTACGCGATCCTCGCCACCATGGGCACCATCTGGGTCGGCTTCGTCGCCCTGATGATGTGGACGGAGTTCGCCCACCACGGTCCGGCGCTCCAGGCGGCGGGCGCGGCGCTGGAGGGCAAGGAGGTCCGGTTCGGGGTCGGCGGCTCGTCGATCTTCGCGGTGTCGACCACCCTGACGTCGACCGGCGCGGTGGACTCCTTCCACTCCTCGTTCACCGGCCTCGGCGGCGGCATCACCATGCTCGGCATGATGCTGGGCGAGATCGCGCCCGGTGGTGTCGGCTCCGGACTGTACGGCATGCTGATCATGGCCGTGATCGCGGTGTTCATCGCGGGTCTGATGGTCGGCCGTACCCCCGAATACCTGGGCAAGAAGATCGGCTCCCGCGAGATCAAGCTGGCGGCCGTCTACATCCTGATCACCCCGGCCCTGGTGCTCGTCTTCTCGGCGGCATCCATGGCGCTGCCGACGCCACCGCACTCGATGCTCAACTCGGGCGCGCACGGATTCTCCGAGGTCCTGTACGCCTTCACCTCCGCCGCGAACAACAACGGCTCCGCCTTCGCCGGCCTGAACGCGAACACGGACTGGTTCAACACCATGACCGGGCTCGCGATGCTGCTCGGCCGCTTCCTGCCGATGGTGTTCGTGCTGGCGCTGGCCGGCTCGCTCGCCGAGCAGCAGCCCGTTCCGGTCACCGCGGGCACCCTGCGCACCGAGAAGCCCCTGTTCACCAGCCTGCTGGTGGGCGCGATCCTGATCATCACCGGTCTGACCTACTTCCCGGCCCTGGCGCTGGGTCCGCTCGCCGAGGGGCTGGCGTGAAGACCACCCGCACAGACGTGAAGCGCACCCGCAGAGACGCGAAGCGCACCGGCAAAGGCGACGTGAAGCGCACCCGCGAAGACGTGCAGACCACCCGTAGAGAGAAGTCAGAGGACGTCATGTCCACAGCCACTCCGACCAGGGCGCCGCACAGCGACGTGCCCACCGGGCACAAGCCGGCCGAGGGCCGTGTCGGCGCGGGTCTCTTCGATCCCAAGCAGCTCGTCAGGTCCCTGCCGGACGCCTTCCGCAAGCTCGATCCACGGGTGATGGTCAAGTCTCCCGTCATGTTCGTGGTGTGGATCGGGTCCGTCCTCACCACCGTGTTCTCCTTCACGGATCCCGGGGACTGGTTCGGCTGGGCGATCAGCGCCTGGCTGTGGCTGACCGTGGTCTTCGCCAATCTCGCGGAGGCCGTCGCGGAGGGCCGGGGCAAGGCGCAGGCGGACACCCTGCGCCGCGCGAAGACCGACACGGTCGCCCGCAGGTTGAGCGCGGGCCGCGAGGAGCGGGTGCCGGGCACCGGGTTGCGGATCGGCGACCTGGTGGTGTGCGAGGCCGGGGACGTCATCCCCGGTGACGGTGATGTGATCGAGGGTGTCGCCTCGGTCGACGAGTCGGCGATCACGGGGGAGTCGGCTCCGGTGATCCGTGAGTCGGGCGGCGACCGGTCGGCGGTCACGGGCGGTACGAAGGTGCTGTCGGACCGGATCGTCATCAAGATCACGACGATGCCGGGTGAGACGTTCATCGACCGGATGATCCGCCTGGTCGAGGGCGCGGCGCGGCAGAAGACGCCGAACGAGATCGCCCTGAACATCCTGCTGGCGTCGCTGACGATCGTGTTCCTGCTGGCCTGTGCGACGCTGCCGCCGTTCGCCGCCTACGCGGGCACGCATCTGTCGATGGTGGTGCTGGTGGCGCTGCTGGTGTGCCTGATCCCGACGACCATCGGTGCCCTGCTGTCCGCGATCGGCATCGCGGGCATGGACCGGCTGGTGCAGCGCAATGTGCTGGCCATGTCGGGCCGTGCGGTCGAGGCCGCCGGTGACGTCTCCACGCTGCTGCTGGACAAGACCGGCACCATCACCCTCGGCAACCGGCAGGCCGCCGAGTTCGTGCCGGTGCACGGCACCACCGCCGCCGAACTCGCCGACGCCGCCCAGCTCTCCTCGCTGGCGGACGAGACACCGGAGGGCCGTTCGGTCGTGGTGCTGGCCAAGGAGCGGTACGGGCTGCGGGAGCGGCACCAGGGCGAGCTGGCGCAGGCCGAGTGGATCGCCTTCACCGCGCAGACCCGGATGTCGGGCGTGGACGTGGACGGCCGGATGATCCGCAAGGGCGCGGCCGGCTCGGTCACCGCCTGGGTCGAAGGGCGCGGCGGCACGGTCGCCGAGGACGCGGGGGCGATCGCCGACCGGATAGCCGAGGCCGGCGGTACGCCGCTGCTGGTGGCGGTCCACGACGACAAGGGCGCCCGCGTCCTCGGCGTCATCCACCTCAAGGACGTGGTCAAGGACGGGATGCGGGAGCGGTTCGAGGAACTGCGCCGCATGGGCATCAAGACCGTCATGATCACGGGTGACAACCCGCTGACCGCGCGGGCGATCGCCGAGGAGGCGGGGGTGGACGACTTCCTCGCGGAGGCCACGCCCGAGGACAAGATGGCGCTGATCAAGCGGGAGCAGGCGGGCGGGAAGCTGGTCGCGATGACCGGCGACGGCACCAATGACGCGCCCGCGCTGGCCCAGGCCGACGTCGGGGTGGCGATGAACACCGGTACGTCGGCCGCCAAGGAGGCCGGCAACATGGTCGACCTCGACTCCAACCCGACCAAGCTGATCGAGGTCGTCGAGATCGGCAAGCAGCTGCTGATCACGCGGGGCGCGCTGACCACGTTCTCCATCGCCAACGACGTGGCGAAGTACTTCGCGATCATCCCCGCGCTGTTCGCGGCGGTCTACCCGGGCCTTGACCGGCTGAACATCATGCACCTGTCCTCGCCCGACTCCGCGATCCTGTCCGCGGTCGTCTTCAACGCGCTGATCATCATCGCGCTGGTGCCGCTGTCCCTGAAGGGCGTGCGGTACCGGCCGGTGAGCGCCGACCGGATGCTGCGCCGCAACCTCGGGATCTACGGCATCGGCGGGCTGATCGCCCCCTTCATCGGCATCAAGATCATCGACCTGCTCCTCTCCCTCATCCCCGGAATCGGCTGATCGCCATGAACAACTCCGTAACGAACACGGCCCGGTTGCTCGGGGCGGGCCTGCGTGCCCTCCTCGTGCTCACCCTGGTGACCGGGGTCCTCTATCCGCTGGCCGTCACCGGCATCGCCCAGGGGCTGTTCCGCGACCAGGCGAACGGCTCGCAGATCACGGCGAACGGCACGGTCGTCGGCTCGTCCCTGATCGGGCAGTCGTACCAACTCCCGCTGGAAAAGGGCCGGCAGACCCCGGAGGCGGACCTGAAGTGGTTCCAGGGCCGGCCGGCCAACGGCCTCGGCAGCAACAGCCTCAACACGCAGTACAAGCTGATCCTGTCCGGTGCCACCAACCTCTCCGCCGACAGCAAGGTCCTCATCAAGCAGGTGCGGGACGCCAAGGCCGCGGTCGTCAAGGACAACTCGGTGCCCGGTCACACGGTGCGCCCGGCGGACGTCCCCGCCGACGCCGTCACCTCCTCCGGCTCCGGCCTCGACCCGGACATCTCCCCGGCCTACGCCGAACTCCAGGTCCACCGGGTCGCCGCGAAGAACGCCCTTCCGGTCGCCCAGGTCGACAAGCTCGTGAAGGACCACACCAGCGGCCGCACCCTCGGCTTCATCGGCGAGCCCCGGGTGAACGTCCTCGAACTCAACATCGCGCTCAAGGACCTTGTGGCGAAGCACTGATGGGGTTACGCGACACGCACAGGAGCCGACGGCCGGGGGTGCGCCCCGGACCGCCGGCTCCCGCTGTCCTGAAGCCGGCGGCCTCGCGTCGGGCGGGTACCCCGGTGGCTTTGCGTCGGGCGGGCGCCCCGGTGGGTTTGCGTTGGGCGGGCGCCTCGGTGGTTTGGCGTCGGGCGGGTACCCCGGTGGTTTGGCGTTGGGCGGGCGCCTCGGTGGCTTTGCGTCGGGCGGGCGCCCTGGTGGCTTCGCGTCCGGCGGGCGCCCCGGCCGCCTTACCGGCCGCCGCCGGACCGCCGGCGCCGTGCTGACCGCCGGTCCGGCCGGGGCCGGCACGGCCCGGGTGGTTCGTGCCCGGCCCGGTCCGTGGCGTCGGCGTGATCCGCGGTGCCCGCACGCGGCCCCTGACGGCCGGCCCGCTGCCGCGCGGCCCCCGTGGCGGGGGCCCGGCGGGCGGCCGCGATCCGCCCCGCGCCGGGGTGCGCGCCACCGGATGGCACTCGGCGTCCACAGCGCGCGGGCCACTGCCCGGCCCGGCGACGACAGGAAAGGCATACGCCCATGACCAGGGTGCTGGTGGCGGAGGACGACCCACAGCTCGTACGGGCCCTCGTCATCAATCTGGAAGCACGCCACTACGGCGTGGACGCCGCCCCCGACGGGACCACGGCCCTGCGGCTCGCCGCCGCGCGACAGCCCGACGTGGTGCTGCTGGACCTCGGCCTGCCCGACATGGACGGCGTGGACGTCATCAGGGCCCTGCGCGGCTGGACCCGCGTGCCGATCCTGGTGCTGTCCGCGCGGCAGGCATCCGAGGAGAAGGTCGCCGCGCTCGACGCCGGCGCCGACGACTATGTCACCAAGCCGTTCGGCATGGACGAGTTGCTGGCCCGGCTGCGGGCCGCCGCCCGCCGCGGCGAGGGCACGCCGTACGTCCCCGAGGCGACCCTCGTCGAAACGGAGCACTTCAGCATCGACCTGCTCGCCCGACGGGCCGTACGGGACGGGCGGGACGTGCGGCTGACGCCGACGGAGTGGCAGCTGCTGGAGATCCTGGTGACGCACCCCGGCCGGCTGGTCACACAGAAGCATCTCCTCCAGGAGGTCTGGGGGCTCGCGCAGCACAACAAGACCCATTACCTGCGGGTCTACATGGCACAGTTGCGCCGGAAACTGGAGGCGGACCCCTCCCACCCGCGCCATCTGATCACCGAGCCCGGCATGGGCTACCGCTTCGAGGGATGACGGGGCCCGCGGCAGGCTCCGTCAGTCCTGCGGGGTGAACAGCAGGTTCCGGGTCCCGGGCGGCCTCGGCGCGTACGAGGGCACAAGGGTGCCGTCGTCCTCGGTGACCCAGTGGGAGTCGTAGCCGAGCGGTTCGAACTCGGCGAGGAGCGGGGTCAGGGGCGCGTCCACCAGCGCCTCCAGGATCACCGTCGGCCGGTCGCGCTTCAGCACCTGCCGGGCCCCGCGCAGCACCGACATCTCATGGCCCTCCACGTCGATCTTGACGAGGTCCAGCCTGGCGTCGGCGAACACCTCGTCAAGCGCGCGGAGCCGGACGCGCTTGAGCTGCGCGTCGGCGGCGGCGTGCTCCAGCGTGGAGCCGGTCGACAGGAGGTTCCCGGAGAAGCGGACACCGATGTCGGCCCAGCCCGGCTCGCTGGACACCCCCGCCTGGTAGAGCCGTACGTTCTGGACGTTGTTGGAGCGGAGATTCACCGAGAGCCGGGCGTGGACCATGTCCACCGGCTCGAAGGAGTGGATCTTCGCCTTCGGGTTGGCGAGCGCGGCGATCAGCGAGAAGTACCCGACGTGCGCGCCGACATCGGCGATCGTCGTGCTGCTCGCCGCCAGCCGGGACCAGGTGGCGAGGCTGCCCGGTTCATAGCCGAACCGCCCGTTCCACAGGGTGTCCAGGGCGACCGCGTCGTCGTTCACGCAGAACATGACGAACGGCGCGCAGTACGGGGAGTCGATCTCGACATATCCCCGGTAAGGGTGTTTCTTGCGATGGGTACGGATGATGTCGCCCGTGGAGACCGGCCGGACGGATGGTGCGTGGGCCAGCATGCGGGCATTGGCTTCTTGGAGCTGGGCGATACGCATTGCGCGATGGTAACGCCTTGGCCGGAACATTTCGCCGGCTTGGCAGAAGACAAAAAGTCCGGCTCGGGTACGGGTGTGAGCCGGCCTTTCGCGGGTGTAGCGGCGAATTCGCCTCGAATTAACCCGGCGCTCAGAGGGCCCGGCGCGGTCGGCCGTGCAGCGTCAGATACCGATGTGCGGCTCACCACGCGAACGGGACGGACGCGGTGCCGCGACTCGGCGTATTCGGCGATCGGGCTATTTCGCGGGATTTCCCCGGGTGTCCCGCCGGACTCCGCGCCCGCGAATTCAGGCCCTGTTCCATTGCGCGGAAGGCGGCTGATTCGTTCCCTTTCTGAGGAACCGTCAGTTTTCCTGGTCATGCTCATGTGAGCCCTGTACGCGCCCCCCGCTGTGCGGAGAAGATGCGCCGTGCCGGTGGGGCGAAGGGCGACCCCTCGCCCCTCCCGCCTTCACCTCCCCACGAAAGGCAGGTCGGTCGCCGTGCTGCTGCGGTTCCCCCTCTCCGTGCCCGAAGCCCAGGAGTGCCTGGCGGCGCAGGCCGTCCCGATCGGCGGGGCGACACTGGTGTGGGCCACCTGGCAACGCGACGGCTTCCCCCAGCAAGCCATGTCCCTGCGCGACCTGCCGGAGGCCAACGTCATCGGGCGTGAGTCCCTGGGCGGCGCCGTCGTCCTGAACCGGGTGGACGAGCGGGTGCCGGACGTGCTGCGCCTGGCCGCCGCCACCATCGGCACCGGCGCCGTGCGCCGGACGGCGACCGTCGGCGGCAACATCGTCGGCAGCGCCCTGCGGTGCCTGCTGCCCGCGGCCCTCGTGCTGGACGCCCGCGCCCGGGTCCTGGAGGCCGACGGCATCCGCGAGACCGACCTGGCCGAGGTCACCGCCAAACGCCCGCTGCTGCTCAGCCTCCACTGGAGCGCACCGCTGGCCAGCGCCTACCGCAAGCTGCCGGGCGAGGTCGGCGGGCCGCCGCCGCTGGTCGTCGCGGCGGCGCTGCACGCGGACGCCGACGGCCGCAACCGGCTGAGGGTCGCCGTCCGCGACGGCTACGACGTGCTCAGCGGCAGCGCGGCCTGTGCGGCCGACACCGACGCCGGACAGGTGCTGCGGGCACTGCGACGGCAGCACCTCGGCGACCTCCCGGACGAGGCGTGGCCCACGATCACCGACCAGGTCGCAGACCTCCTGAGCCGACAGTGACGCTCCCCGCGGCGTACGCGGGGACCCCTTCCTGACGGCCGCGACGAAGACGGCCCGGCCGTCGACGGGGAACAGGCGCGTCGGCCCGTGGCACCGTGCCGTCCCGCACGGGGGCGGCGCCTGCGTGGTCGTCGAGGACTGCCACGCAGGCGCCGCCGTGAGCGTTGCCGCAGGAACCCGTCAGGACGCCCTGCGCTGCCGCCTGATCGGTTCCCCGACCCGGTGCATATGGGTCAGGGCCTCGCGGTACGAGCGGATCAGCCCGGTCTCGTGGTAGGGCACGCCGATCTCCGCGCAGTACGCGCGCACGATGACCTGGGCCCGTCGCAGATGGGGCGTGGGCATGCTCGGGAAGAGGTGATGCTCGATCTGGTAGTTGAGGCCGCCGAGCATCACATCGGTGAGCGGGCCGCCGGTCACATTGCGGGAGGTGAGCACCTGGCGGCGCAGGAAGTCGGGCCGCTCGTCCCCGCGGAAGGTGGGCATGCCCTTGTGGTTGGGTGCGAAGGTGCAGCCGAGGTACACGCCGAACAGGCACTGGTGCACGGCGAGGAACGCCACCGCCTTGCCCGGTGAGAGCACCAGGAACAGCGCTGACAGATAGCCCGCGATGTGCAGGAAGAGCAGGGCGCCCTCCAGGAGGCGGTTCTTCATGGACGGCGAGCGCAGCGCCCGCACGCTGGCCACATGCAGGTTGAAGCCCTCCAGCGTCAGCAGCGGGAAGAACAGCAGGGCCTGGTGGCCGCCGATGAGCCGGGCCAGGCCGCGGCTGTGCCGGGCCTGCTCGGTGGACCACACCAGGATGTCGGGGGCGACGTCGGGATCGAGTTCCTCGTGGTTGGGGTTGGCGTGGTGGCGGGTGTGCTTGTTCATCCACCAGCCGTAGCTCATGCCGATGCCGAGGTTGCCGAAGAGACGGCCCCACAGCTCGCTGGGCCGACGCCGCCGGAAGACCTGCCGGTGTGCCAAGTCATGGGCTACGAGGGCTACTTGACCGAACATGAGCGCCATGAAGGCGGCGACCGCGAGCTGCCACCAGGTGTCGCCGAGCGCGAAGAACACCCCCCAGCCCGTCGCCAGCAGCGCGATCACCAGGCCGAGCCGTGCCGTGTAGTAGCCGGGCCGCCGTGCCAGCAGGCCCGCGTCCGTGATCCGCTGGGAGAGCCTGGCGAAGTCGCTGCCCGCCGCGGCGCCGGAGCCGGGCGCACGGCGGCGGGGGGCGGGCGGTCCGGCCGCGACAGAGGTGTCCGTGGAGATCGTCATGCTGTCGAGTCTCGGGACGGGCGGCCGGCCGGGACAGCCTGCCAGGCACCCGAAGCGGCCGGGGGCTGTCCCCAGCAACCCCAGGGGGCTGCCACCACCCCAGGGCGCCGACCTGGGTATTTCCCGTATCTCGAACTAGCCCTGGCTCAGGACACCTTGATGATCAGAACGTGGGTTAGTGTGCTCGCGTCGGCACACGCGAGCGAGTAGGACCGAACGATGAGCGACAGACTGACCGGCGGCATGGCACCCTTCAACTCGTCGGTGGCGCACCCCGCGCGCGTCTACAACGCGTGGCTCGGTGGCAAGGACAACTACCCGGCGGACGAGGAGGCGGCCCGCCTCGCGGCGACGGCGAACCCGCAGATCATCCCGGCCGTCCGGGCCAACCGTGCGTTCCTCGGCCGGGCCGTTCGCGAACTGAGCCGCGCCGGCATCCGGCAGTTCCTCGACATCGGCACCGGCATCCCCGCCGCCGACAACACCCATGAGGTGGCGCAGCGGGCCGACCTGGGCGCGCGGGTCGTCTACGTCGACAACGACCCGGTCGTGCTCGCCCATGCCCAGGCCCTGCTGGTCAGCACGCCGGAGGGCGCCACCGACTACCTCCAGGCGGACCTGCGGGATGTCGACCGCATCCTCGCGCAGGCGCGCGACACCCTCGACCTGTCCCGGCCTGTGGGTCTGATGCTGGTGGCGATCCTCCAGTACATCCCGGACGCGGACGACCCGTACGGGATCGCGCGGCGGCTGGTGGACGCACTCCCGGCCGGCAGCTACCTGGTCCTGTCGCACCCGGCATCGGACATCGGGGCCGACGAGGTCTCGGAGTCCATGCGCGTCTACAACGAGCGGGCCGCCGAACAGGCGGCGCCGCGCACGCATGCGCAGGTGTCCCGGTTCTTCGAGGGCACGCGGATCCTCGACCCCGGGGTGGTCGAACTCCCGCACTGGCGCCCCGACGCCGACACCGTCTCCGAGGGCGGCCCCCTGCCGATGTGGTGCGGCGTGGGCTACAAGGACCCCACCGAACAGTGACCTGACACAGCCTCCAAAGCAACACGAAGAACACCGCAACCAGCTACGACGCCGGCCCCGCTCGAAGGTCGGCCTGGCGCCCGTGAGGGGCGCGGGGAACGGCGCGATCAGCCACGAGATTGCCGCGGTCGAAGGCCGGTCTGGCGCCCGTTGGGGGCGCGGGGAACTGCGCGATCGGCCACGACGGTGGCGGCGGTCGAGGGTCGGCCTGGCGCCCGTGAGGGGCGCGGGGAACGGCGCGATCAGCCACGAGATTGCCGCGGTCGAAGGCCGGTCTGGCGCCCGTTGGGGGCGCGGGGAACTGCGCGATCAGCCACGACGGCTGCCGCAGCCGAAAGACGGCCCGGCGCCGGCAGAGGTGCCGCAGCCGAAAGACCGGCTCCGCAGGGCCGGGATGAGGGTCGGCCCGGGGCCGAATTGGGGGTCGGCACCGATGGCCGCTTCGCGGTCAACCCTGTGAGGGTGGGGTGTGCCGCAGCGCGGGCGCGAGGCGTGACGCCGCCGCGGCAGACCGGATCCCGTCCCGAGACCGCGGTGCGGAAGGCGGTGGCCCGTGGGACATGCCGACACACTGCTCGCCATGGGCGGCGCCTTCGTGGGCGCCGCCCTGCTCGCCCGGCTCGGCGCCCGTATCGGGCTCCCCACGATTCCGCTGTTCATGCTCGCCGGCATCCTGCTCGGCCCGCACACCCCCGGACCGGTCCTCGTCGAGGACGCCCACGACTTCGCCATGCTCTCCGCGCTCGGACTGGTCCTGCTGCTGTTCTGCCTGGGGCTCGAATTCCACCTGGACGACCTCAGGAACGGGGGCAGGCGGCTGCTGACCGCCGGCGGTGTCTATCTGCTGCTGAACGTCGGCGCGGGCCTGGCCTTCGGCTTCGCGCTGGGCTGGGGCGTGCGGGAAGCGCTGGTGCTCGCCGGTGTGCTGGGCATCTCGTCGTCCGCGATCGTCACGAAGATCCTCATCGACCAGGGTCGGCTGGGCCATCCGGAGACCCGGCTGATCCTGGGCGTCATCGTGGTCGAGGACATCTTCCTGGCGCTGTACCTCGCCGCGCTCCAGCCGGTCGTCGGCGGCGCGCAGGGCATCGGGGACGCGGTGGCTCAGGGCGCGAAGGCGTTCGGATTCCTGCTGGTGCTGGCCGCCGCCGCCCGCTACGGCACCCGGCTCGTCGGCCGTCTGATCGTGACCCGGGACAACGAACTGCTGGTCATCAGCTTCCTGGGCGCCGCGGTCCTGATCGCCGGGGTCTCCGAACTCCTAGGCGTGGCCGACGCCATCGGGGCCTTCATGGTCGGCCTCATCCTGGCCGGCACCCCCTCCGGCCGGCGTATCCGCGCGCTGGTGCATCCGCTGCGCGACGCCTTCGCCGCGATCTTCTTCTTCGCCTTCGGGCTCGCCATCGACCCCGGGGACCTCGCCACCGTCGCCGTACCGGTGGCCGTCGCCGCCGCGCTGACCCTCGTCATGAACGTCGCCGCGGGCCTGTGCGTCGCCCGCCTCTACCGCTACGGCCCGGAGCCCGCCGCGGCGATCGCCACCACCCTCGTGGCCCGCGGGGAGTTCGCGCTGATCCTGGCGTCCATGGCGGCCGGCGCACGCCTGGACGGCCGTCTCGCCCCGTTCATCGCCGGGTATGTGCTCGTCCTCGCGGTCCTCGGCCCCGTCGTGGCGGGACACGCGCGGCTGTTCGCCCGCGTCCTGCGCCCCGGGCACCGTCCGCACGCCCCCGCGCCCGATTCCCCAGGCGCGTCCGGATCCCCCGGCGCCCCTCGCCGCTCCCCGTCCGCGGTGGCCGCCGAAGCCGAACGGCAGCCCGCCCGGCAGACGCCCGGCCGGTGCTCCGCCACCGCCGCGCACCGCACGCCCGGGCCCGGCCAGGGCCCCGTCAGGGCTCGATCAGACCGACGCGGATCGCGTACCGGGTGAGTTCCAGCCGGTCCTTCAGGCCCAGCTTCTGCAGCAGATTGGCGCGGTGGCGCTCCACCGTCTTCGGGCTGATGACGAGCAGGTCGGCGATCTCCTGCGAGGTGTGCCCCTCGGCGACGAGCTTGAGGATCTCCTCCTCGCGGTCCGTGATGGCCCGCGCCGGCAGCGCACGGCCCTCCCGGGCCAGATCCAGATAGGTGCGTACGAGGGCGTTGACGGCCCCCGGGTAGAGGAACGGTTCGCCGCGCATGGTGGCGCGGCACGCCTCGACCAGGTCGCGGTCGGCGACGGACTTGAGGACGTAGCCGGAGGCGCCGGCGCCCAGCGCCTCGAAGAAGTACTGCTCGTTGTCGTACATCGTCAGGATGAGGATCCGCAGGTCGGGCTCGCTGCGGGAGAGTTCACGCGCGGCCTGCAGACCGGTCAGCCGGGGCATGGCTATGTCGAGGATGGCCAGGTCCGGGTGGTGGGCGCGGGCCTGTGCGACCGCTTCGGCGCCGTTGTCGGCCTCGGCGACGACGGTCAGATCGGGCTCGCTCTCCAGGATGAGCCGGACCCCGCGGCGGACCAGGGCGTGGTCGTCGGCGAGCAGGATGCGGGTGGGTGAGGGCTGGGGCATGGTTCAGGGATTCCGGTCGGGTACGGGGACGGCCAGACGTACTTCGGTGCCTCCGCCGGGCCCGGGGCCCACCCCGAGATCGGCGCCGATGAGCAGGGCGCGTTCGCGCATGCCGTGGATGCCGGCGCCCTCGGGCGCACCGCCGATGCCGCGGCCGTCGTCGCGGATGCGCAGCTCCACTCCGGTGGCCGTGCTCCGGAGGCTGACCTCGGCGCGGCGCGCCTGGGCGTGCCGGGCGGTGTTGGTCAGCCCCTCCTGGGCGACACGGTAGACGACCAGCTCGGACGCGCGGGCCAGCGGCGGCAGCTCCGCGTCGAGCCGGGACTGCACGGACAGGGCGGGCCCGGTGAACTCGGCCGTCAGCGCTTTGAGCGCGCGGGTCAGGCCCAGCTCGTCGAGGACGCCGGGGCGCAGCCGGCGGGCGATGCGGCGGATCTCGTCCAGGCTCGCCCGGGTGGTCTCCTGCACCTCGTGCAGCTCGGCACGGAGTTCGGACGGGGCGTGCCGGGCGACCCGCTCCAGTTCCAGCAGGACGGCGGTCAGGGTCTGCCCGACTTCGTCATGCAGCTCGCGGGCGATGCGATGGCGTTCGGCCTCCTGGGCGGAGAGCGCGCGGGCGCTGCTGGTCGCCCGCTCGTCCTCAAGCCGGTCGAGCATGGTGTTGAACGCCGTGATCAGCTCGGCCACCTCGCCGTGCCCGCCGACCGGCGGGCGCCGCCCCGGCCGCAGCAGATCGGCCGTGGTCATGGCGCGGGTGAGGCGTTGCAGCGGGGCCAGGCCGACGCGCAGCAGCAGGGCGTTGGCGACCAGCATGGCGGCCAGGCCCACGGCGAGGATCGCGGCCTCGGTGAGCAGCACGGGAGTGGACACGGTGACCGGGCCGAGCAGCAGAGCGGTGGCCACGACCAGCACGACGGCGTTCAGCAGGAAGATCCGCCAGTACAGGGGCACCGCGTTCCGCCTCCTCGACATGGACTCCGCTGCCACCAGGGTGGTGGGCTTCCGGCCGGTGCGCCATCGGTGGCAGCACCCATCTTCCGGGTCGTACGCCCGTTATGCGTGACCGCTTCCGTGTGGGGCAACCACCAGGAAGGATGAGGGCCGCACCTGATGGCGGCAGGCCGCGGGCGGGGGAGAGCCTGGAGGTCCGGCGGACCGGTCGCGTCGTATGTGACGGGCCGGCTCCTGACGGGTGTCAGGTTCGGGAGGGATGGAGCCGTGACCCAGTTCGACGACGAACGCCTGGTCGACCTCGCCGCACGGCTGGAGCGGGACGATCCCCGCTTCGCCCGCGCCCTCGGATCCGGGCGTCCCGCGCGGCCCCGCGAGTACCGGCGTACCGGCGCCTGGTGGGGGCTGGCCGGCGGTGGCGCCGCGCTCGCCCTGGGCGTCTTCCTGCCCCACGGGCTGCTGATCGCCGCCGGCCTCGTCGTCATGGGCATCGCCGTTCAGCTCCTCGACCCCGACCGGGCCCGGCGGCGGTCCGGTTCGTCGCGGTGAGTTTCCCCGCGCGCCCATGTGGACGTTCTGACGTTCTCCTGAGGGGCCGTTCCGGCATGCGATAGACTTCTTTACCGAGTGCTTACGCTCTGTTGAGCGTAGGCATGCTCGGTCGTTGGTGGTCGCCGGTTCCCGGCCGACGTGATGGGGGGCGTGACATGGACCGACCCGTCCGCGCGCGTGCCGCCGTCCGGGTCCGCGTCGGCAACACCGCCCGCGACAGCGTTCCCGATACCGACAGCGCCGCCTTGAGCGACCACCGCTCCCGCTGACGCCCCGGATCCTCCGCCGATCCGGTCCCTCTTCCACCGCGGGATGCGCCCGACGGCACCCGCACTCACCGCCCGGCACCCTCCCGCCGTGGGACGGCATCGAGCCGCCGGGCCGGCCAACGGACATGCGCACGCGCAACGGCACGGACGACCCGTCCGACGCCCGGTAACCGCGAAGGCACAGACGCCGCCACCGAACCGATCGACGGAGGTCAGACGCCCGTGCACGACACCACCGCCATGCTCATCGAACTCGGGGCGATCATTCTCGTCCTGGGCCTGCTGGGCCGCATCGCCGGGCGGGTGGGCTTCTCGCCCATACCTCTGTATCTGCTCGCCGGGCTCGCCTTCGGACAGGGCGGCATCCTGCCCCTGACGGCCAGTGAGGAGTTCGTCGCCACCGGCGCCGAGATCGGGGTGATCCTGCTGCTGGTCATGCTCGGCCTGGAGTACAGCGCCTCCGAACTCGTCACCACCCTGCAGACCCAGTTCCCCTCCGGGGCCGTCGACTTCGTCCTCAACGCGGTCCCCGGCGCCCTGGCGGCGCTGCTGCTCGGCTGGGGCCCGGTCGCCGCCGTGGCGCTCGCCGGGGTGACCTGGATCTCCTCGTCCGGGGTGATCGCCAAGGTGCTCGGCGACCTGCGCAGGATCGGCAACCGGGAGACCCCCGTCGTCCTCGGGGTGCTCGTCCTCGAAGACCTGGCCATGGCGGTCTACCTGCCGATCCTCACCGCCCTGCTCGCCGGGGTGAGCCTGGCCGGCGGCACCGTCACCCTGCTGATCTCGCTGGGCACGGTCGGCGCCGTCCTGTACGTGGCGCTGCGGCACGGCCGCCTGGTCAGCCGCGCGGTCTCCTCCGACAACGCCGAGATGCTGCTGCTTGTGGTGCTGGGGCTGACCCTGCTGGTCGCCGGGGTCGCACAGCAACTCCAGGTCTCCGCCGCGGTCGGGGCGTTCCTCGTCGGGATCGCGCTGTCCGGGGAAGTCGCCGAAGGTGCCCACAACCTCCTCGCGCCCCTGCGGGACCTGTTCGCCGCGGTGTTCTTCGTCTTCTTCGGTCTGCACACCAACCCCGCGGACATCCCGCCCGTGCTGCTGCCCGCGCTCGCGCTGGCCGTCGTGACCGCGCTCACGAAGATCGCCACCGGGTACTGGGCCGCCCGCCGGGCCGGGATCTCCGCCAAGGGCCGCTGGCGGGCGGGCGGCACCCTCGTCGCCCGCGGCGAGTTCTCCATCGTCATCGCCGGACTCGCCGTCGGCGTCGAACCGCGCATCGGCCCCCTAGCGACCGCCTATGTGCTGCTCCTGGTGATCCTGGGCCCGCTCACCGCCCGCTGGACCGAACCCCTGACCCGCCGCCTGACCCGTCGCCCATGGCGCACGGCGCCCGATGTGGCCGCGGCCGACCAGGTGGAGGTGGCCCGTGCCAAGGGATGAGCGGGCTGGCCGAGACATCCACGCGTACGGCGAGAGCCACGCGTACGGCGAGCACGGGACGCGGTCCGTCGGGCCCGTGGGCCTTGGCCGGCGCCGGGACCGGGGCGGAGCCGGTGGTTTCGGGGAGTATGGGAAGCAGACGGGGCGCGGGGGCCCCGACGGGCGTACGGGGACGGGGGACACGGTGACCGTGGGCGGCTTCCGGATGATCGAGGAGACGTATCCGAACACACCCCGGACGCGGCCCGCGTCCGCGCCGGAGGCGACCACCGAGGCGTTCCTCGACGGCTTCCAGGAGATCCTGGCGGACGCCGCTGTCACCGGCCGCCGGCTGACCCGCGACGAGATCGAGTCCCGGCGCCACCTCGGCGCCCGCGCGGCGGAGGCCGGACACGGCTGGCGGGCCATGGTGCGCGCGCACCTCACGGCGAGCCGGTCCGGCCGGCCCGCCGGGGCCGACGCGGACAGCGTCCTCGCCGTCGTGGAGCAGGCGGTCGACGCGTTCGCCGACGGGTACGAGCGCGCGCAGCGGCACGTCGTCCGCAGGGAGGAAGCCGCCCGCCGCGAGTTCATCGACGACCTGCTGCACGGCCGCGGCGACCCGGGCCAACTCGCCTCCCGCTGCGAACGGTTCGGGCTGCGCCTGTCCCGCACCCACTCCGTCGCGGTGGCCGGCGGGCCGGAGGGCTACGACGAGTCCGACCCCGTACCCCGGCAGGTCGCCGACGAGTTGTTCGCCCGCTTCGAGAACCGCCGCATCCTGTTCACCACCAAGGACGGGCGGATGGTGTGCATCGCCCCCGGCGACCAGGACGACGTGCTGACCTGGTTCGGCAAGCTCGTGCACGCCCGGGTCGAGGGCAGCCAGGTCGCCGTCGGGCGGTCCCGGCCGGGCGCGGTCGGCATCGGGCACAGCTACGAGGAGGCGCTCAACGCCCTCGACGTCGCCCAGCGGATGGGTTTCGACGATCCGCTGCTGCGCGCCGCCGATCTGCTCGTCTTCCCCGTCCTGGCCCGGGACCGGCCGGCGCTGGTGGATCTGGTCCGGCACACCCTGGGCCCGCTGGAAGGGGCCCGCGGCGGAGCGCAGCCGCTGATCGACACCCTCACGGCGTACTTCGACAGCGGCTGCGTGGCCACGGTGGCGGCCCGTGAACTGTCGCTCAGCGTGCGCGCGCTGACCTACCGGCTGGCCCGGATCCACGCCCTGACCGGCTCCGATCCCACCGACCCCGGCGACCGCTACACCCTCCAGACCGCAGTCATAGGAGCCCGCCTACTGGCCTGGCCAACCCGCCCCCTATGACCCGTGCAGCCCCCGGCACAGCAGGCGCCCCAAAGGGCCGCGGGGAACAGCGCGACCAACCACGACGGCGCGGCAGCCGAGGCCGCAAGGCGGGCGGTGCCGTGTAGTCCGTGGTGCGGGCAGGCGCCCTGAAGGGGCGCGGGGAACGGCGCGAGCAACCACGACGGCGCGGCAGTCGGGGCCGCAAGGCGGGGGGTGGCGTGTAGTCCGTGGTGCGGGCAGGCGCCCCAAAGGGGCGCGGGGAACGGCGCGAGCAACCACGACGGCGCGGCAGCCGGGGCCGCAAGGCGGGGGGTGGCGTGTAGATCCCGGTGTGGGCGGGCGCCCTGAAGGGGCGCGGGGAACGGCGCGACCAACCACGACGGCGCGGCAGCCGAGGCGGCCGCGATGCCGAGGGCACCGTGTGGGCGGGGAACGGCGCGAGTAGCCACGACGGCGCCGCAGACAATCGACGGCCGTGGTCGACCGCCAACCGGACCGGAGGTCAAGCGCGGCCCACCGCGTCCTGATCCTCCGCCGAATCCCGCGGCCCCGCGACAGCGACCTCGGCCTCGGCCGGCGCTTCCCCCGCGACCGCCGGCTTGCCGAACCGCCGCACCAGCCCCAGCGCCAGCGGCTCGGTCCAGCGTGCGCTGAGCGGACCGAGGACGACGAGGATCAGCACGTACGCCGTGGCGAGCGGGCCGAGCGAGGGCTCGATCCCGGCGGTCACGGCGAGTCCGGCGATGACGATGGAGAACTCGCCGCGGGCGACGAGGGTGCCGCCCGCCCGCCAGCGGCCCTTGGCGGAGATCCCGGCCCGGCGGGCGGCCCAGTACCCGGTGGCGATCTTCGTGAGCGCGGTCACGACGGCCAGCGCGAGCGCGGGCAGCAGCACGGGCGGGATGTCCGCGGGGTTGGTGTGCAGACCGAAGAAGACGAAGAACACCGCGGCGAACAGGTCCCGCAGGGGCGCGAGGAGGTTGTGGGCACCTTCGGCGACTTCCCCGGACAGCGCGATCCCGACGAGGAACGCCCCGACCGCGGCGGAGACCTGGAGTTGCTGTGCGACCCCGGCGACCAGCAGGGTCAGCCCCAGCACCACGAGCAACAGCTTCTCCGGGTCGTCGCTGGAGACGAAGCGGGAGATGTGCCGCCCGTAGCGCACCGCGAGGAGCAGCACCAGGCCCGCGACCCCGAGGGCGATGGCCAGCGTGACGCTGCCCGCGGCCAGCCCGGTGCCGGCGAGCAGGGCGGTGAGGATCGGCAGGTAGACCGCCATGGAGAGGTCTTCGAGGACCAGGATGCTCAGGATCACCGGGGTCTCGCGGTTGCCGAGCCGCCCCAGGTCGCCGAGCACCTTGGCGATCACCCCGGACGAGGAGATCCAGGTCACCCCGGCGAGGACCACGGCGGCGACCGGGCCCCAGCCGAGCAGCAGCGCCATCACCGCGCCGGGCAGCGCGTTCAGCGCCGCGTCCACCAGGCCCGCCGGGTACTGCGTCTTGAGGTTGGAGACCAGATCGCTCGCCGTGTACTCAAGGCCGAGCATGAGCAGCAGCAGGATCACACCGATCTCGGCACCGGTGGCGACGAACTCCTCACTGGCGTCCAGCGGCAGCAGCCCGCCCTCGCCGAAGGCCAGACCGGCGAGCAGATACAGGGGGATCGGTGAGAACTGCAGCCGCCCGGCGAAGCGGCCCAGCAGACCGAGGCCGAGCAGAACCGCGCCGAACTCGATCAGGAAGATCGCGGAGGAGTGCACGGACCGTCACTCCCGACCGAGGATCTCGGCTGCCGCGTCCACGCCCTCGCGGGTGCCGATCACGATCAGGGTGTCGCCGCCGGCCAGCCGGAAGTCCGGGCCGGGCGAGGGGATCGCCTCGGCCCGGCGCATGACGGCCACGATGGACACGCCGGTCTCCGTCCGCATCCGGGTCTCGCCCAGCAGCCGCCCGTTCCAGTGGGACGTGGCGGACAGCTCGACCCGCTCGGCGACCAGTCCCAGCTCGGTCGTCGACAGCAGGCTCGGGCTGTGGTGCTTGGGCATCAGCGCGTCGATGAGCGCGTCCGCCTCGCCGGAGGCCAGCCGGACCGACAGGGCGCAGGCGTCCGGGTCGTCCGCGCGGTAGGCGCTCAGCGTCCGGGAGCCGTCCCGGTGGGCCACCACCGACAGGCGCCGTTGCTCCCGCGTGGTCAGGTCGTAGCGCACTCCGATGCCCGGCAACGGCGTGCTGCTCATGCGTGCGGCGCCCACTGTGGCCCCCTGTCTGGTTTGACTGTTCCTTTGCAAAACGGTTGGTGACACTCTAACGAGCGTCCCGGAACCAGCCGACGGTGCCTGCTCAGGCACCGCCCTGCGTCGGCACCGGGCAGGACCGGAAGGAAGCGTCAGCATGATCGAGTGGGTGTCATTCCGCTCAGGGGCCGCCCCCGTCCCCGAGCCCGTCGCGACGCCGCTGGTGTGGGCCGGGGCCGTCGGCGGCGCATCGGTACTGGTGGCGCTCCTCAACCACCTCGTGGGCCCGTACCGGCCCACGCTCGCGCTGACCGTGCTGTCCCTGCTGGCCGCGCTGCTCGGGCTGTGCGCCCGTTTCGTGGCGGCGCCCGGCACGGCGCTGCTGTGCTGGCTGCTCCTCAACGGCTTCGGGATTCCACCGGCGGGCACGCTGTCCTGGGCCTCGCACCGTGACGGGTTCTGGCTCACATGCCTGTTCGGCGCCACGCTCGTGGGCACGGTGCTTGCCCGTCTGGTCAATGCCCACGCCGCGTATCGGCGGCTGTCCACGGACGCTCCGCGGGTTGGGCCGTGATGTGTCGTCGGTCGGGTGCGGCTTCGTTGTGGCCGGTCGCGCAGTTCCCCGCGCCCCTTCGGGGCGCTGTTCGTTCCGCGGGTGAGGTGAGTTTGGGGGCAAGGGCCGTGATGCGTCGTCGGTCGGGTGCGGGTGCTCGTGGTTGGGCGCGCAGTTCCCCGCGCCCCTTTGGGGCGCGTGGCGGTGGTGCGTGGTCGGGGGCGGGTGTGTTGTGGCTGGGCGCGCAGTTCCCCGCGACCCTTTGGGGGCTTAGTTCCCCGTGCTTCTTTGAGGTGGGGGGTCGGTGAAGGCGGTCAGGATGTGTTGTGCGGCCAGGGTCGCCGTCAATGAGCCGTCCCTGACGCGTTGTTCCAGCTCGGGGGCGATGGCGCGGACCGCCGGGTCGGCGTGCAGCCGGCCCAGCAGTTCGTCGCGGACCATGGACCAGGTCCAGCCGACCTGCTGGTCGCGCCGCTTCGCGGTGAGCCGGCCGGTGGACTCCAGCAGCGCACGGTGCTGTTCGAGCCGCTGCCACACCGTGTCGAGCCCGGTCGCCTCCCGCGCGCTGCAACTGAGCACGGGCGGCGTCCACGCCGCGTCCCTGCCGTGCATCAGCCGCAGCGCACCCGCCAGTTCCCGCGCCGCCGCCCGGGCGTCACGCTCGTGCGGGCCGTCCGCCTTGTTCACGGCGATCACGTCGGCCAGCTCCAGGACGCCCTTCTTGATGCCCTGCAACTGGTCGCCGGTGCGGGCCAGGGTGAGCAGCAGGAAGGAGTCGACCATGTCGGCGACCGCGGTCTCCGACTGGCCGACGCCGACGGTCTCCACGAGGACCACGTCGTAGCCCGCCGCCTCCATCACCACGATCGACTCGCGGGTGGCCCTGGCCACCCCGCCGAGCGTGCCCGCGCTCGGGGAGGGCCGTACGAACGCCGCCGGGTCCACGGCCAGCCGCTCCATCCGGGTCTTGTCCCCGAGGATCGAGCCGCCGGTGCGGGTCGAGGACGGGTCGACGGCGAGCACCGCCACCCGGTGCCCCAGCGAGGTCAGCAGCGTGCCGAACGCGTCGATGAACGTGGACTTTCCCACGCCCGGCACCCCGCTCACGCCGATCCGCCGGGCCCGGCCGCCGTGCGGAAGCAGCTCGGTGAGCAACTCCTGTGCCAGCGCGCGGTGGTGCGGCCGGGTGGACTCCACGAGGGTGATCGCGCGGGCCACGATCGCCCGCCGCCCGTCGAGCACGCCCTTCACATAGGTGTCGAGATCGATCGCCGCCATGGCGCCCTACAGTTCGTGGCCGAGGTCGGCCGACAGCCGCTTCACCAGGTCGTACGCCGCGTCCGGGATCACCGTACCGGGCGGGAACACGGCCGTGGCACCCATCTCCAGCAGGGCCGGCACGTCCTGCGGCGGGATCACCCCGCCCACCACGACCATGATGTCCTCCCGGCCCTCCGCGGCCAGCCGCTCGCGCAGCGCCGGCACGAGGGTGAGGTGGCCGGCGGCCAGCGAGGACACCCCGACCACATGCACGTCCGCCTCGACCGCCTGCCGGGCCACCTCGGCGGGGGTCTGGAACAGCGGGCCGACATCGACGTCGAAGCCCAGGTCGGCGAAGGCGGTCGCGATCACCTTCTGCCCGCGGTCGTGGCCGTCCTGGCCCATCTTGGCGACCAGGATGCGCGGCCGGCGCCCCTCGGCCTCGGCGAAGGCGTCCACCAGGGCGCGGGTGCGGTCCACGGAGGGTGACTCGCCTGCTTCGTTGCGGTACACGCCGGAGATCGTACGGATCTGGCCCGCGTGCCGGCCGTACACCTTCTCCAGGGCGTCGGAGATCTCGCCGACGGTGGCGTGGGCGCGGGCCGCGTGCACGGCCAGCTCCAGCAGGTTGCCGTCGCCGTCGGCGGCCCGGGTGAGCGCGTCCAGCGCGTCCCGGCAGGCGGTCTCGTCCCGCTCCGCGCGCAGTCTGCGCAGCTTCTCGATCTGCTGGGCGCGCACGGCCGAGTTGTCGACCTTCAGCACCTCGATCTGCTCGTCGCTGTCGACCCGGTACTTGTTGACGCCGATCACCGGCTGCCGCCCCGAGTCGATGCGGGCCTGGGTGCGGGCCGCCGCCTCCTCCACCCGGAGTTTGGGGATGCCGGCGTCGATGGCCCGCGCCATGCCGCCCGCCCGCTCGACCTCCTCGATGTGCTGCCACGCCCTGCGGGCGAGGTCGTACGTCAGCCGCTCGACGTAGGCGCTGCCGCCCCACGGGTCGATGACCCGGGTGGTGCCGGACTCCTGCTGGATGAGCAGCTGGGTGTTGCGGGCGATGCGCGCGGAGAAGTCGGTGGGCAGGGCAAGCGCCTCGTCGAGCGCGTTGGTGTGCAGCGACTGGGTGTGGCCCTGGGTGGCCGCCATCGCCTCCACACAGGTGCGGATGACGTTGTTGAACACGTCCTGCGCGGTCAGCGACCAGCCCGAGGTCTGTGAATGCGTGCGCAGGGACAGCGACTTGGTGTTCTTCGGCTCGAAGCGCGACACCAGCTTGGCCCACAGCAGCCTGGCCGCCCGCAGCTTGGCGATCTCCATGAAGAAGTTCATGCCGATCGCCCAGAAGAACGAGAGCCGGGGCGCGAACGCGTCCACGTCAAGGCCCGCCTCCCGGCCCGCGCGGATGTACTCCACGCCGTCCGCGAGCGTGTACGCCAGCTCCAGGTCGGCCGTCGCGCCCGCCTCCTGGATGTGGTAGCCGGAGATGGAGATCGAGTTGTAGCGGGGCATCCGCCGCGAGGTGAAGGCGAAGATGTCGGAGATGATCCGCATCGACGGCTTCGGCGGATAGATGTACGTGTTGCGGACCATGAACTCCTTGAGGATGTCGTTCTGGATGGTCCCGGCCAGCTTCTCGGGCGGCACACCCTGTTCCTCGGCCGCCACGATGTACAGCGCGAGCACCGGCAGCACGGCGCCGTTCATCGTCATCGACACGGTCATCCGGTCCAGCGGGATGCCGTCGAACAGCTGCCGCATGTCGTAGATCGAGTCGATGGCCACGCCCGCCATGCCGACGTCGCCGGTCACCCGCGGGTGGTCGCTGTCGTAACCGCGGTGCGTGGGCAGGTCGAAGGCGACCGACAGGCCCTTCTGGCCGGCCGCCAGATTGCGCCGGTAGAACGCGTTGGACTCCTCGGCGGTGGAGAAGCCCGCGTACTGGCGGATCGTCCAGGGCTGGTTGACGTACATCGTCGGGTACGGGCCGCGCAGATACGGCGCGATGCCCGGATACGTGCCCAGGAAGTCCAGGCCCTCCAGGTCACGGCCGGTGTACAGCGGCTTGACGCCGATGCCCTCGGGCGTCTCCCACAGCGGCTCCGCGCCCCCGGCGGCCCGCCGCATGGCCGTACGCCACTCGGTTGCGTCGCCCGCCGGGTCGCAGCCGCCCAGGTCGATGGCGGAGAAGTCGGGGATTCCCATCAGGACACTCCCATGCGGTCGAGGGTCGCGGACAGGACGGCGACGGCGTCACAGCCCGCGAACACATACGAGTCGACGCCCGCATACCCGGCGGGCCGGCCCGCCAGGGACACATGCCGGGCACCGGCCGCCCGCAGGTCCGCCGCGGCCCGCTCGGCCTGTTCCGCGTAGAGCGCGTCACTGGAGCACAGCACGGCCTCGGTGGCGCCGCTGTCCGCGAAGCCGCCCTCGGTGACCGGTTCGACGCCGCCCGCCTGGAAGAGGTTGGCGGCGAACGCGGCGCGTGCGGTGTGCGCGGCGGCCGGGCCGATCGTGGCGAGGAAGATCCGCGGCCGGGCGCCGGTCGCCGCCAGATGGGCGTCGGAGCGGGTGCGCAGCGCCTCGAACGCCTCGTCGCGGCGGACCCGCGGCAACCCTCCGGACGGCGGCTCGGGCGCCGGTTCGCGGGTCACGGGCTGCTCCGCCAGATGCGGGAACTCGCTGACGCCGGTGACGGGTTCGCGCCGGGTGGCGAGCCGCGCCGTGCGCTCCTGCCAGGTCTTCGCCAGGGCCGCGCGGATCCGGCCCGAGCGCAGCACGGCCGCCTGGCCGCCGGCCCGCTCGATCGACCGGAAGAACTCCCAGCCCGCACGGGCGAGTTCGTCGGTCAGCCGCTCCACGTACCAGGAGCCGCCCGCCGGGTCGATCACCCGGGCCAGATGCGACTCCTCCACCAGGATCGTCGAGGTGTTGCGGGCGATGCGGCGGGCGAACGCGTCCGGCAGGCCCAGCGCGTGGTCGAACGGCAGCACGGTCACCGCGTCGGCGCCGCCGACCCCCGCGGCCAGGGCCGCCACGGTCGCCCTGAGCATGTTCACCCACGGGTCGCGACGGGTCACCATGACCGGCGATGTCACGGCGTGCTGGAGCTGCGCGCCCGCGTCGGCCACCCCGCACACCTCGGCGACCCGCGCCCACAGCCGGCGCGCCGCGCGCAGCTTGGCCACGGTCAGGAACTGGTCGGCGGTGGCCGCGTACCGGAACTCCAGCTGGGCGCAGGACTGTTCGACGGTCAGCCCGGCCCCGGTCAGCTCGCGCAGATAGGCGACGCCGGTGGCGAGCGTGGCGCCGAGTTCCTGCGCGGCGGAGCCGCCGGCCTCGTGGTACGGCAGCGCGTCCACGGTCAGCGCCCGCAGCCCCGGGTACGCGCCGGCGCAGCGCTCGGCGAGCGCCGCGACCGGGGCGAAGTCCTGCCGGTCTCCGGTGCGGGCCTCGTAGCCGAGCGGGTCCGCGCCGAGGTTGCCGCGCGCCGCCTCGGGGGCGATGCCCCGCCGCGCGTACAGCCCCAGCAGCTCCCGGGCGGCGGCCTCGACGTCCCGGCCCGCGTCCAGCACGACCGGCGCCAGGTCGAGAAGGACGCCGTCGAGCGCGCGGCGCAGCCCGGAGACCGGGATGCCGCCCGCGCCCACCAGCAGCCAGAGCGAGGTGGCGCCGTTCTCCAGGTCGGTGAGGACCGCGCCGTCGGCGAGCGCCGCGTGCCGCTGCCGTACGTCCCAGCCGGCCACGGTGTGGCCCTGAGGGCGGCCGCCGCGCACGAACGGGGCGAAGCCGGGCAGGCCGGGCTCGGGCGCGGTGTCGCGCGCGGTGTACAGGGGGCGGGTGCGCAGCCCGTCCTCCAGCGTCGTGGACAGGGCGTCCTCCGCCGCCGCACCGGAGACTTCCTGGCCCGACTTGCGCAGCACACCCTCGACCAGGCGTTGCCACTGCTCGTGTGTCGCGTCAGGGAACTCGGCGGCCAGGGAGAGCCCGTCGTCAGGCAGGACCGTCATGCTCGGATGCTAGGCCAGCACGCTCGCACGGCAGTGCAGCACGCGCTGTGACGTTTCCCTCCCCGGCCCTGTGACCTGAGCCTCCCCGCGGGTCTCCTGGGGCGCCTCGCGGGACGGGGGTCGCGGCTGGGACGTTCAGCGGGTGCCGTCCGCGAGTCCGGGCAGCAGGCCGAGCACGGCCGCGCGCTGGGCCGGTCCGACGGACTCGGCCAGCGCGTCCTTGACCGCCTCGGCGAGCAGTCCTGAGGACTCCCGCAGCAACCGCCGTGCCTTGTCGGTCAGGGTGACCTCCACGCCCCGCTTGTCGCCGCAGACGGCTCTGCGGGTGACCAGGCCCGGCCGCTGGAGGCAGGCGATCTGGTAGGTGAGCCGGGTCTTGGGGCGGCCGAGCAGGTCGGCGATCCGGGTCATGCGCAGGCCGCCCTGCGGCTGTTCGGCCAGCAGGCACAGGATCAGGAACTCGTCGTGCGAGACGTCCAGGGTCTGTTTCACCACGGACCGCAGCCGCTGCTCCGCCGCCGCGGTCGCGGCCAGCAGCAGCATCCAGGCGCGCAACTCGCCGGGGAGCAACCCTGTTCCCTCCGCGGAGGGGCATTCGGGCTGGTCGGCGGGGGGTTGGTGGTGGGCGGCCATGAGAGTGAGTCTACCTGTTGTCCAAATTTGGATCGTGGGCTAGCGTTGACCCACAGCTCATCCAAATTTGAACCATCTACTCGAATCCGTCATTCGAAGGAGCACGACCATGACCGTCGCCGTGGAAACGGGTCTCTGGCAGGTCGACCCCGCCGCCTCCGCCGTCACCCTGCGGCACAAGACCTTCTGGGGCCTGGTCACCGTCAAGGGCACCTTCGCCGCGGTGGCCGGACAGGGCGAGGTCCGGCCCGACGGCTCCGCCACCGGCACCGTGACCCTGGGCGCCGCCTCCCTGGACACCAAGAACGCCAAGCGCGACGCCCATCTGCGCTCGGCCGACTTCCTCGACGCGGACAACCACCCGGAGATCACCTTCACGGTGCAGGGCGCCGAACTCCGCGACGGCGACACCGCCGAGGTCACCGGCCGGCTGACGGTACGGGGCATCAGCAGGCCGCAGACGCTGACCGCGAGGGTCGTGCGGGCCGATGCCGACGCGCTCTCGCTGGAGGCCGAATTCACGGTGGACCGGGAGCAGTTCGGCCTCGGCTGGAACCAGCTCGGCATGATCCGCGGCCTGACGACGATCACCACCATCCTCCGCTTCACCCACACCCCGGCCTGAACCGCCCCACCGGCTCCCGCCCCGGCCCCGGCTCGGTCGCGGGTCGCGCGGCGGCGAGAACCGGCCGTCGGCTCGCGCCTCCCGCCCCCGGCTGCCTCTTCGCGCGCCCGTCGCCGCGAACTGGCCGGTGGCGCGTGGTGCCGGTGCCGGTGGTCGCTTGGGCTGTGGCGGTTCGCGTGTGCCGGATGTCAGCCCGAGGGGTCGAGGGTTCGTAGGTGTACGTCCTGGCTCGACAGGGTTTGGGGGGTGGCGGTGAAGGCGCGTAGGCGGATTCGTGTGTGCGGGCCGGGGACGGTGAAGCGGCCCTTGGGCGGGCGGAGTTCCAGGGTCGCCGTGCCGTGGGCGGGAAGGGTCGCCGGGCCGCGTACCAGGGACCAGTACCGGTTCATGCCCTGCCCCGTGGTGAGCGTGAAGTGCGGGGTGAGCGCGTCGCCCGCCGAGTTCGTCACCCGCAGGGTGAGCGCCGAGACCACGCCGGCCGAGGCGTTCCGCACCGAGGCGACCCGCATGCGCAGCGGCGGCGTGCCGGTCACCGCGAGGGCCGCGCTCAGCAGCGCAGGCGAGACCAGCAGCGCGCTCACGGCGGCCAGCGCCGGCCCGCGGCGTACCCCCGTCAGCGGCCGGGGCCGCGGCTGCCAGGCATGCTCGAACTCCGCGGGCGCCGCGGTCACCGCACCCGCCAGCCACAGCGGCGTCATCATCAGGTAGTAGCCGTCCTGGGAGCGCGTCGCCAGATAGAAGGCGCACCAGGGCAGCACGGTCGCCGCGGGACCCAGCCGCCGGACGAACAGCACGAACAGCGCGAGCAGCGCGGCCGCCAGGAACATGCTCGCGTGCGCGTACCAGTCAAGCCGGTCGCTGCCGTCGGTGAAGTACAGCGAGACGCCCACCAGGCCCTGCCCGTGCAGCACCGCGCCCTGGGTGAGCGGCAGCGCGATCCCCTCCAGCCAGGGGCCCGGCTGCCGCACCAGGAAGTACGTGTTGATCAGCAGCCAGCAGATGGCGGCGACCCCGGCCAGTCGCAGAATCAGCAGCCCCGCCGCCCGGCCGCCCAGCTCACCGCGGCGCACGGCGTAGATGCCGGCCAGCAGGAACGGCGCGAGGAACCAGGGCAGTTGCTGGGCGGCGCAGGCCGCGCCCAGACAGGCCGCCCGGGCGATCCCGGCGGCGCCCAGCCGCCCGCCCCGCCCGATCCGCGGCCAGCGCACCACCACCGGCACCAGCAGGGCCAGCCCGATGATCGCCGGGTAGCCGAGCCGCGCGTACGTCGGCAGGAAGCCGAAGCCCAGGCAGGCCATGGTCGCCGCCGACCGCCACGGCGCGGGCAGCATCCGCCACAGCGTGACCGCGCCCACGACGAGGGCTGCGGTGCTCACCGCCGTGGCGGGCGCGCCGCCATGGCCCAGCCACAGCAGCGGCGCGGTCAGCAGCGGCGCCAGCGGCGGATAGCCGTACGTCAGGTCGTAGCCGCCGCTGGTCGTCGGTGTCAGGGCCACGCCCTTCCCGGTGAACAGCCAGGGCCAGGGCTGCCCGTAGACGGGGTGCCCGGCGGCGAGTTCCCGGGCGGCCTGGGTGGTGAGGACCGCCTCGTCGCCGCCGCTGTGGTTCAGCGCCCAGGTGCACAGGACCAGCGTGACCGCCGTCACCAGCACCACCAGGTCGAGACGGGCCAGCGAACGGGTCCGACGGACCGTCAGGGCCAGCACCCCGGTGACCAGGACGGCCGCGTAGCACACGGAGATGACGGCCGCGAGGACCATGCGGTGCGTGGCCGCCTGCGTCCACACCGACCGGGTGCCGATGAACAGGCTCACATCGGCCAGGAGCGTGAGGACGCGGTGCCACTGCGCGGGAGTGCCGGGTTTCTCCCGGGCGGCGGACACCACCGACTGCGTCCGCCGCCCGGGTGTCACCTGCTGTGTTTCTGCCAAGTGCACGGCATGGGACCGTAGTCGCGGTCGGTGAGCGGGGCGTCACGGGAGGCGAAGAGTCCGGTGTGAGGGCGGTAAGAACCGGGCGTATGGGTACACGTGCTCGAAGTTCCGCCGGCGGTGGGGTGGCCGGAGTCGGTCGCGCTTCGTGTCGCTGTTGGGCCGAACGGGTGACTTGGCGTAAGAATTGGCCGGTGAAGGCATGGACTGCGAGTCAGATCGGGGGGAGCCGGTGAGCCGTTACGACGCCACCGATGAACAGTGGGAAGGGCTCGCCCAGGTCGTGCCGCTGCGGGGCCGGGACGCCTGGCCGTCCGCGGTGGACCATCGTGCGCTGCCCGAGGCGGAGACCGAGACCCGCCGCCGGTTCGTGGTCCTGCGGATCAACGTGTTCGCGGACGCCCGCGAGGTCGCCGAGACCGTGATGGCCGGCATACCCGTCCTGCTCGACCTGAGCAGCGCCGAGACCGACGTCGCCAAGCGCGTCCTCGACTTCAGTACCGGCGTCGTCTTCGGACTGGGCAGCGGCATGCACCGCGTCGACCGCAATGTGTTCCTGCTCACCCCGCCCGGCATCGAGGTCAGCGGACTCATGGCGGGCGCCGGCGTCTCCGGCGGCTGAGCCCGGTCCCCCGTTCGTAGGAAGGTGCCGCGGACGGAACGGTTCGCCCGGGCACCGGAGTCCTAGGGTCCGGACATGGCCGAGCCCCGCGCGTCCGCCGCGCCCGTCCCGCACCCAGCGCACCCCCGAACCGGCGGGCTGCCGCCGCCGGGCGCCCCCACACCACCGGGTTCCCGCGCGCCGTCGGATTCCGGTACGCCGCCGGGTGCCCGCCTGCCCTCGGGTTCTCGCGCGCCGTCGGGTGCTCCCGCGCCTCCGGGTTCCCGCGTCCCCTCGGATTCGGGTACGTCGTCGGGTGCTCGCCCGTCCCCGGGCTCCCGGGTCCCCTCGGGTCGACCGGCGCGGCCCGAGGGGATGGTGCGGCCGGGGCTGACCGAACTGCGGCTGTCCGCGTTCGCAGGGCACCGCCGTGCCGGGTTCCCGCTGGGGCCGCTCACCCTGCTCGCGGGGCCCAGCGGGAGCGGCAAGACGACCGCGCTGCGGGCGTACGAGGCGCTGGCCCGGCTCGCCGGCGGCGCCCCGCTCGCGGACGTCTTCCCGGACCCGGCCGACTGCGTGCCCGAGCGGGCAAGACCCGACGCCCAGCGCCGCCGCGGCTTCCGCATCGGATGCACCGCGGACGGCCCCGAGGGCCCGGTCCGGCTGGACGTCGCCGTCCAGGCGGAGCCCGAACTGCGCATTGTGGGCGAGCGGTTGACGGCGGGCGGGCGGACCCTCCTGGAGACCGCGCTGCGCGACCCCGCGCGGCACGCCGTTCAGGCCGCCTGGCACACGGCGGGCACGGCCCCCGTCACCCGCGCCCCGCTCCCCGACGACCGCCTCGGCACCGCGCTGCTGCCGCTGCGCGTGGCCGGCAAGACCGACGGACAGCGGCAGGTGCTCGCCGCCGCGGAGCAGACCGTGGTCGCCCTGCGCTCCGTCTTCGCCTGTGATCCGCGGCCCGACCGGATGCGCGGGCCCGTCCCGCTGGGCTCCGGGCGGCTGCTGCCCGGCTGCGACAACCTCGCCGACGTCCTGTGGCGCACCCGGTCGGAGTGCGGGCGCCGGTACGCGCAGCTCGTCGCCGCGGTGCGCGAGGGCTGCCGCGGCCCCGTGACCGACCTGCTCGCCGAGCCGCTGGGCGACGGCACCGTACGGGCGCTGCTCGACCGGGGCGACGGCGTCCGCTCCGACGCCGGCCGGCTAGGCGACGGCGAACTCCGCTATCTGGCACTGGCTTTGGTGCTGCTCACCGGGCCGGGCGTGCTCGATGTCGACGCGCCGGGCGAGGTGCCCGACGCGATGCGCGGCCTCACCGTCCTCGCCGACGGCCTCGACCGGGCCCTGGACGGGCGCCAGCGCGGCGGGCTGCTGCGGCTCGCGGCGCGGATGTGCGCGCTCGGGCACATCCGGTTCGTCGGGGCGGTGAGCGACGCCTCGTGGGCCGCCGGGACGGACGGGGTCACGGTGGTGGACATGGACCCGGTGGTACACCTGGAACCGTGACGGAACACCTGGACGTGGCCACACTGCAGCGCCGCCTGGCCGAGTTCGCGGCCGCCCGGAACTGGCAGCCCTACCACACCCCCAAGAACCTGGCGACCGCCCTCAGCGTGGAAGCATCCGAACTGGTCGAGATCTTCCAGTGGTTGACGCCCGAGGAGTCGGCCCGCGTCATGGCCGACCCGGACTCGGCGCACCGGGTCACGGACGAGATCGCCGACGTCCTCGCCTATCTGCTCCAACTGTGCGAAGTGCTGGGCGTCGACCCGCTGTCCGCGCTGGACGCGAAGATCGACCGGAACGAGCGGAGGTTCCCGGTGCCGGGGGACGGCGCCGGGGGCGGAACGCAGCGCGGACCGGTGAGCGGCGGGGGCGCGGGCACGTAACCTTACGCTCCGCTTTCACTCTCCGGAGTCAAAGTAGCCGTCGAATCCGAATTGTTGTCCACAGATTTCCGTCTTCCTCTGGCTTTTCGTCCCACGGGCCTTCACTCTGGGTAGTGGACGGCGCAGCGAGGGCGAGACGTGCGAGGAGCACGTCGGAGGGACGGGGGCAGCGCATGGACGCGGTGCGGCTCATCGGGACGAGCAGGCGCGCCCTGACCGCGGGCGGTGACGCGCCGCAGACCCTGGCGGAGGTGTGGCAGGCACAGGCCCTGGCCCAGGCGATCGGCAGCCGTCTGGCGGTCTCCGGACCACCCGAACTGCGTGGCGAGGCACTGGGCCTGACGGAGCTGGCGGGCCGGGGCTGCGGCGTCCTGGACGCGCCGGACCTCGACCCCGGGGACCTGCGCGCGGCCCAGCTCACCGAACTGGACGACGCCCGCCACACGCTGCTGTGCCTGGGCGGCCTGCTCGCGGAGGTCGGCATCGCCCTGGTCGGGCTGGCCAGCGCCGCGGCCGACGAGGCGACGTACTGGCAGTGCATGGAGGCGATCGACGCGGCGGACGAGTCCCGCGACCGGGTGCGGGAGATGCTGCGCAAGCTGGCCGCCAGAGAGGAGGCGGCGATGCCGGAGACGGAGGTGGGCTAAGCAGGTCCAGTGAAGTCCGCTGCGGTTCGACAGCGCCCCGAAGGGGCGCGGGGAACTGCGCGAGCAGCCACTACGGTGCCGCAGACGATCGACGGCATATCGCGGCATGTCCAGCGGAGCGCTTGGCGCGGGCCGGCGCCGACCGGCCGCGCCTCAGCCGAGATCGGCCTCGTCCGCGGGCGCGCGGCGGTGCGCCCCGGCCGACTGCAGATCCACCCCCAGAGCGGACAGATCCGCGTTCAGAGCGGACAGGTCCGCGTTCAGGGCGGCCATCAACTCCTCCATCTGCTCCAGCAACCCCTTCGGCTGCCCGGACCCCGCAGGGAGCGGCACGGACTCTTCCGACATGACGGCCTCCTCGCGGACGCCGGACGGTCCGGCCCCCACCGCCCAACGATGATCGCGGGGGCCGGTCACCGCCGCCACGGCAGCGGGGCGCGCGGTTGACGTGATTTCACCCGCCCGGGGACTGCGGTGACCGGGGGTGCCGGTGGGGTCGGGAAGGGCGACGGCGTGCAGGATGGATGTATGGACCTTCGCATCTTCACCGAGCCCCAGCAGGGGGCGACCTACGACACCTTGCTCGCCGTGGCCAAGGCCACCGAAGACCTCGGCTTCGACGCGTTCTTCCGCTCGGACCACTACCTGCGCATGGGCAGCGTGGACGGGCTGCCCGGCCCCACCGACGCCTGGATCACCCTGGCCGGGCTCGCCCGCGAGACCAAGCGCATCCGGCTCGGCACGCTGATGACCGCGGGCACCTTCCGGCTGCCCGGCGTCCTCGCCATCCAGGTCGCGCAGGTCGACCAGATGTCCGGCGGCCGGGTCGAACTGGGGCTGGGCGCGGGCTGGTTCGAGGAGGAGCACAAGGCGTACGGCATCCCGTTCCCGAAGGAGAAGTTCGGCCGCCTTGAGGAACAGCTGGCCATCGTCACCGGACTGTGGGAGACCAAGGTCGGGGACACCTTCGACTTCCACGGCACCTACTACGACCTGACCGGCTCGCCCGCGCTGCCCAAGCCCGCCCAGGCGAAGATCCCGGTGCTGATCGGCGGGCACGGGGCGACCCGTACGCCGCGGCTGACCGCACGCTACGCCGACGAGTTCAACATGCCGTTCGCCTCGATCGAGGACAGCGAGCGGCAGTTCGGCCGGGTCCGTGCCGCCGCGGAGGCGGCCGGGCGTGCCGCCGACGACATCACGTACTCCAACGCCCTCGTCGTCTGCGTCGGCCGGGACGACCAGGAGGTCGCCCGCCGGGCCGCCGTGATCGGCCGCGAGGTCGAGGAGCTGAAGGCCAACGGCCTGGCCGGCTCCCCGGCCGAGGTCGTCGACAAGATCGGCAAGTACGCGGAGATCGGCTCCGAACGGATCTACCTCCAGGTCCTGGACCTCACCGACCTGGACCACCTGGAACTGATCGCATCCCAGATCCAGACCCAGCTGTCGTAACCCCTACCCCGCCCCGCCTGGCCCCTCCACCCACGTCGCACCCCACCACCCTGACCCCACGCGGCACCTACGCGGGGCAGGGTGGGGGAGTGCCCAGGCAGCCGGGGCGGTCCTTCCTGGTGGCCGGTACGGGCCTTTCATGTTTCTGGCGGACCGTCGGGTCCGGTTCGGCTTCGCCAGGCTCCATCGACAACAGTGACGTCCCTGAAAATTCCCTCTGAGACCCGCCGGGGGACTTCTTCCCATTCGCGGATCACTCGGCGCTTGCCGTCGGGAATCTCAGGCCAATCCGTGCGACTGATCACCGTGCCCGCGTAGATCGGGTCCCAGGAAATTCCGTAAAAGGGGCCAATTTCGGGTATTAGCGTTGCCAGGCAATGAAGAGTTCGGCGATGATACCACTTACTAACTGCGGTGAGCTTCAATCCCGATTCCAGAGCTTCCCGCAGGTGAGGGAGGGAGAATTCTACGTTTTGCCATGTATTGACTGCGTGATCTTCGCACCGAATTACATTGTCAGGGACTCCACGTTCAATAAGAAGCTCGCGGAACATGTGGGCTTCCACGATTCCTGTGTGCCGATTGATTCCTCCGGTTGCGATGATCAGTGGCGCAAGTCCTTTGTGATACCGCTGTGTCGCGATTTCGACCGGCTGAGGCTGGTTCGTCCCGAACAAAAAGTGGGCGGTTGGTTCGTCCTGTGGCGGTGGTGCCTCAATGTCCACGAAACTGACGATTTCACGAATCTGCTCCGCGCTGAGATCGGTACCGCTCATTGCGCCCCTCCGAGAGTGAATGACTAGATGATGTTTCCGGTTAGTTGGCCAGTCACTTCCAGATATCGAGCTTGGTACTCCTCTACCTGCTTAGCGTTGGCGAAGTCACGTTCAAGCACGCGGCTGAGTTTTCCGGCAAGAGTTACCGTCGGCCATGCCGGACGGCTTCCCGCGAGCGCGTAGTACCCGGCGGACACGGCTTCATCCAGGTTTCCGGCTCCTGCTTGGGCAAGCCCCAGGATGAGCAGAGCGCGGGCGTAACTCGATGGGTGTTCACCGCGCTGCCGCGCTTCGGGTCGATAGAGCGTTTGCAGTACGCGGGTGGTGGCAGTCACTGCCTCTTCGTGGCGCCCCAGCAGCATCAACGATGTGGCTGTGTACGGAGGGTCTTCCCCAGGGGAAATAGAGAAGGCCCCCGTGACCTTCACATCGTCAGGCAACTTCTTCATTTCCTTCGAGGCATAGCGCCTTGCCGTTTCCGTGCGGCCTGCGTCGCCGGTCATCGCTGCTGCCCGCATTTCTTGTGTGGCTAGTTTCGCATGAACCAGAGTCCCCGACGTGGTGACACTCTGACCTTGGGAGGTCAGCGCCACGGACTGGTGAGGTCGTCCCTGGTAGAAGGCAATCAGAGACTTTGTGAGAACAGCCCATCCCGACAATTCCGGGTGCCCGACTTCTTGGCTTCGCCGTTCGGCGTCACTGCACCAGATATGCGCTGCTGCATGCGCACCCATGTCGCACGCAGCGATGCCTAGGAGGCAGGAAAGCCAGCCGACAGACAGCGTGATGTCCCTTCGCTGCCCACCAGGCATGGCAGTTTCGAGAAAGCTGCTTGCATAGTCCCTGACGGTGAGTAGTTCTTCATAAACCTCTGTCGGTGGCATGGAGTAAATCGTCAGGGTGTAGTGATCGATAAGCTCACCGAGAACAACAGGAAGCATGTTCGCACTGTCATTGCTCATTACTTCGAGAGTCTGAATGACGCGTTGCCCCCGGTTGATCTGTGTCGCAGCAGCTGACAGAGCGGCAGCAGAAGCAGAGACGAAAACGCGCCGGTCGACGCCTACCGCCTCCCCTCGTTGTGGCGCTGTTCCTTCAGAGGCATGGTAAATCTCGGCGTCAGGCTGTGCAGGGCTGCTGTTGCATTCCCACGAGCGCGTCGGCAATCCGAGCATTTCCCCTGGGATGCCGAATCCATCCGCTACACGTTCGATGACTTCTCGCCCACGGATGCCCCTGACGCCACGGATGATGTCACTGACCCGAGAACTGGTCATCTTCCCGATAGCTGCCGCCATCCCAGCGTGACTTGATCCGGTACGGCGATTGACAAGCCGGAAGATCTCTTGGAAGTTCCGGGCGGCACAGGCTTGCCGCATGGCTTCGCTGTTGAGGAGCGCGTCAGGAATCGTCAGCGGATATCCGCTCCGCTGAGCCGCGCGGTCATCCATGTAGCCACCTACCAAACCGAAGTGATCTAGGGCCAGCGTAGCCCCAGGGCTCCAGCGGGGAACCCCGAACGAGCCGATACGGGGTTCCCCAAATGGGCTTGCGGGGTTCCCCGTTCGCTGTTCCGTGAGGAGCCCCGCCCGGCTGAAGCTCTTCCGGCGGCGCCACCCGCGCGCTGGACAACACGAACCCCCGCGACCGTGGCGACGGTCCGAGGGCGTGGCCACCAACCGGTAAGGGGTTGACGACATGCTCAAAGCTACAACCAGACTCCCCCAACGGCAGCGGCGGACGGAAGCGGGGGAATGCTCGCCCGCCGGGACGCAACCCCGATCGTGGCGTACTGGCACTCGGATTGCGCCCTGAAACGGGTGGCGCAGTGATCCCCATGGACCAGTACAAGAGCGCACGCGCTGAGGCGGAACACACGACGGCACTGCTCCGGGCTGCGCTGCAACGCGCCGGACTCCCCGAGCACGAAGCCGCGCGGGTGCGTGCCCTGGTCACCAGCAAGGGACGCGCGTTCTACGGCGTGCACGTACAACAACAACGACCCGCGCTGTGTCGAGGTGGCGACGAACGTTTTCGGCAAGGTTGCGGTCCGCAGTTCCAAGACCGGTCTTACGGTCGAGTTCACGGCGGTCGAGTGGACCGACTTTCTGACCGGTGCCAAGCTGGGCGAGTTCGACGTCACGGCGTAGGGAGTGGTTCTCATGGGGCAGTGTCCGCAGTGTGGCAGCGGCGCAGAACCCGACCCGGAACACTCCGGGGTGCTGTGGTGCCTGTCGTGCTGGCACGTCTGGACGCTGCCCCGTGAGCAGGTCTGCCCCGGCTACCGGCCGACGCTGAACAGCGCGCTGCGCAAGCTGGACGAGTACCGGGACCTACACCAGTGAGCCTGGTACTCGCTGAACCGCCTCAGACGCCAAAACGCCCCGTGCGGCCCAAGTGCCGTGCGGGCTTCTGTGTTGTCTGACGTGCCGTGGGGTCAGAGGGGCTGGAGGCGGGTGTGGAGGAGGCAGAACTCGTTGCCTTCCGGGTCGGCCAGGACGTGCCAGGTTTCGGTGCCGCTCTGGCCGACGTCGGCGGGCCTTGCGCCGAGGGCGAGCAGCCGCTCCAACTCGGCGTCCTGGTCGCGGTCGGTGGCGTTGACGTCGATGTGCAGCCGGAGCTTCCCGGGCCGCGGGTCGCTGCTGGGGCTGATGACCAGGGTGGGCTGCGGCCCGCCGAAACCGACGCCGGGCGGCCCGATCTCGATGCTTCCGTCGTCTTCCCGGCCGAGTTCGACGTAGCCGAGGACATCGCTCCAGAACGCGGCGAGTCGGTCGGGGTCGGCGGCGTCGATGACCAGCTCACTGATGCGGCATGCCATGCCCGCGAGTGTACGGAGCCGCCCCGGGAGGGGGAATCGAGTATCCGCAGCCGACCCGAGGCAATGCGGCCGGCCCGAGGCAATGCAATCGTGCCGAGGAATGCAGCCGTGCCGAGGCAATGCAGCCGACCCGAGGCTATGCAGTCGGCCCGAGGTAATTCAGTACCGCCGCGGGTCCGCCGACACCCATACTCGCTCACGTGTTCCTGACGATCTCCACCACGGGCGACGACACCAACCCCGCCACCGACCTCGGGTTTCTGCTGCACAAGCATCCCGACAAGGCGCAGACGTTCGCCACCTCCCTCGGCACCGCGCACGTCCTCTACCCGGAGGCGAGCGTGCGGCGCTGCACGGCGGCGCTGCTGCTGGAAGTGGATACGGTGGCGCTGGTACGGCGGGGCAAGACGAAGGGCCGCGGCGGCGCTCCGGACGCGGCGCTCGCGCAGTACGTCAACGACCGCCCCTACGCGGCCTCCTCGCTGCTCGCCGTGGCCCTGGGCAACGTCTTCTCCAGCGCCATGCGAGGCGTGTGCCGCGCCCGCCCCGAGCGGGCCGCCGCACCGCTGCCGCTGCGCGTGCAGGTCCCGGCGCTGCCCGCGCGCGGCGGCCCCGACCTCGTACGACGCCTCTTCGAACCGCTGGGCTGGACGGTCACGGCCGAACCGGTCGCGCTGGACGCCCAGTTCCCCGAGTGGGGCGATTCGCGGTACGTCGGACTCGTCCTGGAGTCGCGGACCCTGACCCTCGCCGAGGCGCTGCGCCACCTCTACGTGCTGCTCCCGGTCCTCGACGACGCCAAGCACTACTGGGTGTCGTCCGACGAGGTCGACAAGCTGCTGCGCGCGGGCGAGGGCTGGCTGCCCGGCCATCCGGAGCAGCGGCTCATCGCCAGCCGCTATCTGACCCGCCGCTGGTCGCTGACCCGGCAGGCGATGGAGCGGCTTGAACTGGTGCGGCTGGCCGAGGCCGACGACAGCGCGGTCGAGGACATCGACAACGCGGTCGCGCAGGAGACCGAGACCGAGGAGAAGCCGACCCCGCTCGCCGTGCTGCGCCGGCAGGCGATCCTCGACGCGCTGAAGCGCTCCGGCGCGACCCGGGTCCTCGATCTCGGCTGCGGACAGGGCCAGTTGGTGCAGGCGCTGTTGAAGGACCCGTCGTTCACCGAGATCACCGGCGTCGACGTGTCGATGCGGGCGCTCACCATCGCCTCCCGGCGGCTGGGACTCGACCGCATGGGCGAGCGCCAGGCATCCCGCGTCCGGTTGTTCCAGGGCTCGCTCGCCTACACCGACAAGCGGCTCAAGGGCCATGACGCCGCCGTGCTCAGCGAGGTCGTCGAGCACGTCGACCCGCCCCGGCTGTCCGCCCTTGAGTACGCGGTGTTCGGCGCGGCCCGCCCCCGCACCGTCCTCGTGACCACCCCGAACGCGGAGTACAACGTCCGCTGGGAGACGCTTCCCGCCGGGCACCTGCGGCACGGCGACCACCGGTTCGAATGGACCCGGCAGGAGTTCCGCGCCTGGGCCCGGGCGGTGGCCGAACGGCACGGCTACGACGTGGAGTTCACGCCGGTCGGAGCGGACGACCCCGAGGTCGGACCGCCCACGCAGATGGCCGAGTTCACGCTGGGCGCAAAGGAGGCGAAGGCAGCATGACCGAGACACCGCACAAGGGACGGGTCCTGCCCGTCACCGACCTCTCCCTCGTCGTGCTCGTCGGCGCGTCCGGCTCCGGCAAGTCGACCTTCGCGCGCCGCCACTTCAAGCCCACCGAGGTCATCTCCTCGGACTTCTGCCGCGGCCTGGTCAGTGACGACGAGAACGACCAGGGCGCCACCCGGGACGCGTTCGACGTGCTGCACTACATCGCCGGGAAGCGGCTGGCCGCGGGCCGCCGCACCGTCGTCGACGCCACCAGCGTGCAGCAGGACAGCAGACGGCAGCTGATCGAACTGGCCAAAAAACACGACGTCCTGCCCATCGCCATCGTCCTCGACGTGCCCGAGGAGGTGTGCGCCGAGCGCAACGCGGCCCGCGCCGACCGGGCCGGCATGCCGCGCCGGGTCATCCGTCGGCACACCCGCGAACTGCGCCGCTCGCTCAGGAGCCTGGAGCGCGAGGGCTTCCGCAAGGTGCACATCCTGCGCGGGGTGGACGAGGTCGAGGGTGCGAGCGTCGTCACCGAGAAGCGTTTCAACGACCTCACCCACCTCACCGGCCCGTTCGACATCATCGGCGACGTCCACGGCTGCTCCGCCGAACTCGACGCCCTGCTGACCAAGTTGGGCTACACGGACGGCGTGCACCCCGACGGCAGGACCGCCGTGTTCGTCGGCGACCTCGTCGACCGCGGCCCGGACAGCCCGGGCGTACTGCGCCGCGTGATGGCGATGGTCGCCGCGGGCAGCGCGCTGTGCGTGCCAGGCAACCACGAGAACAAGTACGGCCGGTACCTGAAGGGCCGCAGGGTCCAGCTCACCCACGGGCTCGCCGAGACCGTGCGGCAGATGGCGCAGGAGAGCGAGGAATTCCGGCAGCGGGTGGGGGAGTTCATCGACGGACTCGTCAGCCACTACGTCCTCGACGGCGGGCGGCTCGTCGTCTGTCACGCGGGACTGCCGGAGAAGTACCACGGGCGCACCTCCGGACGGGTCCGCTCGCACGCCCTGTACGGCGACACCACCGGCGAGACCGACGAGTTCGGGCTGCCGGTGCGCTACCCGTGGGCGGAGGACTACCGGGGCCGGGCGGCCGTGGTCTACGGACACACACCGGTGCCCGAGGCGTCCTGGCTGAACAACACCATCTGCCTGGACACCGGCGCCGTCTTCGGCGGCAAGCTGACCGCGCTGCGCTGGCCGGAGCGGGAACTGGTCGACGTACCGGCCGAGCGGGTCTGGTACGAGCCGGTGAAGCCGCTGCGCGGCGAGGCGCCCGGCGGACGGGAGGGCCGGCCGCTCGACCTCGACGACGTGCGCGGCCGGCGGGCCGTGGAGACCCGGTACGCGGGCCGGGTCGCGGTGCGCGAGGAGAACGCGGCGGCGGCGCTTGAGGTCATGAGCCGGTTCGCGGTGGATCCGCGGCTGCTGCCGTACCTGCCGCCGACCATGGCGCCGACGGCCACCAGCCGGGTCGAGGGCTATCTGGAGCATCCGGCCGAGGCGTTCGCGCAGTACGCCGGGGACGGTGTCGCGCGGGTCGTGTGCGAGGAGAAGCACATGGGCTCGCGGGCCGTGGCCTTGGTGTGCCGGGACGAGGAGACGGCGCGCGTGCGGTTCGGGGCGGAGGGGGTGACCGGGGCGCTGTACACCCGCACCGGGCGGCCGTTCTTCGACGACCAGGCCGTGACCGAGCAGGTTCTCGGGCGGCTGCGGTCGGCGGCGGACGCGGCCGGTCTGTGGGACGGGCTGGACACCGACTGGCTGCTGCTGGACGCGGAGCTGATGCCGTGGTCGCTGAAGGCGTCGGGGCTGCTGCGCAGCCAGTACGCGGCCGTGGGCGCCGCCTCCGGGGCGGTGTTCCCGGGGGTGCTGGCGGCGGTGGAGGGCGCGGCGGCGCGCGGTGTCGACGTGGCCGGGCTGCTCGCCCGCCAGCGGGAGCGGGCCGCCGACGCGGCCGCGTTCACCGACGCGTACCGGCGCTACTGCTGGCCCACCGAGGGACTGGACGGGGTGCGGCTCGCCCCGTTCCAGCTCCTCGCCGTGCGCGGACGCAGCCTGGCCGGTCTGCCGCACGACGAGCAGCTGGCCCTGATCGACCGGCTTGTCGAGCATGACGGGAGCGGGCTGCTGCGGACCACGCGCCGGCTGTACGTGGACACCGGGGACCCGGAGTCGGTACGGGCCGGCGTCGACTGGTGGCTGGAGCTGACCGGGCGGGGCGGCGAGGGCATGGTCGTCAAACCGGTGGCCGCGCTCGCCCGCGACCCGCAGGGCCGGCTGGTCCAGCCCGGCATCAAGTGCCGGGGCCGCGAGTACCTGCGGATCATCTACGGTCCCGAGTACACCCGCCCGGACAATCTCGCCCGGCTGCGGCAGCGGTTCCTGAACCACAAGCGGTCGCTGGCGATCCGCGAGTACGCGCTGGGCCTGGAGGCCCTGGACCGCCTGGCGGACGCCGAGCCGCTGTGGCGGGTGCACGAGGCGGTGTTCGCGGTCCTCTCCCTGGAATCAGAGCCAGTCGACCCACGCCTGTGACCAACCTGACCCGGGCAGGGGGCAACACACAACCCCCTGCCCGCCGCCCCGCCCACCAAAGCGCCCCAACCCCGGACCCGCCCCACCCCTGCGGTCCCGCTGACCGGCGTCGGCCTGTCCGCAGGCTGTTCTGTCGGGAATTGTCGTGGGGTGGCGGCTGATTTGGCCCGCCCGCGTGCCCCGATTCCTCTTGGCGCGCGGGCTCCGGACCTGCCCCGGCCTTGCGACCTCGCTGACCGGCGTCGGCTTGTCCCTCCGGGGCCGCCCCGGTTTTGCGGCTCCGCTGGCCGGCGGCGGCCTGTCCGCAGGCTGTTCCGTGGGGAATTGTCGTGGGGTGGCGGCTGATTCGGCTCGCCCGGGTGCCCCGGTTCGTCTTGGCGTGCGGGCTCCGGGCTCGCCCCGGCCTTGCGGCCTCGCTGGCCGGCGTCGGTCTGTCCCGCTCGGCCTGTCCTTCCGGGGCCGCCCCGGACCTGCGGCTCGGCTGACCGGCGTCGGCCCGTCCGCACGGCCTGCTGTTTGGGGTGGGTCCGGCTGGTGGCCGCGGGACCCGAGCCGGGCGCGAGCCTGTTCCGTGCGGAGCTGCCGTCGGCCGGCGGCGGATCCCCGCGGCCCCCGCCCAGCAGGCGCCGCCGCCGTGCGCAGGCCCCCGCCGCCCGGTGCCGCATCGGCTCCACAGTGTGTGCATCCGTACCGTCGCTGACGGCGCCCGCCCCCGTGGCGCGACGCTCGGGTGCGCGACGCTCGGGACGGATGACGTCGGCCCGGGGCAGGCGGTCCTCGGCCGTAGGAAGGCAGCGCGGGCCGGACAGACCCGCTTCTGCCGCATCGACCGCGTCCGCCCCCGGCACCGGGGCCGTCGGCAGCCGTGTGACGCGTCGGACATGGCCCAGGTTCAGCCGGGCGGCGTTCAGCGCGAGGTCTTGTCGTCGGGGGGACGAGGATAAGAACGGGCGGAAACTCGGGGGAGGGAGGGTGAAGCCGGGGTGGGGCGGCCAGGATGGAGGCATGGGATTCCATGTCGACTCCGAGGCCGGGCGGCTGCGCCGCGTCATCCTGCACCGGCCGGATCTGGAGCTCAAGAGGCTCACCCCCAGCAACAAGGACGCCCTGCTCTTCGACGACGTGCTGTGGGTGCGCCGGGCGCGCGCCGAGCACGACGGCTTCGCCGACGTGCTGCGCGACCGCGGGGTCGCCGTCCACCTCTTCGGCGACCTGCTTACCGAGACCCTGGACGTGCCGCAGGCAAGGGGTCTCGTCCTGGACCGGGTCTTCGACGAGAAGGAGTACGGCCCGCTCGCCACCGACCACCTCCGGGCCGTCTTCGAGGCCATGCCCGCCCGCGACCTCGCCGAGGCCCTGGTCGGCGGCATGACCAAGCGGGAGTTCCTGGACGCCCACGAGGAGCCGACCTCCGTCCGTTTCCATGTGATGGACCTCGACGACTTCCTCCTCGACCCGCTGCCCAACCACCTCTTCACCCGGGACACCTCCGCCTGGATCTACGACGGCGTCTCCATCAACGCCATGCGCTGGCCGGCCCGGCAGCGCGAGACCGTGCACTTCGAGGCGATCTACCGGCACCACCCGCTGTTCCGCGGCGAGGAGTTCCACATGTGGTCCGAGGGGCAGGCCGACTACCCGTCCACCATCGAGGGCGGCGACGTCCTGGTCATCGGCAACGGCGCCGTCCTGATCGGCATGAGCGAGCGCACCACACCGCAGGCCGTGGAGATGCTGGCGCACGAGCTCTTCGCCGCCGGGTCGGCCCGGACGATCGTCGCGCTCGACATGCCCAAGCGGCGCGCGCTGATGCACCTCGACACCGTGATGACGATGGTCGACGGCGACGTCTTCACCCAGTACGCCGGCCTCGGCATGCTCCGCTCGTACACCATCGAACCGGGCGCCGTCGACAAGGAGCTCAAGGTCACCGACCATCCGCCGGAGCACATGCACCGCGCGATCGCCGCCGCCCTCGGGCTGAGCGAGATCCGTGTGCTGACCGCCACCCAGGACGTGCACGCGGCCGAGCGCGAGCAGTGGGACGACGGCTGCAACGTTCTCGCCGTCGAGCCCGGAGTGGTCGTCGCGTACGAGCGGAACTCCACCACCAACACGCATCTGCGCAAGCAGGGCATCGAGGTGATCGAGATCCCGGGCAGTGAACTGGGGCGCGGCCGGGGCGGGCCGCGCTGCATGAGCTGTCCGGTGGTGCGCGACCCCGTATAGACCCGTCGTACGGACCCGTCCGTATATAAATGCTGAGCATCGTATAGACTTCCACCGTCTACAGGTCTTCCACAGTGCCCCCGGACCCCCGGCCCCCGTCCTCGTATCCCCTGGAGCGCCCCTCATGGCGACAGTCCCGACCGCCCTCGCCGGCCGCCACTTCCTCAAGGAGCTGGACTTCACCGAGGAGGAGTTCCGCGGTCTGATCGAGCTGGCCGCCGAGCTGAAGGCGGCCAAGCGGGCCGGGGCCGAGAGACGGCGGCTGACCGGCAAGAACATCGCGCTGGTCTTCGAGAAGACCTCGACCAGGACCCGCTGCGCGTTCGAGGTCGCGGCGGCCGACCAGGGCGCGCACACCACCTATCTGGACCCGGCCGGCTCGCAGATCGGGCACAAGGAGTCCGTGAAGGACACCGCCCGGGTGCTCGGCCGGATGTTCGACGCCATCCAGTACCGCGGCCACGGCCAGGGCGTCGTCGAGGAGCTGGCCGCATACGCCGGGGTGCCCGTCTACAACGGCCTCACCGACGAGTGGCACCCCACGCAGATGCTCGCCGACGTGCTCACCATGACCGAGCACAGCGACAAGCCGCTGACCCGGATCGCGTTCGCCTACCTCGGCGACGCCCGCTACAACATGGGCAACTCCTACCTGGTCACCGGCGCCCTGCTCGGCATGGACGTGCGTATCGTCGCCCCGCGGCTGCTGTGGCCGGACGAGACGATCGTCGAGGTGGCCCGGCAGCTCGCCGGTGCCTCCGGCGCCCGGATCACGCTCACCGACGACGTGAAGGAGGGCGTACGCGGCGCCGACTTCATCGCCACCGACGTATGGGTGTCGATGGGCGAGCCCAAGGAGGTCTGGGACGAGCGCATAGCGCTGCTCGGCCCGTACGCGGTGACCATGGACGTGCTGCGCGCCACCGGCAACCCGGACGTCAGGTTCCTGCACTGCCTGCCGGCCTTCCACGACCTCGGCACCGACGTCGGCCGCGAGATCCACGAGCGGCACGGGCTGACGGAGCTGGAGGTCACCGACGAGGTCTTCGAGTCCGAGCACTCCGTCGTCTTCGACGAGGCGGAGAACCGGATGCACACCATCAAGGCGGTCCTGGTGGCCACCCTGACCTGACCACCGCACCCCCTCGTTCACCACCGGCCCCACCGGCCCCACTACCCCGCCGGTTACACCGCCCCGTTCGTCCTACCCGCACCGCCCACCAGGCCCCGCCCTGACCGGCGGCCCGGCGCCACCCCCGCCGGGCCGCCGCGGCGACCCACCCGTCGCCCCGCACCACCAGAAACGAGCACCACCCCCATGCCCGCTCCCCGCACCACGCTGCGCGTCAAGTCCCCCCAGCTCCTCGTCGCCGAATCCGGCGCCGACCGCGAGGGCCACGGCCTGCGGCGCACCATGGGCCTGTCCCAGCTGATCTGCTTCGGCGTCGGCGCGATCGTCGGCACCGGCATCTTCGTCGGCCTGTCCGGCTCGGTCGCCCAGGCCGGCCCGGCCGTCGTCGTCTCCTTCGTCCTCGCCGCGATCACCTGCGTGTTCACCGCCCTGTCCTTCGCCGAGCTGGGCGGCGCGATCCCCGTGTCCGGCTCCTCCTACTCCTTCGCCTACGCGGGCCTCGGCGAGCCCACGGCCTTCCTGGTCGGCTGGTGCCTGCTGCTGGAGTACGGCGTCTCCGTCTCGGCCGTGGCCGTCGGCTGGAGCCAGTACGTCAACGAACTGCTGCACGGCCTCACCGGCCGGCAACTGCCCGCCGTGCTCAGCGCCGGGCCGGGCGACGGCGGCATCGTCAACCTGCCCGCCGTGATCGTCATCGCGCTGGCCTGTCTGCTGCTGGTGCGCGGCGTGCGGGAGAGCGCCCGGGCGACCGCCGCCATGGCCGCCGTCAAGCTCGCGATCCTGCTCGCCTTCTGCGCGATCGGCTACAGCGCGTACAAGGACGGCAACCTCACCCCGTTCTCCCCGGCCGGGCTCGGCGGCATCGGCGCGGGCACCACGGCCGCCTTCTTCTCGTACATCGGCTTCGACGCGATCACCACCGCGGGCGAGGAGGCGAAGAACCCGCGCCGGGACGTCCCGGTCGCGATCCTCGTCTGCATGGGCCTGGTCACCCTGCTGTACTGCGCGGTCGCCGTCGCCGCGATCGGCGCCGTCGGCGGCGACCGGGTGGCCGGCCGGCCCGCCGCGCTGTCGTACGTGGTCGACGGGGTCACCGGGTCCACGATCGGCGGCGGGATCATCGCGTTCGGCGCGGTCGTCGCCATCGCCTCGGTGGTGCTCGCCGTGATGTACGGCCAGACCCGCATCCTGATGTCGATGTCCCGGGACGGTCTCGTCCCGCGTGTCTTCGAGAAGGTCTCCCCGCGCACCGCCACCCCGGCCGCCGGAACCCTCGTCGTCGCCGTCGTCTTCGCGCTCCCGGCGGCCTTCGCCTCGCTGGACGCCGTGATGAACCTGTGCACCATCGGCACGCTCGCCGTCATGGCCGTCGTCAACATCGCGGTGATCGCCCTGCGCCGCCGGGAACCGGGACTCGCCCGCACCTTCCGGGTGCCGCTGCACCCGGTGCTCCCGCTGCTCGGTGTCGGCTTCTGCCTCTATCTGATGTACGAGACCGGCCCGCGGACCTGGATCCAGTTCGCGGTGTTCCTCGCCGTGGGGCTGCTGGTGTACCTGGGCTACGGCCGCCGGCACTCCACGCTCGCCGGGACCACCCGCGCCGCCGAGGTCACGTCCGACGCCGCTGACGCGGCACGGCAGGCAGCCTGAACCACACCGCCTTGCCGGACTCGGTGGGGCGGTGGCCGCAGGACGAGCTGAGGGTCCGGATCAGCAGCAGTCCGCGCCCGCCCTCCTGCCACAGATCGGGCTCCTCGGCGCTCGGACGGGTCAGGTTGCCGGGCGGCGCCGGGTCCGGGTCGTGCACCTCGACCTGGCAGCCGGACGGCCGCACCTCCACCACCAGCTCGATCGGGCCGCGCCCGGTGGTGTGCTCCACCGCGTTGGCGACCAGCTCCGCCGTCAGCAGCTCCGCGGTGTCGCGGTCGGCCGCGTGCTCCAGCTCCGCCAGGGCGTTGCGCACCAGGGCACGCGCGACCGGCACGGCCGCGGTGGTGTGCGGCAGCGCGATGCGCCAGGAGGCCGAGGCGGAGGGGCGTTCGTGCACGGTGGTTCCGTTCATGGAGCAGGCTGTCCAGCTTGCAACCTCAGAAAGGGTACGGTGCCCGTTCCCTGATGGACTGGACGGGTACCGTCCGGGGCGTTCGGCCCCGCTGTGAGCTGGCCTACCCGGGCCGGCGGTCCACCTCGCACCTGCGGTCACATTGTTACCGGGCTCTTGACGAGCCGTGACGGATGTGGCCGGATCTCGACGCTCCACGGCCCCGCCCAGCCCCCGCTCTGTCGCGCTGTCCTGACGGTGGTCAGAATTCGGTGATAGCTTCTCGGGGTAGAGCTACGTGAGGAACCGTCCGCGCCCGAGGAGGCCGCACCTCATGAGCCCCTTCACCGGCTCCGCCGCCCGCACCGCCGCCTGGGACCACCTCAGGGTCGACCGCGCCGAGGGCGTCGCCACCGTCACCCTCGCCCGCCCCGAGAAGCTGAACGCGCTCACCTTCGGCGCCTACGCCGACCTGCGCGACCTGCTCGCCGAACTGTCCCGCGAGCGGTCCGTGCGCGCCCTGGTGCTGGCCGGCGAGGGACGCGGCTTCTGCTCCGGCGGCGACGTCGACGAGATCATCGGCGCCACCCTCGCCCTGGACACCGCCCAGCTCCTCGACTTCAACCGGATGACCGGCCAGGTCGTGCGGGCCGTAAGGGAGTGCCCGTTCCCGGTGATCGCGGCGGTGCACGGGGTGGCCGCCGGTGCCGGGGCCGTGCTGGCGCTTGCCGCCGACTTCCGGGTGGCCGACCCGAGCGCCCGGTTCGCCTTCCTGTTCACCCGCGTCGGACTGTCCGGCGGCGACATGGGCGCCGCCTATCTGCTGCCCCGGGTCGTCGGCCTCGGCCACGCCACCCGGCTGCTCATGCTCGGCGAACCGGTGCGGGCTCCCGAGGCCGAGCGGATCGGCCTCATCAGCGAACTGGCCGAGGACGCCGACGCGGCGGCACAGGCACTCGCCAGGCGGCTGGCCGCAGGCCCGGCCCTGGCCCACGCGCAGACCAAGGCGCTGCTCACCGCCGAACTGGACATGCCGCTGGCGGCGTCGGTCGAACTGGACGCCTCGACCCAGGCGCTGCTGATGAACAGCGAGGACTACGCCGAGTTCCACGCGGCCTTCACCGAGAAGCGCCCCCCGAAGTGGCGGGGGAGGTGAGCGTCGATGCCGACCTCGGGCGAGCCGCCCTTCGGGGCGGTGCGAGGCCGAGTCGATGGGGGGCTCCGCCGCGGGGCGCGACACACCACGGCTGACCCGCGGCCGCCGACGGCGACCGGCGATCCGCGACGCATAGCGATCATCGGTGGCGGTCCCGGCGGCCTCTACGCGGCCGCACTGCTGAAACGGCTGAACCCCGGGAGGGACGTCACCGTCTGGGAACGCAACGCCCCCGACGACACCTTCGGCTTCGGGGTCGTCCTCTCCGACGAGACCCTGGGCGGCATCGAACACGCGGACCCGGTGGTCCACGAGGCACTGCGACGGGAGTTCGTCCGCTGGGACGACATCGACATCGTCCACCGCAACACCCGCCACACCTCGTCAGGACATGGCTTCGCCGCGCTCGGCAGGCGACGGCTGCTGGAGATCCTGCACGAACGGTGCCGCGCCCTCGGCGTCGACCTCCGCTTTCGCAGCGAGGCGCCGCACCCGGCGCGGCTTGCCACGGCGTACGACCTGGTCATCGCCGCCGACGGTGTGCACAGCACCACCCGTGAGGCATACGCCCATGTGTTCCGCCCCCATGTGGTCGGCCACCGGTGCCGCTACCTCTGGCTCGCCGCCGACTTCGCCTTCGACGCCTTCCGCTTCGAGATCGCCGAGACCGAGCACGGCGTCATGCAACTGCACGGCTATCCGTTCGCGGCCGACGCCTCCACGGTGATCGTGGAGATGCGCGAGGAGGTGTGGCGGGCCGCCGGCTTCGACGGACTCGGCGCACAGGAATCCGTCGAGCGCTGCGCCAAGACCTTCGCGGACGCGCTCGGCGGACGGCCGCTGCGCTCCAACAAGTCCGTCTGGACCACCTTCCGCACGGTCGTCAACGACCACTGGTCGCACGGCAACGTCGTCCTGCTCGGCGACGCCGCCCACACCGCCCACTTCTCCATCGGCTCCGGCACCAAGCTCGCCGTCGAGGACGCCCTGGCCCTGGCCGCCTGTCTGACCGAGCACCCCACTACGGCCGGGGCGCTCGCGGCCTACGAGGCCGAGCGCAGACCGGTCGTCGCCTCCACCCAGCGCGCCGCCCGCGCCAGCCTGGAGTGGTTCGAGGACCTTGACCGGTACCTCGACCAGCCGCCCCGCCTCTTCGCCTTCAACCTGCTCACCCGCAGCCGCCGCGTCACCCACGGCAACCTGCGGCTGCGCGACGCCCGCTTCACCGAGGCCGCCGAGCGCGCGTTCGGCTGCCCGCCGGGCACACCGCCGATGTTCACCCCGTTCCGGCTGCGCGGCCTGACCCTGCGCAACCGGGTCGTCGTCTCGCCCATGGACATGTACTCGGCCACCGACGGCATCCCCGGCGACTTCCACCTCGTCCACCTGGGCGCCCGCGCCCTCGGTGGTGCCGGGCTGCTGATGACCGAGATGGTCTGCGTGAGCGCCGAGGGGCGGATCACCCCCGGCTGCACCGGCCTCTACACCGGCCGGCAGGCCGAGGGCTGGCGGCGGATCACCGACTTCGTGCACGCGCGGGCGCCGGGCACCGCGATCGGCGTGCAACTCGGCCACAGCGGACGCAAGGGCTCCACCCGGCTGATGTGGGAGGGCATCGACGAGCCGCTGCCCGAGGGCAACTGGCCGCTCGTGGCCGCCTCGCCGCTGCCGTACAAGCCGGGCAGCCAGACCCCGCGCCCGCTCTCCCGCGCCCAGCTGACCGACGTCCGCGAGCAGTTCACGGCCGCCGCCCGGCGGGCCGCCCGGGCCGGCTTCGACCTGCTCGAACTGCACTGCGCGCACGGCTATCTGCTGTCCGGCTTCCTGTCCCCGCTCACCAACCGGCGCACCGACGCCTACGGCGGCTCGCTCGCCAACCGGCTGCGGTTCCCGCTGGAGGTCTTCGACGCGGTGCGCGCGGTGTGGCCCGAGGAACGGCCCATGACCGTGCGCATCTCCGCCACCGACTGGGCCGACGGCGGGACCACGGCCGAGGACGCCGTGGCGATCGCCCGCGCCTTCGCCGCGCACGGCGCCGACGCGATCGACGTGTCGACCGGGCAGGTGGTGGCCGACGAGCGGCCCGAGTTCGGACGGTCGTACCAGACGCCGTTCGCCGACCGCATCCGGCACGAGACCGGTGTCCCGGTGATCGCGGTCGGCGCGATCAGCTCCTGGGACGACGTCAACTCCCTGATCCTGGCCGGGCGCGCCGACCTGTGCGCGCTGGCCCGGCCGCACCTGTACGACCCGAACTGGACGCTGCACGCGGCGGCCGAGCAGGGCTACGAGGGGCCGGGCGTCGGCTGGCCCGCGCCCTACCGGGCGGGCAGCCGCCCCCCGCGCACCGGGCGCACGGACGCCCCCAAGCCCCGGCTCACCCTGGGGAACTGACCTGCGCCCTGCCCGCGCTGAGCACGCCACCGCCCGCCGGGCCGATCAGGACGGACCGGCCGGCGCGGCGGGAGAACGGCGCAGTCATCGCGGGCGCCCCGGCCCCGCCGCGCGCAGGCCGGTCCGGGTCCTTCGCGGACGGCTCGGTCCTCTCCCCGAGGGACGCGACGATCACCCGCACAGCCCGCTGGGGGTTCCACGAGTGACGCGTGATGCGGCCGGAACCAGGCCCCACGGCCTCGCCGGGACCAGGCCCCATGCACTCGCCGGGTCGGGCCCGACGGCCTCGCCGGGATCGGGCCCCACGGCCTCGCCGGGACCAGGCCCTTATGCACTCGCCGGGTTCAGGTTTCCACGAACTCGGCCCCCGCGTCCCGCAGTCGCGCGTGCAGCGCGTGGAACACCTCCGCCGAGCGGGCGCCCGGCCAGCCCGTGGGCACCAGGTGCGCCGGCAGCCCGGGGTCGGTGTAGGGCAGGCGCCGCCAGGAGTCCAGGGCCAGCAGATAGTCGTGGTACGCCTCCTCGGGCGGGGTGTCCGCCCGCCGCTGCCAGGTCTGCAGCACGGGCGCGTGCGCGTCCAGGAACTCCTCGTGCTCCTTGGCGATGGCGGCCAGGTCCCACCAGCGGGCGACCGCCTCCACGGTCGGCGCGAAGCCCAGGTGCTCACCGCGGAAGAAGTCGACGTACGGGTCGAGGCCCAGCCGCTGGAGGGTGTGCCGGGCCTCCGTGTGCAGCCGCGCCGGAGCGATCCACACCCCGGGCGCCGCCGTGCCGAAGCCCAGGCCCGCCAGCCGGGAGCGCAGCACATGCCGCTTCTGTCGCTCCGACTCCGGCACGGAGAACACGGCGAGCACCCAGCCCTCGTCACCCGGCGGCGCGGACGCGTAGATGCGCAGATCGCCGTCGTCGAGCAACTGCCGTGCCTCCGGGGAGAGTTCGTACCCGGCCGCGCCCCGCTCCGTGCGGGCGGGCAGCAGCAGCCCGCGCCGTTTCAGACGGGACACCGACGAGCGCACGGACGGCGCGTCCACACCGACCGCGGCCAGCAGTCGGATCAGCTCGGCGACGGGCACCGGACCGGGCATGAAGCGGCCGTACGCGCCGTAGAACGTGACGATGAGGGACCGGGGGGCGTGCTGCTCGGACACGTTGATCATCTTAGGTCTTCGTGATCATTACGGGTCACCTTGGGTGCGGAGGGCGCGGAGGGCGCGGAGGGCGCAACGGCACGGAGGCGGAAACGCTGGAGCTTGCCGGTCGCCGTGCGCGGCAGCGCGTCCAGGAAGACGATCTCCCGCGGGCATTTGTAGGGCGCCAGCTCGGACTTGACGAAGGCCCGCAGCGCGTCGGCGTCCCGCGCGGCCCCCTCGGCCAGCACGGCGTACGCCACCACCACCTGGCCGCGCGCCTCGTCGGGCCGCCCGACCACCGCGGCCTCGACCACGTCCGGATGGCGCAGCAGCGCGTCCTCGACCTCCGGGCCCGCGATGTTGTACCCGGCAGAGACGATCATGTCGTCGGCGCGCGCGACGTACCGGAAGTAGCCGTCGGGCTCCCGGACATAGGTGTCGCCGGTGATGTTCCAGCCGCCGCGCACATAGACGCGCTGCCGTGGGTCGGCGAGATAGCGGCAGCCGACCGGGCCGCGCACGGCCAGCAGCCCCGGCCGGCCGTCGGGCACCGGGTTCCCGTCCGCGTCCTGTACGCGCGCGTGCCAACCCGGCACGGGCACCCCCGTGGTGCCGGGCCTGATCCGCTCGTCGGCGGCGGAGATGAAGATGTGCAGCAGCTCGGTGGCGCCGATGCCGTTGATGATGCGCAGCCCGGTGCGCTCGTGCCAGGACCGCCAGGTCGCCGCCGGCAGGTTCTCGCCCGCCGAGACACAGCGCCGCAGCGACGAGGTGTCGTGTCCGTCCAACTGGTCCAGCATGGCGCGGTAGGCGGTCGGCGCGGTGAACAGCACGGACACCCGGTGCCTGGCGATCGCGGGCAACAGCTGCCTGGGTCCGGCCTGTTCCAGCAGGAGCGCGCTGGCGCCGGCCCGCATCGGGAAGACCACGAGCCCGCCGAGGCCGAACGTGAAGCCGAGCGGGGGGGCTGCCCGTGAACACATCGTCCACATGGGGGCCGAGCACATGTCTGGAGAAGGTGTCCGCTATGGCGAGCACATCCCGGTGGAAGTGCATACACCCCTTCGGGCGGCCGGTGGTGCCGGAGGTGAACGCGATCAGCGCGATGTCGTCGGCGGCGGTGCGCACGGCCGGGTACGGGGTGCCGGGCGCCGGGAGGTGCAGCAGGTCGTCCGGCGCGTCACCACCGTACGTCGTGATGCGCAGCCCGGGGCACCTCGGCCCTCGCGAGGTCGGCCACGGACCGGATGTCGCACAGGGCGTGACCCACCCGGGCGATCTCGCAGATGGTGGCCAGCTCGTGCGGGCGCTGCTGGGCCAGCACCGTGACCGCGACGGCGCCCGCCTTCAGCACCGCGAGCCAGCAGGCCGCGAGCCACGGAGTGGTCGGGCCGCGCAGCAGGACCCGGTTGCCGGGGACCACGCCGAGGCCGGCGGTCAGCACATGCGCGAGGCGGTCGACCCGGGCGCGCAGCTCGCCGTAGGTCCATGAACCGTCCGTGGGGGTGTGGAACACCGGGCGCGCCGGATCGGCGTGGTCCAGGAGTTCCGCTGCGCAGTTCAGCCGGTCGGGGTAGCGCAGCTCCGGCAGGTCGAAGCGGAGCTCGGGCCACTCGTCGGGCGGCGGGAGGTGGTCGCGCGCGAAGGTGTCCACGTGCGCCGAGACGTTCATGGCGTCTCCCCCCTTGCCGGCCGGGCTCGTGGTGGGCTCGCGGATCGAGCGTATCGTGTCGGTGACGACAGTCAATGGCCCGCGATACCGTCGGGGTGGGGTCATGCGACCCGCCGTGGAGGGAGGAACGGCAGTGCCCGCATTCTCACTCGAACCCGAGCAAACCGCCTGGTGCGCCCGGTTGCGCACGCTCGCCGCGCAACGGCTGCGCCCGCTCGCCGAAAAGGGCGAGCCCGGCCGGGTCAACCGTCCGCTCGTCGCCGAACTCGGCCGACTGGGGCTCATCTCCCGGCTGTTCGACTCCGGCGCCCTCGACCTGTGCCTGATGCGGGAGTCCCTGGCGTACGCGTGCACGGAGGCCGAGACCGCGCTCGCCCTCCAGGGGCTCGGCGCCCATCCGCTGCACGCCCACGGCACCCCGGCCCAGCGCGACCGCTGGCTGCCGCGGGTCGCCGACGGCAGCGCGATCGCCGCGTTCGCCCTGACCGAGCCGGGAGCGGGGTCCGACGCGGCGGCACTGACCCTGCGAGCGGAGGCCGAGAACACGCGGGACACGTGGGATGCTTCGGGCGTGCGGGATGCTTCGGACTTGCGGTACGTTTCGGGCGCGCGGGACCGGCAGGGCGTGCGGGATGCGCAACCGGCCTTGCGGGGCGGCGAGTTCGGTGGTGGGCCGGTGGCCGAGGGTGACGGTGTTCGGCGGTGGCGGCTCACCGGCGCGAAGTGCTGGATCTCCAACGCGCCCGAAGCCGACTTCTACACGGTGTTCGCGCGCACCACCCCGGGCGCCGGAGCCCGCGGCGTGACCGCCTTCCTCGTGCCGGCCGACCGGCCCGGCCTCACCGGAACCGCCCTGGAGATGCTGTCACCGCACCCCGTCGGCACCCTCGACCTCGACGCCGTACCGGTCACAGCGGACGATGTGCTCGGCGTGCCCGACCGCGGCTTCCGGGTCGCCATGGGCACCCTGAACCTGTTCCGTCCGAGCGTCGGCGCCTTCGCGGTCGGCATGGCACAGGCCGCACTCGACGCCACCGTCGACCACACCCGCCGAAGGGACGCCTTCGGCGGCAAGCTGAGGGACCTGCAGACCGTCGCCCACCAGGTCGCGGAGATGGCCCTGCGCACCGAGGCCGCCCGCCTGATGGTGTACGCGGCGGCCACGGCGTACGACGAGGCCGCGCCGGACGTCCCGCGGCGCGCCGCGATGGCGAAGCTGCTCGCCACCGAGACCGCGCAGTACGTCGTCGACACCGCCGTCCAACTGCACGGCGCCCGCGCGCTGCGCCGGGGCCACCTCCTGGAGCACCTGTACCGCGAGGTACGCGCCCCGCGGATCTACGAGGGCGCGAGCGAGGTCCAACGCGGCATCATCGCCAAGGAGTTGTACGCCCCGCACGCCGCATCGCCCACTTCCCAGGAGGCCCCGTGACGGCCGAGCGCGTCAACCCGCCCGACCTCTCCCCGCCCGTCGGCTTCTCCCACGCCGTGGTCGCCACCGGCACCCGGCTGGTCTTCCTGGCGGGCCAGACCGCGCTCGACGCCGACGGAAAGGTCGTCGGCGACACTCTGCCCGAGCAGTTCGAGCGGGCACTCGGCAACCTCCTCAGCGCCCTGCGCGCGGCCGGCGCCACCCCGGCCGACCTCGCCCGGATCACCGTCTACGCCACCGACGTCGCCGCCTACCGCACCCACGCCGCCGAACTCGGCCACATCTGGCGGCGGTTGGCGGGACGTACGTATCCGGCGATGGCCGTCGTCGAGGTGGTGCGGCTGTGGGACGAGCGGGCCATGGTGGAACTCGACGGCTTCGCCCTCCTCGACTAGGCGCTCCGCCAGGCGCTCCGCCAGGCGCTCCGCGGGGTGAGCGGTAGGGGGTGGTTGTGCGGCTGCGGGTGTGTGGTGGCTCGTCGCGCAGTTCCCCGCGCCCCTATGGGGGCTGTGACGCGCCACCGATGGGGTGATGTCAGGGGAGTGGGTCCGGGCAGGCGGTAGGACCTGAGGTGACCCCCACCAGTTCACGATCTCGGGAGGTACCCCATGCCCGTACGCCCCGTTCTCGGCCCGGCCGTCGGCGGCGTCGTGCTGCTGCTCGGTGCGCTCGCGCCGGTGACCGCTGCCGCCGCCCCCGCCGAACGCGTCACCGTCGACTCCGTGGGCCGGGTCGCCGCCGACGGCACCGTCGTCCTCAGCGGCACCTACCGGTGCGGCGCGGGCATCGGCCCGGTGTTCGTCACTTCCTCGATCAGCCAGGAATCCACGCCGGCCCGCTACGGCGTCGGCGGCACCCGCGCGCTGTGCGACGGCGCCCGACACCGCTGGGAGAACTCCGGCACGGTGCCGTCGGACCGGATCGCCCCCGGGGCGGCGCACGTCGAGGCCACCCTCATGGAGCTGCGCCCGCAGGGCGGCCTGCCGCTGCCGTACTTCCACGCCACCGGTCGGCAGGATGTGACACTCGTCGCACGCTGACCCGCGCCCCCCGGCGCTCGTCCACCCCGGCCGAACGAGCGCCGGCTCACCACCCCGTAGGCCGTCTCCTCGACGGCACGGGAGCCGAGCCGTCCCGCTACGGCGCCGGACGGGATTCGTCGCGGCGCAGGGCGCGGGCGCACGCGCCGATGACCAGGGCATTGACCAGCGCGCCGACCGCGACCACCGCGACGAACGCCGACACATGGTCCGGCGCCACGATCAACAGCAGGAGGCTGGCCGGCGCGGTGACGAGCAGCGGGACGACGCCCGCCATGGACTCGCCCGAGCTGTCGCCCACGCTCACCACGACGGCCCACACCAGCAGCACGGCGCAGACCGCCAGATAGAGGCGGGCGACGGCGGTGCCGAGGGCGTCCCGCACCCGGCGCCGTACGCGGACGGTCATCGGTGGTTCTCCTCGTCCCTCCGGACCGGGTCCCGCGTCGCGGGTGCCACGGTGCCCACGGCGTTCGGGGCGTCCACGGCATGCAGGGTGTACACGGCGTACAGGGTGTCCGCGTCGTCCCGGCCCAAACCCGGCCCGGTGTCGTCCCGCCGGAACGCGGCACGGCCCGTGGCCCGGCGGTGGTGAGCGTGCCGGTCGGTCCGTCACGAGAGGCGGCCTAGGACAGCCAGGTCGTGGCGAGCCGGCAGGCGAGGGCCGCGGTGGCGATGAGCACGACGTTCAGAGCGATCCGGCGGTCGCCGAGGCTCAGGTGGACGCCGATCGCACCGATCTGCAGCAGCACGAACCCGATGGCCGCGGCCAGGGCCAGCCAGGGCGCGACGCCGGTCAGCGGCGGCAGCACGAGCCCGATCGCGCCGAGTACTTCGAGGACCCCGAGGGTCCGCACGGCCGGCATCGGTATGCGGTCCACCCAGGCCATCATCGGCCGCAGCCCCTCACGGGTCCTGATCACCTTGAGCCCGCCCCCGTAGAGGTAGAAGAGGGCGAGCAGGCCGGCGACGATCCCATACGCGACGTTCATGATCCCCATCTGTCGTGGTCGGTGGTCGGTGCTGCGGACACCGGGGCCTGCGCGAAGTCGTCGGCGGGCTCGGTCGCGTACCGGCTCATCGTCCGCACGCTCGCCTCCGGGGTCGGCGCACCGCCGCCCGCGATCATGTCCCGCAGGTCGCGGAAGTACTGCACGTACAGGTCGGGCGTGAACGTGCTGAGCATGACGGCCGGCCGGTCGGTCGGGTTGGCGAAGGTGTGCGGGGCGCCGGGCGGGATCATCACGAGCGTCCCCGCCATCGCGTCGTACGTCCTGCGCCCCACCGTGAACCGCACCATGCCGGAGACGACGTAGAAACCCTCGTCGTGCCGGGCGTGCCGGGCGTGGCGGTGCTGCGGCGGGCCGTCGGTGTGCGGGGCGAGGACGCTCTCGGCGATTCCGAGGCGGTGCCCGGTGGTGCTCCCGTCTTCGAGGACGCGCATGCGCGTGCTGCCCAGCAGGATCGTCTCCCCGTCGTCCGGGCCGACCACGGATACGGCGGGGTCGGCCGGCTGCCGGCCGGTCATCGGTTGGTCCGTCATGCTCCGATTCCACCGCGCGGGCACCGCCGCCGGCCAAGACCGATTAGGTGACGCCGATACCCCACGGGTAACGTCGCAGGTCATGGAGCTGCGCACGCTGCGCTATTTCGTGGCCGTCGCCGAAGAGCTGCACTTCGGCCGGGCCGCCACCCGGCTGCACATGAGCCAGCCGCCGCTGAGCCGGGCGATCAGGCAACTGGAGACCGAGATCGGCGCCGCGCTCCTCCACCGCTCCGCCGCCGGCGTCACGCTCACCCCGGCCGGCACGGCACTGCTGGAGGAGGCGCGTGCCCTGCTCGACCGGGCCGAACGGGTACGCGTGCGCGTGGCCGCCGCGGCCGGCACCGCCACCCTCACCGTCGGCATCCTCGGCGACAGCACCGACCCCGGCGCGAGACGGCTGGCCGCCGCCTACCGCAGGCGGCACCCGGGCGTCGAGGTCCGCGTCCGCGACACCGACCTGACCGACCCGACCTGCGGGCTGCGCGCCGGACTGGTGGACATCGCGCTGACCCGCGCGCCCTTCGACGAGACCGGCCTGACGGTGCGCGAGCTGCGCGCCGACCCGGTGGGAGCGGTGCTGCGCGCCGACGACCCGCTGGCCCGCCGCGACCGGCTGCGGCTGGCCGATCTGGCCGACCGGCGCTGGTTCCGGTTCCCGGACGGCACCGACCCGCTCTGGCAGGCGTACTGGAACGGCGGCGAGCCGCGCGAGGGCCCCGTCGTGCGCGCCGTCCAGGAGTGTCTGCAGGCCGTGCTCTGGAACGGCACGGTCGGGATGACCCCGCTCGGCCACGAACCACCCGGCGAACTGGTCGTGGTACCGCTGACCGACATGGCGCCGAGCCGCGTGGTGGCGGCCTGGAACGAGAACGACCCGAACCCCTTGCTCGGGTCGTTCGTACGGACCGCGACTGCCGCCTACCGGTCCTGAACGCCGGGGACCCCTCCGGGCCCCATGAGGAGGGCGTCTACGGCGGCGCCCCAAAAGGGACCCAAAAGGGGCGCGTGGAACGGCGCGCTCAACCCCAACGCACCCGCGCCCGCCCGAGGGCATGTCATGGCACCCACGAACTGCACGGTCAGGCTGGTCAGGCGCGGGACCTCCGCCCGGCCCGCCCCTTGCGCAGGAACCGCCGCAAAGGGGTCTCCGGCCAGGTGTTGATCACATCGTCCCGGGTGAGCCAGCCGCGCTGCGCCGTACCCACGCCGTAGCGCATGTTGGCCAGGTGCAGCACGGAATGCGCGTCGCTGTCGACGGCGAACTTCACTCCATGTCGCCGGGCCCGCAGGATGTCCTCGTCGCGCAGATCGAGCCGGTCCGGATGGGAATTGATCTCCAGCGCGGTGCCGGTGCGCGCACACGCGGCGAACACCTCGTCGAGATCGGCGTCGAGAGGCGGCCGCTTGCCGATGATGCGGGTGGTGGGGTGACCGATGACGTTGACGTACGGGTTCTCGCAGGCCCGCACGAGCCGCCGGGTCAGCTCCCCGCGGGTCTGGTTGAAGTGCGAGTGCACCGAGGCCACGCACACGTCGAAGCCGGCCAGGAACTCCTCGGGCCAGTCGACGCCGCCGTCCGGGTCGATGTTCAGCTCCACGCCGTGCAGCAGCCGCATGCCGCGCCGCCCGCCCCGCCCGCCGAACGTCCCGTCGAGCTCCCGCACCCGCTCGCGCTGGGCCAGCATCCGCTCCTCGGTCATCTGCTGCATGTACAGGTTCGGCCCGTGGTCGGTGATCGCGTAGTAGGCGTAGCCGCGCTCGGCCGCCGCCTCGGCCATCTCCTCCAGCGGCGCGAGCCCGTCGGTCAGATCGGTGTGCGTGTGCAGGTCACCCCGCAGGTCCGGCTCCCGCACCAGGTCGGGCAGCGCGTCGCGCAGCCCGGCCTCGATCTCCCCGCGGTCCTCGCGCAGCGGCGGCGGGATCCAGGGCAGTCCGAGCCGGGCGTAGACCTCCTCCTCGGTCTCGGAGACGATCTTCTGCCCGCTCTCGACGTCGAACAGCCCGTACTCGGACAGCTTCAGCCCCTGGTGCACGGCCAGCTCCCGGGTGCGGATGTTGTGGGCCTTCGAACCGGTGAAGTACTGCAGCGCCGCGCCCCAGGAATCCGGCGGCACCACCCGCAGGTCCACGGCCAGCCCCTTGACGGTGCGTACCGAGGTCTTCGCCCGGCCGTGCGCGATGACCTCGGTGACGTACGGCAGACCGGTGAAGGCGTCCATCACCGGACCCGACTCCTCGGCCGCGACGAGGACGTCGATGTCCCCGATCGTCTCCCGTACACGGCGTAGCGACCCGGCGTAGGTGCAGCGGCGGCAGCCGGTCACGTGGGACAGCTCCCCGACGATGTCGTCGGCGAGGTCCATCGCCACGTCGAGCAGCACCCGGTCGCCGGAGGACTGCAACAGCTCCACGCCGTGCAGGATGTTCTCCTCCGTCCTGGGGCCGAAGCCCTTCAGGTCGCGCAGCTTCTCGGCGTGGATCGCGTCGACCAGCTCGTCGACCGAGGAGATGCCGAGTTCTTCGTAGACGGCCAGCGCCTTCCTCGGGCCGAGCGTCGGGATGGCCGTCAGCCGCCGGACCCCGGCCGGGATCTGCGCGCGCAGTTCGTCCACCGCGGACACGCTGCCGGTGCGGAAGTACTCGGTGACCTTCTGCGCGATCGACGTGCCGACTCCTGGGATCTCCCGCAGTCCCTTGGCGTCGAGCGTGGACACGTCGGCGTGGTAGCCGCCGATGGCGCGCGCCGCCTTCTCGTAGACGCGTGCCTTGTAGGCGTCTCCGCCGGTGATCGAGATCAGGTCCGCGTACTCCTGGAACAGCGCCGCGACCTCGTCGTTGGACCGAGCCATGCGCCCCGAGTAGGCAGGAAAGCCGGGTTCATTCCTTCCCGCACGCGCCGGTCACGCCCGGGCGCGCCAGGGAGCCCGGCGCGCCGGTCGACCTCGTGGATTTCCGCCGTACGGAGGGCTTCAGCGGCGTCCGATGGCGTACGGCGGCGTCCCATGGCGTCCGGCGGGGTACCGACGGCGTCCCCTGGCGTTCGGCGGCGTACCGGCGGCGTGCGAGGGCGTACCGGCGGCGTGCGAGGGCGTACCGGCGGCGTGCGCGGGCGTACCTGCGGCGTTCGAGGGGCGCGGACGGGCATGAGCGGCGGCGGCAAGGGGCATTCAGTAGCTATGGAAGGCGCGCCTGTGATTGTGCAGCCGCCGAGCCCTGACGGCGGCAGGCGGGTCACGATCCGCGGCGAGTACGTGGGCACCGCGTATCACCTGCTCGATCTGGTCGAGTTCCTGCGCCGGACCGGCCTGCCCGAGACCGATACGACGCTCGACGACCCGGCCCTGATCGAGTGGCGCGGCGGCGGCCCGAAGGCATGGACCCCAGCGGAGTGACCCACCACACCCCTGCACGGCACTGAGCCGGTGCCGCCGGTGACACGCGTCCTGTCGCCCGGCCGAGCCGTGCCCTCCGCGCCGCTGGTACGGCCCCCGGTCCTCTGCGGGACCCATCTGAGGTCACCGCCGGTACTCACCCGGTCCTCCCATGCCGCCGCGCCCCGGCCGCGCCCCGCCGCGCCCCGCCGCGCCCCGGCCTCGCCCCGCCGCCCCGCAGGTCGCGGCCGCTCTGCGACCACTCGCCCCCTTGGCCGCCGTGGCGACGGCGCGGCGTGCCCGCGACTGACGCCGCACCGCGGCGAGTCCCACCGGCACCCGGTGACGTCGGGACGGCCCGCGACGGATCGTCCAGGGTCAGGACGCACGTCGGCCGCGTCCTCATGAAACCCGGACCGCGCGACCGCACCCAGGCAACCGTCGTCGCCTACGAGAGCGGGGCTGGTGGTGCCGGGCCCCACGCCGCGCTGACGTAGCTCCGCAGAGCCAGGCGGAGACTTGGCTCCCTCGGGGGACGCGGGCCAGGAGCACGGACCGCGACGCTGGTGACGAGTCAGAGGCGAGCAGACCGACTCGTCACCCACCGCACAGCTCAGGAGCAGCCCCATGTCCGCGTCCGCCAGTACGCCCCAGCGGGCAGTCCGCCCCGGCCGGGTGAGAAGGGCCCTTCGCCTCGCCGTCGCTCTGATCGCCTCGCTCCTGGCCTTCCTCGTCGCCGCGATCCTGCTGGGCGCCTACGTTCCCGCCATCCCGAAGGCGGGCGTCATCGGCCCGGTCCTGGGCGGTCAGTATCCGTTCCACATGGCGCTGTTCGCTCTCGCCGGGCTGCTTCTGGGGGTGCTGGTGCGGCGCAGCGGCCTCGTGCGCCGGGGCGGCACCCTCGGCGTGATCACAGCGGTGACAGCTCCAACGCACCCTGCTCGTCGTCGGCGACCGCGACCGCGGCGCACCGCCCCGAACCGTCGAAGACCTCGGCGCCGCTCTCCGTGCCGAGGGCGTCGACACCACGATCAGGAAACTCCCCTTCGCCGAGCACGCCTTCGACGACGCCTACGGAAGCATCACCTCCCAGACCAGCCGTCAGATCCTCCTCACCTTCCTGACCCGCTGACCCTCCGATCCGAAGGGAACCTGCCCCCATGTCACACCCGAACCCGCCACCGCACCCCTCCCGGCCCCGATACCCCGGAGCCCGGAGAGGCCACGGCGACCGACCGTCGTCAGATGTCCCGGAAGATTTCGATCTGGGCGCCGATCGAGTTGAGGCGTTCGGCGAGGTCTTCGTAGCCGCGGTTGATGACGTAGACGTTGCGCAGCACCGACGTGCCCTCGGCGGCCATCATCGCGAGCAGGACGACCACGGCGGGGCGCAGGGCGGGCGGGCACATCATCTCGGCGGCGCGCCAGCGGGTGGGGCCCTCGACCAGGACGCGGTGCGGGTCGAGCAGTTGCAGCCGGCCGCCCAGTCGGTTGAGGTCCGTCAGGTAGATCGCACGGTTGTCGTAGACCCAGTCGTGGATCAGGGTTTTGCCCTGGGCGACCGCCGCGATGGCCGCGAAGAAGGGCACGTTGTCGATGTTCAGGCCGGGGAACGGCATCGGATGGATCTTGTCGATCGGCGCCTCCAGCTTGGAGGGCCGCACGGTCAGGTCCACCAGACGGGTACGGCCGTTGTCGGCGACGTACTCGGCGGTGCGGTCGTGGTCGAGTCCCATCTCCTCCAGGACCGCGAGTTCGATTTCCAGGAACTCGATCGGCACCCGGCGCACGGTCAGCTCCGACTCGGTGACCACGGCGGCGGCCAGCAGGCTCATCGCCTCGACCGGGTCCTCGGAGGGCGAGTAGTCGACGTCGACGTCGATGGTGGGCACGCCGTGCACGGTGAGCGTGGTGGTGCCGATGCCCTCGACCCGCACGCCCAGCGCCTCCAGGAAGAAACACAGGTCCTGGACCATGTAGTTGGAGGAGGCGTTGCGGATCGTGGTGACGCCGTCGTAGCGGGCGGCGGCGAGCAGCGCGTTCTCCGTGACCGTGTCGCCGCGCTCGGTCAGTACGATCGGGCGGGCGGGACGCACGGACCGGTCCACCGTGGCGTGGTACTGACCTTCGGTGGCGGCGACCTCCAGACCGAACCGGCGCAGCGCGATCATGTGCGGTTCGATGGTGCGGGTGCCGAGGTCGCAGCCGCCGGCGTAGGGCAGCTTGAAGGCGTCCATGCGGTGCAGCAGGGGGCCGAGGAACATGATGATGGAGCGTGTGCGGACGGCCGCCTCCGCGTCGATGGCCTCAAGCTCCAGCTCGGCGGGGGGCACGATCTCCAGATCGACCCCGTCGTTGATCCAGCGGGTGCGGACGCCGATGGAGCTGAGCACTTCCAGCAGGCGGTACACCTCTTCGATGCGGGCGACCCGGCGCAGCACCGTGCGGCCCTTGTTCAGCAGCGTGGCGCACAGCAGGGCCACGCAGGCGTTCTTGCTGGTCTTCACGTCGATGGCGCCGGACAGGCGACGGCCTCCGACCACCCGGAGATGCATGGGGCCCGCGTAACCCAGCGACACGATCTCGCTGTCCAGGGCTTCGCCGATTCGGGCGATCATCTCAAGGCTGATGTTCTGGTTCCCGCGCTCGATCCGGTTGACGGCGCTCTGGCTGGTGCCGAGTGCCTCCGCGAGCTGTGCCTGTGTCCAGCCGCGGTGTTGCCGGGCGTCACGGATGAGCTTGCCGATGCGTACGAGGTAGTCGTCTGCCATGAGGTTGAGGTTATCTCAGATATGAGATGGCACCCGCTGGGGGGTCCACCAGGGTGATGGGACGTCAGTGTCCCCTGATGCCAAGGGTGATGTGGCAGATTCAGGGTAACCGGACAGAGTGATAAATCATTAGATGTCCCGTTATATCGCGCATGCGTGTCGACTTCGAACGCGCGTCCACTCTGGCATCGCGCACGGCCCCCCGCATCGGCCGCCGTCCTCATGCCGGCCCCCGCTCCCCCGGGTCGGCACCGCCCCCGTGTCGGCGCCCGCCTCCGGGTCTGCCCTCGCCCCCGTGCTGTCGGCATGCGCACCCGCACTCGCGCCTGTATGTGCGGACGGTCCGGGCATGACCATCGCGGCCCCATGTACTAGAGTTATCTCGACATCGAGATATCTGCCGAGGGCACCACAGCCGCCACCCGGGTAAGGATTACCTAACTTAGCCTTACCTTAGCGGATCGGCCCCGTGGCCGTGGCGGCAGGATCGTGGTGGTACGCGCACATCAATGAAGGAGACTGTCGTGTCGGCGAACAGCTTCGACGCCCGCAGCACACTGCAGGTGGGCGACGAGTCGTACGAGATCTTCCGGCTGGACAAGGTGGAGGGCTCGGCCCGCCTGCCCTACAGCCTCAAGGTCCTGCTGGAGAACCTGCTCCGCACCGAGGACGGCGCGAACATCACCGCCGACCACATCCGCGCCCTCGGCAGCTGGGACTCCAAGGCCCAGCCGTCGCAGGAGATCCAGTTCACCCCGGCCCGTGTGATCATGCAGGACTTCACCGGCGTCCCGTGCGTCGTGGACCTCGCGACCATGCGCGAGGCCGTCAAGGAACTGGGCGGCGACCCCGCCAAGATCAACCCGCTGGCCCCGGCCGAGCTGGTCATCGACCACTCCGTCATCGCCGACAAGTTCGGCACCAACGACGCCTTCAAGGCGAACGTCGACCTGGAGTACGGGCGCAACAAGGAGCGCTACCAGTTCCTGCGCTGGGGCCAGACCGCGTTCGACGAGTTCAAGGTCGTCCCGCCCGGCACCGGCATCGTCCACCAGGTGAACATCGAGCACCTGGCCCGTGTGGTGATGGTGCGCGACGGCAGGGCCTACCCGGACACCCTGGTCGGCACCGACTCGCACACCACGATGGTCAACGGCCTCGGCGTGCTCGGCTGGGGTGTCGGCGGCATCGAGGCCGAGGCCGCCATGCTCGGCCAGCCCGTCTCCATGCTCATCCCGCGCGTCGTCGGCTTCAGGCTGACCGGTGAGCTGCGGCCCGGCACCACCGCCACCGACCTCGTGCTCACCATCACCGAGATGCTGCGGGCGCACGGCGTCGTCGGCAAGTTCGTGGAGTTCTACGGCGAGGGCGTCGCCGCCACCTCCCTCGCCAACCGCGCCACCATCGGCAACATGTCGCCGGAGTTCGGCTCCACCGCCGCGGTCTTCCCGATCGACGACGAAACCCTGAACTACCTGCGCCTGACCGGCCGCAGTGACCAGCAGGTCGCGCTGGTCGAGGCGTACGCCAAGGAGCAGGGTCTGTGGCTGGACCCGAAGGCCGAGCCGGACTTCTCCGAGAAGCTGGAGCTGGACCTGTCGACGGTCGTCCCGTCGATCGCAGGACCGAAGCGCCCGCAGGACCGCATCGTCCTCGCCCATGCCGCCCAGCAGTTCAAGTCGGACGTGCTCAACTACGTCGACGTGGTGGACGAGGCGGGCAAGGAGTCCTTCCCTGCCTCCGACTCCCCGGCGGTCGCCCCGAACGGTGCCCCCTCCAACCCGGTCCAGGTCACCGCCCCCGACGGCACCACCTACACCCTCGACCATGGTGCGGTCACGGTCGCGGCCATCACCTCCTGCACCAACACCTCCAACCCGTACGTCATGGTCGCCGCCGCGCTGGTGGCCAAGAAGGCGGTGGAGAAGGGCCTGACCCGCAAGCCGTGGGTCAAGACCACCCTTGCCCCGGGCTCCAAGGTCGTCACCGACTACTTCGACAAGGCGGGCCTCACCCCGTACCTGGACAAGGTCGGCTTCAACCTCGTCGGCTACGGCTGCACCACCTGCATCGGCAACTCCGGGCCGCTGCCGGAGGAGGTCTCCAAGGCCGTCAACGACCACGATCTCGCGGTCACCGCGGTGCTGTCCGGCAACCGCAACTTCGAGGGCCGGATCAACCCCGACGTCAAGATGAACTACCTGGCCTCCCCGCCGCTGGTCGTCGCGTACGCCATCGCGGGCTCCATGAAGGTGGACATCACGCGTGACGCCCTGGGCACCGACCAGGACGGCAACCCGGTCCACCTGAAGGACATCTGGCCGAGCGAGGCCGAGGTCAACGACGTCGTCGCCAACGCCATCGGCGAGGACATGTTCGCCAAGTCGTACGAGGACGTCTTCGCCGGCGACGCCCAGTGGCAGGCGCTGCCGATCCCGACCGGTAACACCTTCGAGTGGGACGCCGAGTCGACGTACGTCCGCAAGCCCCCGTACTTCGAGGGCATGGGCATGGAGCCGGCCCCGGTCGAGGACATCGCCGGCGCCCGCGTCCTGGCCAAGCTGGGCGACTCGGTCACCACCGACCACATCTCCCCGGCCGGCGCCATCAAGGCCGACACTCCGGCCGGCAAGTACCTCACCGAGCACGGTGTGGAGCGCCGTGACTTCAACAGCTACGGCTCACGCCGCGGCAACCACGAGGTCATGATCCGCGGTACGTTCGCCAACATCCGCCTGCGCAACCAGATCGCGCCGGGCACCGAGGGCGGCTACACCCGCGACTTCACACAGGACGGCGCTCCGGTCTCCTTCATCTACGACGCCTCGCAGAACTACCAGGCCGCCGGCGTCCCGCTGGTCGTCCTGGCCGGCAAGGAGTACGGCTCCGGCTCGTCCCGCGACTGGGCGGCCAAGGGCACGGCCCTGCTGGGCGTCAAGGCCGTCATCGCCGAGTCCTACGAGCGCATCCACCGCTCCAACCTCATCGGCATGGGCGTGCTGCCGCTGCAGTTCCCGGAGGGCGCCTCCGCCGAATCCCTCGGCCTGACCGGTGAGGAGACCTTCGCCATCTCCGGCGTCACCGAGCTGAACGACGGCACCACGCCCCGCACGGTCAAGGTGACCACCGACACGGGCGTCGAGTTCGACGCGGTCGTCCGCATCGACACCCCCGGTGAGGCCGACTACTACCGCAACGGCGGCATCATGCAGTACGTGCTGCGCAGCCTGATCCGCAAGTAGGCACCGGCGGAACCGGACCCGGGCGGCGATCGTCCCGGCTTCCGGCAGCCGACACTCAAGGGCCGCATCCCCAAGGCGAGGGGGGTGCGGCCCTTCGCCGCGTCTCCTGCGCGCGGCGGCTCCCCGCCTCGGCTCGATGTCCTGGTCATCACCGACCCTCAGGCTGAACACGGGCTTCCCCCAGCGGACCGGGACAGGATAGGTACATGGCTGACAGCCATGAGCCGCGGACCGGCCGTACCCGTGTGCTGACCGTCCCTCGCCCCGGCCACGCCGTCGGGGACGCGGAGGGTCGAAGACGACCCGCGGTCGATCGGGTACGCCGCCGGGGGCCGCCCGCTGGGCGCGCGGCTGCTGGTCGTGGTCATCGCCGCGCCGGTGTCCCTGACCGCTGCGCCGACCGTCGCCACCGTGGTCGCCCAACGCGCCCGCCTGCTCGGCGAGTTGGACGATCTGGTCACGGCCGCCGAGCGCGGCGTGGCCGACGCGGCGCGCCGGCCGGAACGCGCCGGTGGTGGCGGCGCCCGTCGCGAGCGGCCCGCCGATGGCGTGCATGGCACGCTGGTCGTGCCGGTGCAGCGCGTCGTACTCGCTCTTCGACACCTCGACCTGTTCATGCGTGGCGCTGCCGAGGTCGATGGCGTAATAGCGACCGGCCTCGGTGCTTCCGGCCTGGCGGGACGTGTCCGCGATCATGCCGCCGGCCGTCAGACCGATATCGGACGCGAAGAGAAAGAACAGAAGGAAGCGCAGGGAGCGGGGCAGCCGCCGCACGGCCGGCCAGTGATCCGCGCGGGTGACCTTCGTTCCGTCGGCCCGCAGCGCGATCCCGTGCGCGACGGTCACGACGAACAGCGGGAAGAGCAGGGCGAATTCAGAATTCGATCGGCACCAGCCCACCGTGGAACGGTACCGGCAGGAGCGTGAGCGTCGGCACCGGCAGCGAGAGCACGCTGAGCGCGAGGGCCGCACCTGCGTGGACCTTGAAGCTGGTCCTCACCAGCCCGGCCCGCCCCCATACCCGAACCGGCAACCACGCGCCATCATGGGCGAGGTGGCGCAGCCGGACGCGGAAGTCACAGCAATCCGCGCCTTGTTGGGGCGTGCCGAGGCCACCGGGCGGCTCGGTCTGCGTCTGTCGGCCACGGGCCGAGGGCAGTCGACCACCGGGCGCCGACCCCGGCGACCGTGGCGCGTAGCGCGCCGCCCCGCCTGCCTCCGCGCGGGTCCGAGGGCGGCTGCGGGCAACTGCCCGATTTCCGACCGGCAAAGGGCACGACGAGGGGAACGGCATCATGGCGACGGCCCTGTTCTGCGGAGACATAGCGTTCGATGTGGCGCTGCGCGTGCCCCGCTTTCCCGACCCGGACCAGAAGACGCACGCGTTCGAGCACCTGGTGAGTGCCGGAGGTGTGGCCGCCAACGCCGCCGTCGCCTGCGCCCGGCAGGGTGTCGACACGGCGCTGCCGGCCGTCGTCGGGGACGACGTGTTCGGCGCGTACGCCACGGACCACCTCGCGGCGCGCGGGGTCGACGTCACGGGTGTCACCACCACGCCGGGCATGACCGCGCTGTCGGTGTGCACCCTGGCCGAGGACGGGGAGAAGCGTCTCGTCTACACCTCGTCCGTCTCGCAGTACCCCTCGCTGGAGCGGGTGCGCGACGCCGAACTGGCGGGAGTGGACTGGATCCACACCTCCTGCCTGCACCCCGAGGGCGCGGCGGTGCTCGCGGAGCGGGCGCGCGCCGCCGGCATCGCGCTGTCCATCGACCTGGAACCCCTCGCGCTCGCCCACGGCATGGACGCGCTCGCCCCGGCCCTGCACGGGGCGGCGGTTGTCTTCCTCAACGAGCGGACCACGGCGGAGATAGGCGACGTGCACGCCTTTGCCGCGCGCCACCGGCTCAGGTCGGTGGTACGCACCGCGGGGTCACGCGGGGCGACGCTGACGTACGGGTCCGGCGAGATCGCCGTGGCCCCGCCCGCCGGCCGGATCATCGACACCACCGGCGCCGGCGACTGCCTGGCAGGTGTCTAGATCGCCCGTTCCCTGTCCGGCGCGGACCCGCACTCGGCGCTCCGGGCGGCGGTGGCCTCGGCGACGTACGCCTGCGGCCACCTCGGCGCGCAAGGCGGATACCCGGACGGACCGACCACGGACGAACTCCTCGCCGCCGCGGACACCTGACCGCAGGGTCGGGACACCCACCTCCGGAAACCGAAGCCTCAGCTCGGCGAGGGGGTTGATCGGGCAGCGTCGCACCCGCCGTCTGAGCACAGGCCCTCGGCGAGAACCGGCCAGCCGGCATCGCCTGGGCTTCGCCAAAGTCCGTCGCAGAAAGCCCCGGGCCGGCACAGGGACGACCGTGCAACCGCCCGATGAGGTCCATGCCGAGATCATTGACCTGTGTCAGGAAGGTGATGCGCTCCCAGGGATGGGAGAGTTCACCGAGGCCGGACAGCGCTACGTCGAGGATCCCGGCCGCCCCCGCCGTGCCCCGTGCCGGCCGCAGCCCACCCCACCTGCCAACCCCGGTCGCCCCGACCCAGCCCGACCCCAGCCGCCCCCGACCACACCCCGCCCCCGACCCCTGGCCGTCTCCGACCACACGCCGCCCCCCCCAACCTCGGCCGCCACCACACCCCGCCCCCGACCCCAGCCGCCCCCACCCACACCCCGCCTCCGACCACACGCCGCCCCCCAACCCCGGCCGCCACCACACCCCGCCCCAAACCCAGCCGCCCCCACCCACACCCCGCCCCCGACCCCAGCCGCCCTCACCCACACCCCGCCTCCGACCACACCCCGCCCCCCAACCCCGGCCGCCACCACACCCGTCCCGCCCCAGCCGTTTACACCTCTCGTCGGGCGCGCTAGCTTCACTGGGGAGTGGGATGGGAGCGCTCCCATTCGGTGGTCCGGAACCCGTCGAAGGCGGGACCGCTCCCATCCCGCGTGTTCACGGCATCCAGGACACCCGCACACCCTTCGCACGACCGTCGAATCCGGAGGTGGACGTGTCATGTTTGCGACAACCAGACCGAGGGGGCGCCCGCGATTAGCGGGAGCCTCACCGCGCGGCGCCCTCTTCCTCGTCCTGCTGGCGCTGCTCACCACCGTCCCGGCCCTCGGGCTCATCGTGGCCGGCGGCGGCCGGGCCGAGGCCCACGGCACCCCCATGAAGCCGGGCAGCCGTACCTTCCTGTGCTGGCAGGACGGACTCACCGACACCGGTGAGATCAAACCCGTCAACCCGGCCTGCCGGGCGGCCCAGCAGATCAGCGGGACCACCCCGTTCTACAACTGGTTCTCCGTGCTGCGCTCGGACGGCGCGGGCCGCACCCGCGGCTTCGTGCCGGACGGCGAGCTGTGCAGCGGCGGCAACCCGAACTTCACGGGCTTCAACGTGGCCCGCGACGACTGGCCGCTGACCCATCTGACCTCGGGCGCCACGGTCGACTTCTCGTACAACGCCTGGGCCGCCCACCCGGGTTGGTTCTACGTCTACGTCACCAAGGACGGCTACGACCCCACCCAGCCGCTCACCTGGGACGACATGGAGGACCAGCCGTTCCTGACGGTCGACCACCCGCCGCTGAACGGCTCTCCTGGCACGGTCGACGCCAACTACTCGTGGAGCGGGCAGCTGCCGGCGGACAAGTCGGGGCGGCACATCATCTACATGGTGTGGCAGCGGTCGGACAGCGCCGAGACCTTCTACTCCTGCTCCGACGTCGTCTTCGACGGCGGCAACGGCGAGGTCACGGGCATCCACGACCCAGGGCACCCGACCGAGCCGCCGCCCGGCGCCTGCACGGCCACCCGGCGCACCACCGGGACCTGGTCGGGCGGGTACCAGTCGGAGGTGACCGTCACCAACAGCGGTGATGTGCCGATGCTCGGCTGGATGGTCGACTGGACGCTGCCGGCCGGCCAGTCGGTGGACAGCCTGTGGAACGGGAACGCGACCTACACCGGCCAGGACGTCATGGTCCACAACGCGGACTGGAACGGGTCGCTCAGTCCGGGGCAGAGCGCGACCTTCGGGTACGTGGTCTCGGGATCCGGCGGCGACAGCGCGACGAACCTGCCCTGTCAGGTGGGTTGATCCGCTCGGGCGGACCCGGTGGCGGTTGCCCACCGGGTCCGCGAGCCGGACGGGTGAGGGGGGTGGCCCGTCCAGGTGGGGCATGGCTTGTGCCGACCTGGAGTGCGACAACGTTGTCGATACGGTCTGACCATGACTTTACCGCCCCAACCGACAACGATGTCAAGCCACTTGGTGCGGCCAGGCCGGGGTGATCCGGGCCGGCGCCGGTACCGGCGCACGCGGTCTTCCGTGGCACCGGTGGCGCGGGTTACTGTCCCTGCGGCTTGTGCGACCTGTGGTGCGCGACCCGTCCGAAGGAGGAGGGGCCGCGTCATGCGATTCCGTCCCACGTCCCTGCTGCTGGCCGCCGTGCTCGCGGTCGGCGGTTCCCCCGCCCTCGCGGCGACCGCAGCACCCCCCGAACTCGTCAAGGACCCGACCGGATACGTCGATCCGCTGATCGGCACCAGGAACGGCGGCAATGTCTTCCCGGGCGCCGTCGTGCCTTTCGGCATGCTCTCCTGGAGCCCCGAGAACACCCGCGGCGACGCCACGAGAACCGCCGCGCCCGGCGGCTACCAGTACGACGCCACCCGCATACGGGGCTTCAGCCTCACCCACATGTCCGGCACGGGCTGCGCGGGCGGCAGCGGCGACATCCCGTTCTTCCCCTATCCGGGCGAGGTCACCTCGTCCCCGGCGAGCGACACCAAGGACGCCGTGTACGCCGCGGACTTCAGCCACGCCGACGAGACGGCCGAACCCGGTCACTACGCGGTGAGCCTCGCCTCCGGAGTGACCGCCGACCTCACCGCCACCGCGCACACCGGTTCGGCCCGCTTCACCTATCCGGCCGGCCGGCCCGCCTCGCTGCTGGTGCGCACCGCCAACTCCGAAGTCGGCTCTAGCGCTTCGACGGTGTCGATCGACCCCGAGCGGCGCACCATCTCCGGGTCCGTCACCTCCGGCAACTTCTGCGGCTACCTCGACCCCGAAGGCCGGCGCGACTACTACACGCTCTACTTCACGGCGAAGTTCGACCGCGCCTTCAAGGCGACCGGCACCTGGCAGGACGACAAGCTCACCCCGGGGGCGACGTCCGCGTCGGGCGGCACCGGCGGCTTCGCGAACGGCGGGCGGCCGGTGGCGGGCAAGGGCGCCGGCGGATACGTGGAGTTCGCGCCCGGCTCCGCTCCCGTGCACGCCAAGGTCGGCATCTCGTACGTGAGTCAGGCCGGCGCCGAGGCCAATCTCGCCGCCGAGAACCCGTCGCGCCGGTCCTTCGACGACGTGCGCGAGGCCGCCCGGCGCGCCTGGCGCGAACGGCTGGGCCAGATCCGGGTGGGCGGCGGCACCGACGCCGAACGCACCACCTTCTACACCGCCCTCTACCACGCCCTGCTGCACCCGAACGTGATCAGTGACGCCGACGGCAGATACCGCGGCGGCGACGGCGCCGTGCACCGGGTGGGCCGCGGCCACCGGGCCCAGTACGGCACCTTCTCCGGCTGGGACGTCTACCGCGACCAGGTGCAGTTGCTGACGCTGCTCGACCCGCGGGCCGGGTCGGACATCGCGCAGTCCCTGTACGAACTGGCCCGGCAGAACGGCGGTGTCTGGGACCGCTGGCTGCACGGCGCGAGCGGCACGCACGTCATGAACGGCGACCCGTCGCCCACCGCGCTGGCCGGCATCCGGGCCTTCGGCGGCACCGACTTCGACCTGCGCGGCGCGCTGGACTCGCTGGTGAAGGCGGCGACCGTGCCGACCGCCCAGGACCTGTCGGCGGCGGGCAAGCCGGTGCTGTCGGTGGGCCAGCGCCCCTCGCTGGACAAGTACCTGGCGCTGCACTACATGCCGTCCGTGTCCAACGCCTGGGGCGGCGCGGCCGAGACCCTGGAGATGTCGACCGCCGACTTCTCCCTGTCCCAGCTGGCCGCGGCGGCGGGACGCAAGGACACCGCCGCCGCCTTCGCCGGGCGCGCCCAGTGGTGGCAGAACAACTTCAACATCGCGGCCGACCCGACCGGCGGCTACATCGCCAACCGCAAGGCCGACGGCAGCTGGGTGACCGGCTTCACCCCGGGCACCGGCAACGGCTTCGTGGAGGGCACCGCGGCCCAGTACACCTGGATGGTCCAGCACAACCCGGCGGGCCTGTTCGCGGCCATGGGCGGCACCGACGCGGCGCTGGCCCGGCTCGACGACTTCTTCCACGACGCCGACGGCGGCTGGGCCTTCACCGGCAGCGGCGGCGCCAAGTCGGAGCTGGACAACGAGCCGTCGATCAACGTCCCGTATCTGTACGCCTATGCGGGCGCCCCGTACAAGACGCAGGAGACCGTCCGCGCGGCGATGCGGCAGCTGTGGACGACCGAGCCCGGCGGCATCCCCGGCAACGACGACCTCGGGGCGATGTCGGCGTGGTACGTGTTCTCCGCGCTCGGCATGTACCCGCAGGTGCCCTCCCGGGCCGAACTCGTCCTCGCCTCCCCGCTCTTCGAGCGGATCGAGATCGACCGGCCGCACGGCAACGACATCTCGGTGAGGGCGGCGGGCGCGGCGGCCGACGCCCCGTACGTGCGGTCCCTGAAGGTCGACGGCCGCACCAGTGACCGGGCCTGGCTGCCGGCGTCCTTCGTGCGGGACGGCGGCCGGCTCGACTACACGCTCTCCGGCACCCCGGACCGCGCCTGGGGCACCGGCCAGGCGCCGCCGTCCTTCCGGGAGGGCGAGCAGCCGTACCAGATCGGTGTCGGCCCGACCGCGGCGACCGTCGCGCCGGGCGGCAGCGCGAAGGTCGGCATCCGCGCGCTGTCGCTGAGCGGCGGCAGCGGGCCCGAGGTCCGCTTCCGCGTCGAGACACCGGACGGGGTCACCGCGACGCCCGCCGCCGGCACGGTGACCGGCGGCTCGCAGGAGATCACCCTCGCCACCGGCCCGGACACCCCGCAGGGCTTCGCCACCGCCAAGGTCACGGTGACCGCCGGCGACACCTCGTACGAGCAGCCGGTGTCGCTGACGGTGGCCGCGCCCGGCACCCTGCTCGCCGCCTACGACACCACCGGTGTCTCCGACGACGAGGGCGATCACGACGAGGCCGACTTCGACGGCGGCGGATGGAGCTATTCCCGTCAGGCCCTCGCCGCGGCGGGCCTCGCCCCGGGCGGTCACGGCACCGTGGACGGCCTGGACTTCACCTGGCCGGCATCGCCGAGCGGCCGCCCCGACAACGCGTCGGCCGCCGGCCAGAGCATCGAACTGGCCTCACCGGCGGCCCGGTTGTCCTTCGTCGGCAGCGCCGTCAACGGCAACCAGCGCGGCACGGCGACCGTCCGGTACGACGACGGCACCACCGACGCCGTCGACCTCTCCTTCACGGACTGGACGGTCGGCGGAGGCGGCGGAACCGTGCAGTACGGCAACGAGGTGGTCGCCAGGACGGCGTACCGCAACGTCGCGGGCGCCGACCGGGACCCGGTGGTGACGTATGTGTTCGCCACCCGGCCGTTCGCGGCCCCTCAGGGCAGGCGGATCGTGGGCGTCACCCTGCCCGCCAACGCCGACCTGCACGTCTTCACCCTCGCCGTCGGCTGACCGTACGGCAGCGCGGGGGGCCTGCGACGATGGGGCGATGACCGAAGGACATCGCCCCGCGGGCCGCCTCGCGCTGCATCCGGACACCCGCGGCGTCACCCTGGACGGCCGGACGGTGCGGCTGAGCCGCAAGGAGTTCCAGGTCCTCGCGCTCCTCGCGGCGGAGCCGGACACCGTGCACACCGCGGCCGAACTGGCCCGCCGCGTCTGGGACTTCCTGCTGCCGCCGGGCGGCGAGCCGGCCATCGACGTCGAGGTCGCGCGGATCCGCGCCAAGCTCGGCCACCCGTCGTTCCTGCACAGTGTGCGCGGCGAGGGGCACCGGCTCGACTCGTCCGCGCTGTACGCGGCGGGACCCGCACACGCCGAAGGGGCGGACCCGGAGTGATTCCGGGCCCGCCCCTCGCTGCGAGCGGTGCGGGTCAGGCCAGCAGCTCCACCTCCGCGAGCGTCGACTGACCGTCCAGGACCAGCCGGTACTTGGTGTACGTGCCCGGCGAGGGGATGGTGAACGCCCTGGTCTGCCGGTCCCAGGTGAACGACTCGCCGGAGCGCTTGTCCAGGGTCTTCCACGTGGTGCCCTCCGTGGAGCCCTGGAGGGTCCAGCCGGACGGTGCCTTCGTGCGGTCCGTGGACGACGTCAGCGTGTACTGGAGCGCCTTGGCGGCGGCGCCGACCGGCAGGTCGACGGAGGTGACCGCCGCGTCCGTCGCCGACGTGTCGTCGAACAGCGCGCCGTCACCCTTCAGCACGTCCGCGCGCGGCGTCGGCGCCTTGTCGTCCTGCGCGATGGAGACCGGGCCCGCGTCCTTGCCCGTGCCCCACCTGGACGGCTTGGCGCCCATGTCGAAGCTCAGCACCCCGCCCTTGGCCAGCACCGAGTGCGGCAGCGAAGTCGACGTCCAGGCACGGCCGTTGACCTTCAGGCCCTGCACGTACACGTTCTTCGCGCTGTTCTTCGGCGCGTTGACCACCAGGTCCCGGCCGTTCTCCAGATGGACCGTGACCTTCTTGAACAGCGGGGAGCCGATGGCGTACTCGCCGCTGCCCATGACCAGCGGGTAGAAGCCGAGCGCGGAGAACAGGTACCAGCCGGACATCTCGCCGTTGTCCTCGTCGCCCGGGTAGCCCTGGCCTATCTCACTGCCCACGTACAGCCGGGACAGCGCCTCGCGCACCAGCGCCTGCGTCTTCCACGGCTGACCCGCCGCGTCGTACATGTACAGCGCGTGGTGCGAGGGCTGGTTGGACTGCCCGTGCATGCCCATGCGGACATCGCGGGCCTCGATCATCTCGTGGATGATCCCGCCGTACGAGCCGACGACCTCGGGCGAGGCCGTCTCCGGCGTGGAGAAGTACTCGTCGAGCTTGTCGGCGAGGCCGGACCGGCCGCCGTAGAGGCCCGCCAGGCCCCGGCTGTCCTGCGGCGCCGTGAACGCGTAGCCCCAGCCGTTGGTCTCCGTGTAGTCGTAGCCCCACACGCGCGGGTCGTACTTCGCCGAGTCGACCCGCCAGTTGCCCTTGGCGTCGCGGCCCTGGAAGAAGCCCGCCCGAGAGTCGAAGAGGTTCACGTAGTCCTGGGCGCGGTTGAGGAAGTACTGCGACTCCTCCTTGTAGCGCTTCTCGCCCGTCTTCTTGTACAGGGCCTCGCCCATCTTGGCGATGCCGTAGTCGTTGAGGTAGCCCTCCATCGCCCAGGACAGGCCCTCGCCGGTGGCGGTGCTGGTGTAGCCGAGGAACGGCGAGGTGGCCATGCCCTTGCGGCCCACGCCGGAGGACGGCGGCACGACGGTCGCGTTCTTCAGGGCCGCCTCGTAGGCCGCCTTGCCGTCGAACCTCACGCCCTTGACGTAGGCGTCGGCGAACGCGACGTCCGAGGAGGTGCCGGTCATCAGGTCCGCGTAGCCGGGCGAGGACCAGCGGGAGGTCCAGCCGCCGTCCTTGTACTGCTGCACGAACCCGTCGACCATCTCGCCCGCCTGAGAAGGCGTCAGGAACGAGTACGCGGGCCAGGTCGTCCGGTAGGTGTCCCAGAAGCCGTTGTTGATGTACACCTTGCCGTCGACGATCTTCGCGCCCGTGTGGGTCGGGGTGTCCGGGCCCGGCATCGGGGAGAACGGCGAGGCGTACCGGTACGTCGAACCGACCTTCTCGAAGCCGGAGTTCGGGTACAGGTACAGCCGGTACAGGCTGGAGTACAGGGTGGTCAGCTGGTCGGGCGTCGCGCCCTCCACCTCGACGCGGCCGAGCACCTTGTCCCAGGCGCGCTGGGCCCGCGACCTGACCGTGTCGAAGGACGTGCCGCCGGGGATCTCCTGGCGCAGGTTGTCCTTCGCCTGGTCGACGCTGATCAGCGAGGTCGCCAGGCGCAGCGTGACGGTGCGGTCGGCACCCGCGTCGAACCGCAGATAGCCCTTGACGCCGCCGGAGTCGCCCTCGGTGACCGGCTTGTCGAAGACGCCGTAGACGAACAGCCGGGTGGCGCCCGCCGACAGACCCGACTTCACGTCGGAGTAGCCGGTGACGATCCCGTTCTCCTTGTCGAGGGTCAGGCCCGCCTGGTCGGTGACGTTGTCGAAGATCACGCTCGCGTCGTCGCCCGGGTAGGTGAAGCGCAGCGCCGCCGCGTGGTCGGTCGGCGCCATCTCCGCCTTGAGGCCGTTCTCGAAGCGGACGCCGTAGTAGTACGGCCGCGCCGTCTCGTTCTCGTGCCGGAACGCCAGCGCCCGTGCCGTGCGGCCGGTGTCCGGGGTGCCGGCCGCGGCGGACGGCATCACCTGGAAGGTCTGCCGGTCACCCATCCAGGGGCTCGGCTCGTGGCTCGCGCTGAACGCCTGGATCGTCGGCAGGTTGGCGTCGTTGTTCGCCCGGGCGTACTCGTACAGCCAGCTGAGCGAGGACGCGTTGGTCACCGGGGTCCAGAAGTTGAAGCCGTGGGGCACCGCGGTCGCGGGGAAGTTGTTGCCGCGCGAGAAGCTGCCGCTGGAGTTGGTGCCGCGGGTGGTCAGCGCGTAGTCGGACAGATGCGCCTTGGGCTTGTCCGGGGTCGCCTCCCGCAGCGCCACGTCGTCCAGCCAGCCGCGGAACTTCGCCGGTCCGGTGGGGGAGTCGTAGGCCAGCAGGATCCGGTCGACGGTCTTGCCCGCGGCGACCGAGCCGATCCGCGACTCCACGTTGTTCCACTGGTTGACGTACAGCACCTTCGCCGCGCCCTGCCCCCGCGGGGACAGCGCGAAGCCGTGCTGGTCCGTCGCGCCCAGAGCGCTGAGGTAGGTGCCGTCGGTGAAGGCCAGGTCCACGGAGACGTTGGTGGCGTCGTAGTCGCGGTCGCCGTCGGCCATGGACGGGAAGATCCGGTACGACAGCCGGGTGTCCCGGCCGACCTTCACGTTCACGTCGAAGACCTTGTTGTACGAGTAGGCGCGCCCGTTCGCGGTGTGCCGTCCCGCGTATCTGAGGGCCCGCTTGCCGGTGAAGCCGGCGCCCGCCTTGGCGGTCGGCGATCCGCTCGGGCCGCGGTCGACCAGCGAGAGCATGTCCTGCGGGACGGGGTTCTCGCCGCCGCCCGTGGAGAACTGGACGTCCGCGAGCTGCAGGATCCCCGACGCGCCGTTGTTCTTCGTCACGTCGAGCCGGAAGTGCTGGTACTCGGCCGGTTCTGCGAGGTCGTACGACTTGGTCTTGAAGCGCTCCGAGAAGGTCTCGCCCAAGCGGGTGTCGAGGGTCTTCCAGTCCTTGCCGTCCGTGGAGCCCTTGAGGGTCCAGTCCTTCGGGTCGCGTTCGGCGTAGTCGTTGGCCGACGTCAGGGCGTACGTCACCAGCTTGACGGGCTTGTCCAGGTCGAACTCCACCCAGCCGGTCGGCTGGAAGGCGAGCCACTTGGTGCTCGGCTCGCCGTCGATCAGATTCTCCTTCACCTCCCCTCCGCCGGTGTTCTCCGCGCTCGCGCGCACCTCGGTGACATGGTCGGTGACGTTCCCCGGGATGCCGGTGCTGTAGCCGCCGTCGACGCCCGAGGCGCGCTTGGTCCCGTCCGGCGCCGTGTCCACCGTGTTCAGCCAGTCCGGCGCCGGATCGTCCGCCTCGAACGAGGACGCGAACTCCCGGTCGGCGGCCGGTGCCTTGGCGGGCAGGGCGACGGCCGCTCCCTGCGAGCCCGCCGCCATGACGAAGGCGGTCGTCAGCACGACCGCCGGTCCCCATCTGTACCGCGTTCTCCGCTGCATCTGCGGAAACCCTCCCTGCGCTGATCAGACAACGTTGTCAAATTTGGTGCGCAAGAACCAGTAGGGAGTCAAGTGACCGATGATGTCAAGGGTGTTGCGTGCGGCATTCGGGGCTCTATGTCGCGGATTTTTCCGGCAAGGCGCCCACAGGTGGCGCATATTTCCGCGAGGTCTCAACTCGGAAAAGACCCATGGCCAACCTTGCATTCGATCTTGCTCAGCCAGCGGGAAGTGGACTATACCTGTCGGCGTTTCCTGCACGACCCAGCGCTACCCGACCGCGGTGCCGGGGAGGATCCGGTTCACCGCCTGAGTCCTGGAGAAAGCGAGGACTTGAGCATGGGATCCACTTCCGCAGCGAACCACGGTGGCGATGGCGTAGGCCGCCGCGACCTCATCAAGCGGTCCGCCGCACTCGGTCTGCTCACCCTTCCCACGGCGGGCTTCCTGTCCGCCTGCGCGAGCAGCGGTGGCGACAGCCAGGACAAGGCGAAAGCGGGCAAGAAGACGGCGCGGAACCCGCTCGCCGTCAACGACACCGCGCAGATGGAATTCGTGCTCTTCGACGGCGGCTTCGGCAAGGAGTACGCCGAGGACGCCGTGAAGATCTACGAGAAGGACTTCCCGAAGGCCACGGTGAAGTTCTCCGCCACGCAGAAGATCCAGTCGACGCTCCAGCCGCGCTTCAACCAGGGCAACCCGCCGGACCTCATCGACAACTCCGGCGCCGAGCAGATGGACATGGGCGTCCTGGTCGGCAAGAACCAGCTCGCCGACCTCACCCCACTGCTCGACGCCCCCTCCTACGACGACCCCAACAAGAAGGTCCGCGACACGCTGCGGCCCGGCATCGTCGAGATGGGCCAGTTCGACGGCGACCCGGTCTGGATCTTCTACTACGCCTACACGGTGTACGGCGTCTGGTACTCGCAGAAGGCCCTGGACTCGCTCGACGAGCAGTACCCGCAGACCTGGGACCAGATGCTCGCGGTCTGCGAGAAGGCCAAGAAGAAGGGCATGGCGGGCTGGACCTACGCGGGCAAGTACCCGTACTACATCCCCTTCTCGCTCTACCCGATGATCGGCAAGGTGGGCGGCCGGGAAGTGCTCGACGCCATCGACAACCTCGAACCGAACGCCTGGAAGCACCCGGCGGTCAAAGCCTGTTTCGAGGCATACTACGAGCTGTACAAGAAGGGCTACGTCCTCAAGGGCACCCCCGGCCTCGACCACATCCAGTCGCAGACCGCCTGGGCCCAGGGCAAGGCCCTGTTCCTGCCGAACGGCTCCTGGGTGGAGAACGAGTCGGCGAACGTCATCCCGAAGGACTTCGACCTGGCCGTCTCGGCGCCCACCGGCCTCGACTCCTCCGACAAGATGCCGTTCGGCACCATCTGGGCCTCCGGCGGCGAGCCCTTCGTCGTTCCGGCCAAGGCGAAGAACGGCGCGGGCGGCATGGAACAACTGCGCATCATGCTCAGCGAGGCATCCTCGAAGAACTTCACCGCCAAGGTGAAGTCGCTGACCGCGTACAACGGCGGCACCACCGGAATCGCCCTGACCCCGGGCCTCAAGTCCGGTGTCGCCGCACTGGACAAGGCCGGCCAGAACGTGGTCAACCCGCGGCTCCAGGACTGGTACGTGAAGCTCCAGAAGGAGCAGATCGGGGTGGCCGGCCTCGGCGAGATGATGGCGGGCCGCATGACCCCGGCCGAGGCCATCAAGAAGATCCAGGGCTTCGCCGACGCGGCCGCCAAGGACACGTCGATCAAGCACTACAAGCACCAGTGACGATCCGTCACCAGGGCCTGCCCGGCGGCATCCGCCGGGCAGGCCCCGGCGGCGCCCGCGCAGAGATCGGGGTCGGCAGCAATGCAGCACGGTAAGTACCGGTTCATCGTGGGGTTCCTGGTGGCGCCCCTGGGGCTCTACGCGCTCTTCGTCATATGGCCCTTCATCCAGTCCATCTACTACTCCTTCACGGACTGGACCGGGCTGAGCCCCGACTTCAAGATGGTGGGCTTCGACAACTACCAGCGGATGTTCGACGACGAGATCTTCTGGAAGTCGTTGCGGCACAGTCTGCTGTTCGCGGTCCTGCTCCCGCTGGTGACGATCAGCCTCGCGCTGTTCTTCTCCTTCATGATCAATGTGGGCGGGCGGCGCCGCAGGGGCGGACCGGTCGTCTCCGGCGTCCGCGGCTCCTCCTTCTACAAGATCGTCTACTTCTTCCCGCAGGTGCTGTCCATCGCGATCGTCGCGCTGCTGTTCGCTTTCGCGTACAACCCGGACAGCGGTGCCCTCAACTCGCTGCTGCGCGGCATCGGCCTCGACAGCGTCCAGCCGCTGTGGCTGGGCGACCCGAGCCTCGCGCTGTGGTGCGTGATGGCGGTCCTCGTCTGGTCGACGGTCGGCTTCTTCGTGGTCCTGTTCTCGGCGGGCATGGCGTCGATCCCCGCCGACCTGTACGAGGCGGCCCTGCTGGACGGGGCGAGCCGCTTCACCACGTTCTTCCGCATCACCCTGCCGCTGCTGTGGGACACCGTGCAGTCCGGCTGGGTCTACATGGGCATCCTCGCGCTGGGCGCCGAGTCGTTCGCGGTCGTGCAGATCATGACGACCGGGCCGGGCGGCCCCGACTACTCGACCACCGTGATGGTCCTGTACGTGTACCAGAAGGCGTTCCGGGACGGTCAGGCCGCCTACGCCACCACCATCGGCGTCGCCCTGCTCGTCGTCACCCTCGCCTTCGCGGCGATCGTGATGCGGCTGGGCCGTCGCGAGCGGCTGGAGTTCTGAGCATATGAAGACGACCGAGACCCCCGTGCCCCCGCCGGCCGCGTCCGGCGCGCCGGTCGGCAAGGCGGACGGGCCGTCCGCCGGGCGGCCCGAGCGGAAGAAGGAGGGCCAGGTCCTCAACGCCTTCTCGCACGGCTTCCTGATCCTGTGGGCCGTCATGGTGGTCCTGCCGCTGGTGTGGGCGGTGATGACGTCCTTCAAGGACGACCGCTCGATCTTCACCTCGCCGTGGTCGCTGCCGGACAAGCTGCACTTCGACAACTGGTCGCGGGCCTGGACGCAGGCCAACATGAGCGACTACTTCCTCAACACCATCCTGGTGGTGGGGGGTTCGCTGATCGGCACGCTGGTCCTCGGCTCGATGGCGGCGTACGTCCTCGCCCGCTTCGACTTCCCCGGCAACCGGTTCATCTACTACCTGTTCATCGGCGGCATGAGCTTCCCGATCATGCTGGCGCTGGTCCCGCTGTTCTACGTCGTGAACAACATGGGGCTGCTGAACACGATCCACGGCCTGATCCTCGTCTACATCGCGTACTCCCTGCCGTTCACGGTGTTCTTCCTGACGGCGTTCTTCCGTACGCTGCCGACATCGGTCGCGGAGGCGGCCTTCGTGGACGGCGCGTCCCACTCCCGGACGTTCTTCCAGATCATGCTGCCCATGGCCAAGCCCGGACTGATCAGCGTGGGCATCTTCAACTTCCTCGGCCAGTGGAACCAGTACATGCTCCCGACGGTGCTCAACACCGACCCGGACAAGCGCGTCCTGACCCAGGGCCTGGTCCAACTGGCCGTGAGCCAGGGCTACAAGGGCGACTGGTCCGGCCTGTTCGCGGGCCTGGTCATGGCGATGCTGCCGGTACTGGCGGCGTACATCGTCTTCCAACGCCAGGTGGTCCAGGGACTGACGGCCGGAGCGCTGAAGTAGAACACACGGAGCGTGACCCGTCCGGCGCGATTCCAGCCGCCTCGCGCAGGCAGCCCCGCGGGGCCGGGCCGAGGAGCCGTGCCGCGGCCCTGCCGACCGGGGCCCACGCCGAGTGGCGCCGCACGCATCCGACCGCGTGTCCCCGTGGCGGGCGCCGGCGTCGGGGATGGTCCGCTGGGGGCCGCGCTGCGGTGACGTGAAGGGGTGTCTTCCGGGTGGTCGCCCTTCGCGGAGGCGCACGTGTTCCTGCGGCCGGCGGTGACGGGGATCGTCCGCCGGGGGCCGTGCTGCGGTGGGGTGAAGGGCGTCTTCCGGGCGGTTGTCCCTCATGGAGGCGCACGCCTTGCTGCGCCGGGGCGTAGCTGGTCCGCGTGCGCTGTTGCTCCCGCCCCCGCGGAGCGGCGGCAGGCCCCTCGGGCACCGTGTCCTGTTCGCGCCGTCGACGCTCGCGGTGCGACGGAGTCGCGGACAGCCGGGCGCGCGGCTGGGCTCAGCGCAGCGTGCGGCGTTCGGCGCGGCGGGGACGGCCGCGTGCCCGCCGGGGAAGCTCCCCTCAAGGAGCATGTCGGGCGCGCCGGGGCGGGGCAGGGCCGTCTTGAGTACTTGCTCCCGATCGTGGCCACGACGACCCCGATCGCCGCGCACCCCTACCACCAGCACCTGCGCACCAGGGCTACCACCGCGATGACGCCCAGGCCCGCGATCAGGGTTTTGACGTGGCTCAGTTCCAGCTGGGGCGGGGGCGTCGAGGCGTAGGCCGCTCCGTTCGCGGACAGCGGCGCGCGCGGCTGGGGTCAGCGCGGCGTGCCGCGTTCGGTGCGGGCGGGCCCCTTCGTCGCGACGTACCAGAGCAGGGCCGCGCACCCGAAGGCCGTGGCCGCGTCGACCAGTGAGAGCACAAGGGTGTCGCTCCGTGCGCCGGCGGCGAGCGCGACGGCCGCGGACAGGGCCAGGGTGACGGGCGGCAGCGCCCGGGGGCCGCAGGTGACGGCAGGCGCGGCGGCGCTGGGCAGCAGCCGGGCCACGAGGCTGTAGCAGGCGCAGGCCAGCAGCGTCGAGCCCACCACATCGCTGGGCCGGTGGTGACCGAGGGCCTGGACGGCGGCGGCGATGCAGGCGAACCAGAGCACGCCGACCGTGGTGACGTAGGGGCGGACGCGGGGGGACGCGACGAGGACGACGCCGAGGGTCAGCGCGGCGGGGACGGCCGCGTGCCCGCTGGGGAAGCTGCCCTCAAGGAGCATGTCGGGCGCGCCCACCAGATCGGGGCGGGGCAGCGCCGTCTTGAGTACTTCCTTGCCCCCGATCGTGGCCACGACGACCCCGATCGCCGCGCACCCCTGCCACCAGCATCTGCGCACCAGGGCCACGACCGCGATGACGCCCAGGCCCGCGATCAGGGTTTTGACGTGGCTCAGTTCCAGCGGTGGCAGGGGCGTCGAGCCGTAGGCCGCTCCGGACCACGGATAGATCCATGCGTTCTTCCGGGTGTCGCCACCGAGATCGAACAGGGCGTTCTCCGCCCGCTGCCCGAACGGGGTGCAGACAGCGAGCAGATAGACCGCCAGGAACCCCAGGGAGTACAGCAGAGCGGGGGTCCACGGCCGTATCGACCGCGAGGGACCGCGGCCGGCCGGCGCTTCCTGGGCCGGGCCGGGGCCGTCCGGCCCGTGCGGAGACAGCGCCGGAGGATCTTGCTGGGTCATCGCCTTCTCTGTTCTTCCTGAGGTCTTCCTGAGGTCTTCCTGGGGGCGAAAGGTCACTGTTCGTGGAGCGCCCGGCTCTGCCGGCGCCGGGCGGCGATCGCCAGGAGCGGGAGGGGTGCGATCAGGAGGGGCAGGACGACCAGGTCCGGCAGGGAGTTCATGAACCCGTTCGGCTGGACGACGATCGCCTGCGTGCGGACGAAGGCGACCGCCGCGACGGGGATCAGCCACCGGTGGTCCCCGGTGGCGGCCGTCGCCCCCCACGCGGCGATCAGCGCGGCGACTTCGAGGGCGAACAGACCGCGCTGGAAGGCCGGACTGACGGCGGTGACGTGCAGGCCCCCGGCCACGGACATGGCGAGCACGACGGGGACCAGCCAGCGGTACGAGTGGCGCCGCAGCCGGCCGGGACGGCAGACCGCCGGCACGGCGCACGCGGCGCACAGCGCCCCCGACAGCACCAGGTCACGGGCCGTTATCGGGGCGCCGAGGCCGTAGTAGCCGAGGCCCGTCTTGCCCTCGTCGCCGAAGAACGTGGTGTTGTTGAAGGTGGCACCGGCGTAGATCATCGCCGCCGCGGCGGGCAGCGCGATCCATGCCCTGCCGCGCAGCAGGGCGATCAGGCAGACCAGCGGAAGCAGGCCGTAGGGCAGCAGCCGGGTTCCCGTGGGCCCCTGTGCCCACGGGAACCAGCCGGAGTAGTCGAAGGCGATGGCGTGCCGGCCGGGATCGATGCGCAGTGCCCAGTGCCACACGTCCTGTAGGTACGGCACCAGCGCCAGCGCGGCGAGGAATAGCGCGGTCAGATGGATGCCGTCCAGCCACCACGGCCGGGCCGTGTCGTCGGCGACGGCGCGGGCGCGCGCCCGCGCCCCGGCACGTGCCAAGGCGACGATCTCCCGCGGCGGGGGCCAGGAGCGGCCGGGATACGCCTCGGCCAGGCAGGTCAGCAACTCCTCGCCCTGCCGGGAACGGTAGGGCTCGGGATAGGCCGCAAGCAGCAGACGGTTCATGCCGGGGCCGGTCCGACATCGCGCGAGCGTCCGATGACGAAGGCAGCCGCCTGCTGCATCCGCAGCGCCTCCTGGCCGAGCACCACGGTGCCGTCCTCGGTGAGCCGGTAGTAGCGCCGTGCCCGCCCGTCCACGATCTCCTCGTCGCCGGCGGCCACCAGCCCGGCCCGCTCCAGCCGCTCCAGCGCGCCGTAGAGAGTGCCGACGGCGATCCGCAGCCGGCCGTCGGTGGCCTGCTCGGCGGCCTTGATGATGCCGTAACCGTGCAACGGCCCGTCCATGAGCGCGGCAAGGATGAAGTACTGCGGTTCCGTCAAGGACGGCCTCTGGCGTGTCATACACCGAGCATATATCGACCTACGAAATATATCCGCGACTCGGGTGATCGGACGGCTGCCGGTCGGGCCCGCCCGACCCCGCGCGCCCCCGGCGGACGCGCACGGCAGGCCGCGTACGGCCGGCGCCGGCCGCGCCACCGGGAACCCCGCATGCGACCCCCGCCGTCGTCCGCGCCTGCGTGGCCGCGGTCCGTACCGCGTCCCGTGTCGCGTCCCGTGCCGGGGTCGCGCGGCCGTGGGGGGCGGCACGGGCGGCACGGGCGGCGCGGGTGCTCGGGGGTGCCGGTCGCCGGTCGGCCGCCTGAAGGCGCCCACGCAGGGCGGGCTGCCAGGGGTGCGCCGCAGCGTTGTGCGTGGCGTTGGTTCGCGTTTGTGATGTGCGTATGGGGTCTCTGGGCGGGGGCGTCCCGGGTTCCGTGGCTGAAGGGGGAGCGGGGGAGCGGGCGGGCGCGGGAGGGAGGGGGCGCGGGGTGCCGTGACGGTGGTCCGGGGACCGGTCGAGGGGGACGCCGCCCTGCTCCGGGGTGGCGTGGGTATGTCCGGAGGATGGCCGGTGCGCGACCGACCAAGTGCCGGCGATTTACGTCAAGGACTTGACTGCGGCAACCCCTACAGAAGAGCTTGGAGTTCATAACTTGTAAGTGGCCCGGTTCCGCGGATGTGACCTGGGCCACGGGCGGCGCAGGGGCCGCCCGGCCGATGGCGGGAGTGGATGAGTCGATGGAGACTCCGGGGTCGCAGTCGTCGCTGCACCGAGCCAACCTGGAAAGAGTCGTACGGGCGGTGCGGCTGGCCGGGTCGCTCACGCAGGCGGAGATCGCGCGGACGACCGGCCTGTCCGCGGCGACGGTCTCCAATATCGTGCGGGAACTCAAGGACGGCGGGACCGTCGAGGTCACGCCGACGTCGGCGGGCGGCAGGCGGGCCCGCAGCGTCTCGCTGAGCGGAGACGCCGGCATCGTCATAGGTGTCGACTTCGGCCACACCCACCTGCGCGTCGCGATCGGGAACCTCGCGCACCAGGTGCTGGCGGAGGAGTCCGAGCCGCTGGACGTCGACGCCTCGGCCACGCAGGGCTTCGACCGGGCGGAGCAACTGGTCAACCGGCTGATCGACGCGACCGACGTCGACCGGTCCAAGGTGGCGGGCGTGGGCGTCGGCGTGCCCGGCCCCATCGACGTCGAGTCGGGCACCCTGGGCTCCACCGCCATCCTGCCGGGCTGGTCCGGCACCCGGCCCGCCGAGGAGCTGCGGGGGCGGCTCGGCGTACCGGTGCACGTGGACAACGACGCCAACCTGGGCGCCCTCGGCGAGCTGGTCTGGGGCAGCGGCCGGGGCGTGCGCGACCTGGCGTACATCAAGGTCGCCAGCGGCGTCGGCGCCGGTCTGGTGATCAACGGCAGGATCTACCGGGGCCCCGGCGGTACCGCGGGCGAGATCGGGCACATCACGCTCGACGAGGCAGGCCCGGTCTGCCGCTGCGGCAACCGCGGCTGCCTGGAGACCTTCACGGCCGCGCGCTATGTGCTCCCGCTGCTCCAGCCGAGCCACGGCACCGACCTGACCATGGAGGGCATCGTACGGCTGGCCCGGGACGGCGACCCGGGCTGCCGCCGGGTGGTCGCCGACGTGGGCCGGCACATCGGCAGCGGGGTGGCCAACCTGTGCAATCTGCTGAACCCCAGCCGGGTCGTGCTCGGCGGCGACCTCGCCGAGGCCGGCGAGCTGGTGCTCGCGCCCATCAGGGAGTCGGTCGGGCGCTACGCCATCCCCAGCGCCGCGCGGCAGCTCTCCGTGCTTCCCGGCGCGCTCGGCGGGCGCGCCGAGGTGCTCGGGGCGCTCGCCCTGGCGCTCAGCGAGATGGGCGATTCCACCCTTTTGGACGGCACCCTGTCGACAGCGGCACCCGTCTTCACTTAGAGAACGGCTGACACCGTTGCCATCTCGTTAAGGATTTACTTCTTGACGTCGCACGTGTGGCCGAGTTGACTTCCAGCCACCTCGGCCGCAACGACGCGGCCTCGTCAGGGAGGTTTCTGAAGTGAACACGCGTATGCGTCGTGCCGCCGTCGCCATTGCCGCTGGTGCGATGGCCGTTTCGCTTGCCGCCTGTGGTAGCGCCAAGGACTCCGGCAAGGACGACTCTTCCTCGTCGTCGTCGGCCAAGAAGGGCGACGACATCAAGGTCGGCCTGCTGCTGCCCGAGAACAAGACCGCGCGCTACGAGAAGTTCGACCGCCCGCAGATCGAGAAGAAGATCAAGGAGCTGACGAACAACAAGGCGGAGATCCAGTACAACAACGCCCGCCAGGACGCCAACCTCCAGGCCCAGCAGGTCGACACGATGATCACCAACAAGGTGGACGTGCTCATCCTGGACGCCGTGGACGCCAAGGCCATCCAGAACTCGGTCCAGAAGGCCGTGGACGCGGGCATCAAGGTCGTCGCCTACGACCGTCTGGCCGAGGGCCCGATCAGCGCCTACACCTCGTTCGACAACGTGCAGGTGGGCAAGACCCAGGGCGAGGCCCTGCTGAAGGCCCTGGGCAGCAAGGCCACCAAGTCCTCCAAGATCGTCATGATCAACGGCTCGGTCACCGACCCGAACGCCAAGCAGTTCAAGGAAGGCGCCCACTCCGTCCTCGACGGCAAGGTCACCGTCGCCAAGGAGTACGACACCAAGGAGTGGTCGCCGGACAACGCCAACTCCGAGATGGAGACGGCGATCTCGGCGATCGGCGCGAAGAACATCGCGGGCGTCTACTCCGCCAACGACGGCATGGCCGGCGGTGCCATCACCGCCCTCAAGGCCGCCGGCATCTCCGTGCCGGTCACCGGCCAGGACGCCGAACTCGCCGCGGTGCAGCGGATCGTCACCGGCGAGCAGTACATGAGCGTCTTCAAGTCCTACCCGCAGGAGGCGCAGATCGCCGCCGAGATGGCCGTCGCGCTCGCCAAGGGCGAGAGCCTCGACTCCATCGCCAAGGACAAGGTCTCCAGCGGCAGCGCGAAGGACGTCCCGTCCGTGCTGGTCCCGGTCGTCTCCCTGACCACGGACAACATCAACGAGACGGTCGTCAAGGACGGCTTCTACACCGTCGCCGACATCTGCGCGGCCAAGTACAAGTCGGCCTGTGACAAGATCGGCCTCAAGTAAGCGGCCCAGGTCCCTTCCAGAGCACGGTGATCAGCCCTTGAATCCCGTGCGGGACAGGACTGCTCCAGACTCCACCGGCGCCCCGCGTATCAGTCAGCCCCGCAAGCTCGGCGCGGGGCGCCGGATGGAACTCCCCCAAACTTCTGCACAACCTTCCGCCGGGTCAGGCGGCGAAGGAGATGGTTCACGTGTCCGCTACGCCCGTGCTGGCGTTGCGCGGGGTCTCCAAGCGGTTCGGTGCCGTTCAGGCGCTCACCGACGTAGAGCTTGAGGTCCACGCCGGTGAGGTGGTCGCCCTGGTCGGCGACAACGGCGCCGGAAAGTCCACGCTGGTCAAGACGATCGCCGGCGTGCACCCCATCGATGAGGGCGTCATCGAATGGGAAGGCAGGCCCGTCCAGATCAGCCGGCCGCACGACGCCCAGAGCCTGGGCATCGCGACGGTGTACCAGGACCTGGCGCTGTGCGACAACATCGACGTCGTCGGCAACCTCTTCCTGGGCCGCGAGCTGAAGCGGCGCGGCGTCCTCGACGAGGTCGAGATGGAGCGCCGCTCCCGCGAACTGCTCACCACGCTCTCGATCCGCATCCCCAGCGTCCGCATCCCGATCGCCTCGCTCTCCGGCGGTCAGCGCCAGACCGTGGCGATCGCCCGGTCCATGCTCGGCGAGCCCAAGCTGGTCATCCTCGACGAGCCCACCGCGGCCCTCGGCGTCGAGCAGACCGCCCAGGTGCTCGACCTGGTGGAGCGGCTGCGCGAGCGCGGCCTCGCCGTCGTCCTCATCAGCCACAACATGGCCGACGTCAAGGCCGTGGCGGACCAGGTCGCGGTGCTGCGCCTGGGCCGCAACAACGGCGTCTTCGAGGTCAAGACGACCTCGCAGGAAGAGATCATCTCCGCCATCACCGGCGCCACCGACAACGCCGTGACCCGCCGTGCGGCGCGCGCGAACGGGGAGGTTTCCCAGTGAGCATCGACAAGACCTCCGCGACCCCGCAGGACCAGACCGCCGTCGAGAACCCCGAGGCAGCCGCCGCCGCGGTGACCGCGGTCGACCCGCGCCTCCTGGTGCGCGAACAGGGCCTGGCGGGCTACCTCGGCGAGTTCCGGCGCAAGATGAAGGCCGGTGAACTGGGCTCCATCCCGGTCGTCATCGGCCTGATCGTCATCTGCGTCGTCTTCCAGAGCCTGAACTCCAACTTCCTGTCCGCGCAGAACCTGAGCGACATCACCGTCACGATGGTCGGCACGGGCATGATCTCCGTCGGCATCGTCTTCGTGCTGCTGCTCGGCGAGATCGACCTGTCGGTCGGCTCGGTCAGCGGCGCGGCCAGCGCCCTCGCGGCCGTCCTCGCGGTCAACCAGGGCTGGCCCGAGTGGCTGGCCGTGCTCACCGCCATCGCAGCGGGCCTCGCGATCGGCGCGGCGCACGGCTTCTTCTTCGCGGTGCTCGGCGCCCCCGCGTTCGCCGTGACCCTGGCCGGCCTGCTGTTCTGGCTCGGCTTCATGCTGAAGGTGCTGGGCGAGAACGGCACGATCAACCTCGACGGCGACGGTCTGATCGGCAAGCTCACCACGTACTTCTTCTCCGACGTGGCCGCGGCCTACGGCCTTGCGCTCGTCGTGGTCGCCGTGTTCTTCGTCACCTCGTTCCTCGGCAACCGCCGCCGCGAGGCCGCGGGCATCCCGTCCCGGCCGCTCAGCGACACGCTGGTGCGCACGGTCCTGCTCGCGGTGGCCTCGTTCGCCGCCGCGTACATGTACAACCAGTACAAGGGCCTGCCGCTGGCCACGGTGATCTTCCTCGCCTTCCTGATCGGCACGGACTTCCTGCTGCGCCGCACCGCCTACGGCCGCAAGATCTTCGCGCTCGGCGGCAGCGTGGAGGCGTCCCGGCGTGCGGGCATCAACGTGACCGCGGTACGGATCTCCGTCTTCGCCATCTCGGGCGGGTTCGCGGCGATCGGCGGTCTGTTCCTGGCCTCGAAGATCGCCTCGGCGAACCAGAGCGCCGGCACGGGTGACCTGCTGATGAACGCGATCGCCGCGGCCGTCATCGGCGGCACCAGCCTCTTCGGCGGGCGGGGGCGTACCTGGAACGCGTTGCTCGGTGTCCTGGTCATCGTGTCGATCCAGTACGGGCTCCAGCTGGAGTCCATCGCCGAGCCGGTGAAGTACATGATCACCGCGGCGGTGCTGCTGACCACCGTGGTCATCGACTCCGTCACGCGGAAGACGCAGAAGACGGCCGGCCGCGCGTAGCGCTCCGCTGGGTTTGGCCGTTGGTGTGGGTGACTGTGCCCGGTGCCGTTTTGGTGCCGGGCGCTGTCGTGTTCTTCGGCGGTTGGTGTTTGGGTGCGGGTGGGTGGGGGCGTGTCTTGTTTGTTCGGCTGCGGGTGGTGTGTGGCTGGGCGCGCAGTTCCCCGCGCCCCTTTCGGGGGGTGCGGTTGTTTTGTGGGTGCGGGTGGTGTGTGGCTGGGCGCGCGGTTCCTCGCGCCCCTTTCGGGGGGTGCGGTTGTTTTGTGGGTGCGGGTGGGGTGGGGGTGGGTGCGCGGTTTCTCGTGCCCCTTGGGGTGGGGGTGTGGGGGGAACATTAGACTCGGTGGGCCCGGTAATGGTCGATCAGCTCTATTGCAAGGAGGCACGGGTGCCGTTGCTGACCCGCATCAGGGGACCGCGCGATCTGGACCGGCTCAGCCTGGAGGAGCTGGACCAGCTGGCGCAGGAGATCCGGACCTTCCTCGTGGACGCGGTCGCCAAGACCGGCGGCCACCTCGGGCCCAACCTCGGTGTGGTCGAGCTGACCATCGCCCTGCACCGGGTCTTCGAGTCCCCGAAGGACAAGGTCCTGTGGGACACCGGTCACCAGTCATATGTGCACAAACTGCTCACCGGACGGCAGGACTTCTCCAAGCTGAAGATGAAGGGCGGCCTGTCCGGCTACCCCTCGCAGGCCGAGTCCGAGCACGACGTCATCGAGAACTCGCACGCCTCCACGGTCCTCGGCTGGGCCGACGGCATCGCCAAGGCCAACCAGCGGCTGCGGCGCGATGCCCACGTCGCCGCCGTCATCGGTGACGGGGCGCTCACCGGCGGCATGGCCTGGGAGGCCCTCAACAACATCGCCGACGCCAAGGACCGCCCGCTGGTCATCGTCGTCAACGACAACGAGCGGTCGTACGCGCCGACCATCGGCGGCCTCGCCAACCACCTCGCCACGCTGCGCACGACGGACGGCTACGAGCGTTTCCTGGCCCGCACCAAGGACCTCCTGGGGCGCACCCCGGTCGTCGGCAAGCCGCTGTACGACACGCTCCACGGCGCCAAGAAGGGCCTCAAGGACTTCATCGCGCCGCAGGGCCTGTTCGAGGACCTGGGTCTGAAGTACGTCGGCCCGATCGACGGCCACGACATCGAGGCGCTGGAGTCCGCGCTGTCCCGCGCGAAGCGGTTCGGCGGCCCGGTCATCGTGCACTGCCTCACCGAGAAGGGGCGCGGCTACCAGCCCGCCCTCCAGGACGAGGCCGACCGCTTCCACGCCGTCGGCAAGATCCACCCCGACACCGGTCTGCCGATCGCCAGCTCCGGCGCCGACTGGACCTCGGTGTTCGGCGACGAGATGGTCGAGCTGGGCCGGGAGCGCGAGGACATCGTCGCCATCACCGCCGCCATGCTCCAGCCCGTCGGCCTGGAGAAGTTCGCCAAGGAGTTCCCGGACCGGGTCTACGACGTCGGCATCGCCGAGCAGCACGGCGCCGTGTCGGCGGCGGGCCTGGCGCACGCCGGGGTGCACCCCGTCTTCGCCGTGTACGCCACCTTCCTCAACCGCGCCTTCGACCAGGTGCTGATGGACGTGGCCCTGCACAAGTGCGGGGTGACCTTCGTGCTGGACCGGGCCGGGGTCACCGGCAGCGACGGCGCCTCCCACAACGGCATGTGGGACATGTCGATCCTCCAGGTCGTGCCCGGCCTCCGGCTCGCCGCCCCGCGCGACGCCGACCAGGTGCGCGCCCAACTGCGGGAGGCCGTCGCGGTCGAGGACGCGCCGACCGTCGTGCGCTTCTCCAAGGGCGCCGTCGGCCCCGCCGTACCCGCCGTGGGCCGCGTCGGCGGCATGGACGTACTGCGCGAGCCCGGCACCGCCACCCCGGACGTGCTGCTGGTCTCCGTGGGCGCGCTCGCGCCGATGTGCCTGGAGATCGCCGGCCTGCTCGACAAGCAGGGCATCTCCACCACCGTCGTCGACCCGCGCTGGGTCAAGCCCGTCGACGAGGCCATGGCGCCGCTCGCCGAACGGCACCGGGTGGTCGTCACCGTAGAGGACAACTCCCGCGTCGGCGGCGTCGGCTCGGCCGTCGCCCAGGCCCTGCGGGACGCGGGCGTCGACATGCCGCTGCGTGACTTCGGCATCCCGCCGCGCTTCCTCGACCACGCCTTGCGCGCCGAGGTCCTGGCCGAGATCGGGCTGACCGCACCCGACATCGCCCGCCAGGTCACCGGGCTCGTCGCCCGGCTGGACGGCCGCTTCGAGGCGCCCACGGCCGACATCGACCCGGTGGAGCGGGCCCGCGACTGAGCACCCGGACGGGCCGGTTCCGCCACGGCGAAGAGTGGCGGAACCGGCCCGTTTGCGTGAATGTGCCCGTTGCGGGGCATACGTTCCACGCCCCCTCTCGATCAAGTCGAGGACGCCGAGCGTGGGAGGTATGCCGTGAGCACCACCGTCTTCCGGACGAAGAAGGTCGAGCAGTCCATCCTCGATACCGAGGAGCCAGAGCACGCGCTCAAGAAGTCCCTGTCCGCGCTGGACCTGACGGTCTTCGGCGTCGGCGTCATCATCGGCACCGGCATCTTCGTCCTGACCGGCAAGGTCGCCAAGGAGAACGCCGGACCCGGGGTCGCGCTGGCCTTCGTCGCCGCCGGCGTCGTCTGCGCCCTCGCCGCGCTCTGCTACGCCGAGTTCGCCTCCACCCTCCCGGTGGCGGGCTCCGCGTACACCTTCTCGTACGCCTCCCTGGGCGAGCTGCCCGCCTGGATCATCGGCTGGGACCTGGTCCTGGAGCTCGCGCTCGGTACGGCGGTGGTCGCCGTCGGCTGGGCCGGGTACATCCGGGCGCTGCTGGACAACGCGGGCTGGCACCTGCCGGCGTACCTCGGCGGCCGGGAAGGGGCGCACGGCTTCGGCTTCGACATCCTCGCCGCCGTGCTGATCCTGGTGCTCACCGGCATCCTCGTGCTCGGCATGAAGCTGTCCGCCCGGGTCACCAAGCTCGTCGTCGCCATCAAGGTGACCGTCGTCCTCGTCGTGATCGTCGCCGGTGCCTTCTTCATCCACGCCGGCAACTACAAGCCGTTCATCCCGAAGGCCGTGCCGGCCACCGCGGGCGGCGATCTCAAGGCGCCCCTGATCCAGCTGATGGTGGGCTGGGCGCCCGCCAACTTCGGGGTGATGGGCATCTTCACCGCCGCCTCCGTCGTCTTCTTCGCGTTCATCGGCTTCGACGTCGTCGCCACCGCCGCCGAGGAGACCAAGAACCCGCAGCGGGACATGCCGCGCGGCATCCTCGGCTCCCTGCTCGTGTGCACCGTGCTGTACGTGGCGGTGTCCGTCGTCGTCACCGGCATGCAGCACTACACCCAGCTCTCCGTCGACGCCCCGCTCGCCGACGCCTTCAAGGCCACCGGGCACCCGTGGTTCGCCGGGGTCATCAGCTTCGGCGCCGCCGTCGGCCTGACGACCGTCTGCATGATCCTGCTGCTCGGCCAGACCCGGGTGTTCTTCGCGATGAGCCGCGACGGGCTGCTGCCGCGCTTCTTCTCCCACGTCCACCCGCGCTTTCGCACCCCGCACCGGCCGACCATCCTGCTCGGCGTGGTCATCGCGGTCGTCGCCGGCTTCACCAGCCTCAGCCAACTCGCCGAGCTGGTGAACATCGGCACGCTGTTCGCGTTCGTCGTCGTCGCGGTCGGCGTGGTCATCCTCCGCCACACCCGGCCGGACCTGCACCGCGCCTTCCGTACCCCATGGGTGCCGGTCATCCCCGTGCTGTCCGTCGCCGCCACCCTGTGGCTGATGCTGAACCTGCCCGCCGAGACCTGGCTGCGGTTCGCCGTCTGGATGCTGCTCGGCTTCATCGTCTACTTCCTGTACGGCCGCACCCACAGCCGCCTGGCCCGCCGCGAGGACGCCCCGGCCGTACCCCCGTCCCGGGGCACGCGCGCGTGAACCCCCGTCCCGGGCACGCGCGCGAGCGGGGGAACACACGGTGATCGACCCGCTCGCCGACCCCGCCCCGTATGTCCCGCTTCGGCGGAGAGTGCGGGGCCGGATAGCGTGCTCACCATGCTCGCCCCGCCGCTCGCCCCCTCACGGTCCGCAGCCGTACGGACGGCGTACTGGGCGCGGCTGCTGCCGCTGCTGGCGGCGCTCGCCTGCGTCACCCGGGTGCCGTCCTTCGCCCGGCCGCTGTGGAACCCGGACGAGGGCTACCTCGCCGTACAGGCCCGGATGCTGGCGCGCGGCGGGCGGCTGTACGAGACGGTCGTGGACCGCAAACCGCCGCTCGTGCCCTGGCTGTACGAGGGCGCGTTCGCGGTCTTCGGATCGGGTTCGCTGACCCCGGTACGGGTACTGGCGGTCCTCGCACAGCTGTGCACCGCGCTGCTGCTGGCCTCCCTGGCCCGGCGCCGCTGGGACGACACCGCCGGGCGCACCGCCGGGGTGCTGTACCTGCTGGTCTCCGTCGGGCTCAGTCCCGAGGACGCGCAGGCCGCCACCTTCGAGGTGTTCATACTGCCCTGCACCGCCGCCGCGATGTGGTGCGCTGACCGGCGCCGCTGGGGTGCGGCCGGGGCGGCGGTCGCCTGCGCCTTCCTCGCCAAGCAGACCGGTGGGGCGGTGCTGGTGCCGGTGGTGTGGCTGCTGCACCGGTGCGGCGCGCCGCCGGGCGGTGTGCTGCGGCTGTCGGCGGGGACGGCGGCGCCGGTGCTGTGCGCGGCCCTGCTCACCGACCCGGCGGGCTTCGTCTTCTGGACCGTCACCGGTTCCGGCGCGTACGCCTCCTTCACCGGTTCCGAACTGCATGTGCTGGTCCGTGCCGTGGCCAACACGGCGATCCTGGCGGTGGCCTGCGCGGGGCTGATCCCGCCGGTGGTCCGGGCGCTGCGGGTGGCGCGCACCGGCGCGAGGGACCTGTGGCTGTGGCTGGCCTCATCGGCCGCCGCGGTCGCCGTGGGTTTCCACTTCTTCGGCCACTACTACCTGCAACTGACGCCCGCGATCGCCCTGTTGGCGACCGCCGCGCTGCAGATCCTGCCGCGGGGGCGGCTGGTGGCCGCGGTCCGCGCCACCAGCTGCTGCTGCGTGCTGTTCCTGACCTGGGGGTGGCTTGCGCCACGCGCCGACCTCGGACACGCCCAGCGGCTCGCCGCCGCGGTCGGCGACCGCACGGCGCCCGGCGACCGGGTCCTGGTGTGGGGCATACACCCGGAGACGTACTGGCTCGCCGCGCGCACGCCCGCCAGCCGCTATCTCACGGCCGGACTGCTCACCAACTACAGCGGCGGCCGCAACGGGCCCCAGGTGGGCGAGAAGTACGCCGTCCGGGGCGCCTGGCCGGTCTTCCGGGCGGAACTGGCCGCGCACGCGCCCGCCCTGGTCGTCGACGACTCCCGCGGCAAGCCGTACGCTCCCGCACGGGTGCCCAGCCTGCACCGCCTGCTGACCACCGAGTACGAACGGGTCGGCGAGGTGGACGGCGCGGTGCTGTACGCGCGGGTGACGGGGGAGTAGAGCGGACGCGGCGACGCGGGCGGCACCGCGGTGGGCGGTGCCGTGGCGGCCAGTGCTGTGGCGGCCGGTGCCGTGGCGGCCCGTGGCGGCCCGGGGCGGCGCTGGGTGTGGTGGGTGTGGTGCCGTGGTGGCCCGGGGTGGGCGCTGGGTGTGGTGGGTGTGGTGCCGTGGTGGCCCGGGGTGGGCGCTGGGTGTGGTGGGGGTGGTGGCGTTGGGTGCGGGCGCGGTGGTGCCGTGGTGGTGGAGGTGGTGCGGGTTGTGGCGTTGGGTGGTGCCGTGGTGGTGGGTGCGGTGGGGGCCGCTGCCTCGGGGCGCGTGGGGTCCGTTCAGCCCAGTGCGGCGCGTGGGCCGGTCACCTCCGCCCCCAACTCCGTGACCCGGCGGCGGAGTTCACGGTCGGCTGTGATGACGAGGCGGGGGCGGTGCGGATTCCCGGCGACGAGTTCGACCACACGGTCGTCCCCGCTGCCCGCTGCCGCCTCCACCCGCACCCCGGGCACCGACGCCACGTCGCGCGCGGCGCCCTCCACGACGAGCACGATCTCCACGGGGGCCGGACGGCCGGGCAGCCCGTCGGCGGCCAGCCGGTCCCGCAGCCGCTCGGCGGCGCCCTTCCGGTCCCGCCACCAGCCGTCGGGCACCGACCCGACCACGTTCGCCCCGTCGACGACCACGAGCACCGCAGACCCTACGTCCATACCTCCAGCGTCCCACGGAGCCTCCGGACCCGCCCGCGCCGCCCCTCGCGGGACGCGGTACGCCGCGACCCGGCCCGGCCGTGAGCAGGGCGGGGGTGCCCCGGGGGACCGGGGGAGGGCGGCTTAGAGTGAGGTGGTGAACGGCGATTGGCTCATACGTGGCCGAGACGGTCGGCTCAGTGTGTACCTGCTGTCGGACGACGCCGTCCTGTGCCGGGCTGAACGCGGACCGGACGGGCCCTGGGGCGCCCCGCGCAAGGTGGGCGGCGACCAGAAGCTGCACCCCGTCCTCGCCTTGGGGCAGGGCCGCGACGGCTACGCCCACCTGGTCTCCTGGCGCCCCACCGCCAAGGGCGAGTCAGGGCTCGTGCACTCCACCCACTTCCGCCCGCACCTCGCCGCCCTCGACTGGAACCCGATCGGTCACCCGAACAAGAAGGGCCCCCGCACCGGAACACCCGCGGTCGCCGTCGACGCGCAGGGCCGTGCCCATGTCTTCGTCCGCAACAAGGGCGGCGGCATGAGCCTGCTCGCCCAGAAGGAGAAGGGCGGCTGGGGCCCCTGGCAGGACCTCAAGGGCCGCGACGTCCAGGACGAACCGGCGGCTGTGACCGGGGAGTCGGGCCGCGTCGAACTGTACGCGGCGGTGCCCGGCGGCGTCCTGTACTGGCGTCAGGAGGAGCCGGGCTCCCGGCCGGTCCTGGAGGAGGCGATCCAGGCACCGGTCCGGCCGGGCACGCTGTACGCCCTCGCCACGTCGCCCGACGCCACGACCCTCTTCTACACGGACGACTCCGGCCACCTGTGCGCCTGGCGCCCCGGCGGTCCGCCCGCCGCCCTTCTGCCGTCCGCCGGTCCCGGCCCGGTCTGCGCGGTCCGCTGCGAACTGGACGGCCATGACTGCACGTTGCTGGCCCAGCGCTCGGCCAGTGGCCGTGTCGCCTTCGCCGCCTACCCGACGGAGCAGGAGTCGGCGGGCGCCTGGTGGACCGAGTCCGGTCCGCGGCTGCCGGCGGACGCCGCGGTGTCCCTCGCGACGGACGCGCGGGGCAGGGTGAGCGCGGCGGTGTTGTCCCCGTCCACCGGGCGGCTTCTGCTGACCCGTCGCAAGGCCGAAACGGGGCTTGCGCTGGAGGCTTGGCGCAGCGCGTAAGCGCTCCGCTGGGTGTGCCGCTGTGTGCCGTCGGTTGTGTGCGGCGCCGTTGTGGTTGGTTGCGCAGTTCCCCGCGCCCCTTGGGGTGTGTGCTGCCGTCGGTTGTGTGCGGCATCGTCGTGGTTGGTTGCGCAGTTCCTCGCGCCCCTTGGGGTGTGTGCTGCCGTCGGTTGTGTGCGGCTGTCGTCGTGGCTGGTCGCGCCCGCGCGGCGGAGCCGCATATTGACACAGCCCCGCGCCCCTTGGGGTGTGTGCTGCCGTCGGTTGTGTGCGGCTGTCGTCGTGGCTGGTCGCGCAGTTCCCCGCGCCCCTTTGGGGCGGGGCCTGCCGTCGGTTGTGTGCGGCTGTCGTTGTGGTTGGGCGCGCCCGCGCGGCGGAGGCGCAGATTGATACAGCCCCGCGCCCCTTGGGGGCGGGTGCCCGCACCCCCGCTTGGGGGTGCGGGCACCCGAAAACGGTCGGCGTTTCGCTACGCCGGGACGTCGGCCACGCCCGGGGTCAGGAAACGCTTGCCGTTGGCGCGGGTGGAGATGCCCTCGCGGTCCAGGTACGGTGTGATGCCGCCCAGGTGGAAGGGCCAGCCGGCGCCCGTGATGAGGCACAGGTCGATGTCCTGGGCCTCGGCGACGACGCCCTCGTCGAGCATGAGCCCGATCTCCTGCGCCACCGCGTCCAGCACCCGGGCCCGCACCTGCTCCTCGGTCAGCACGACGTCGCCCTGCTTCAGGAGCGCGGCGACCTCGGGGTCCAGCTCCGGCTTGCCGCTGTCGTAGACGTAGAAGCCGCGCTTGCCGGCCTCGACGACGGCCGCGAGGTTCGGGGAGACCGTGAAGCGGTCCGGGAACGCCTTGTTGAGGGTCTGAGAGACATGCAGGCCGATCGCCGGGCCGACCAGTTCCAGGAGGACGAGCGGCGACATCGGCAGGCCCAGCGGCTCCACCGCCTTCTCCGCGACCTCGACCGGCGTGCCCTCGTCGATGACGTTCTGGATCTCGCCCATGAAGCGGGTGAGGATGCGGTTGACGACGAACGCCGGGGCGTCCTTGACCAGGACCGCGGTCTTCTTCAGCTTCTTGGCCACGGCGAAGGCGGTCGCCAGCGACGCGTCGTCCGTCTGCTCGCCGCGCACGATCTCCAGCAGCGGCAGGACCGCGACCGGGTTGAAGAAGTGGAAGCCCACGACCCGCTCGGGGTGCTTCAGCTTCGACGCCATCTCCGTGACGGACAGCGACGAGGTGTTGGTGGCGAGGACGGCGTGCTCCGGGGCGACCGCCTCGACCTCCGCGAACACCTGCTGCTTGACGCCGATCTCCTCGAAGACGGCCTCGATGACGAAGTCCGCGTCGGAGAAGCCCTCGGCCTTGTCCAGGACACCGGTCACCAGCGCCTTGAGGCGGTTGGCCTTGTCCTGGTTGATACGGCCCTTGCCGAGCAGCTTGTCGATCTCGGCGTGGACGTAGCCCACACCCTTGTCGACGCGCTCCTGGTCGATGTCCGTGAGGACGACGGGCACTTCGAGGCGGCGCAGGAAGAGGAGGGCGAGCTGCGAAGCCATCAGGCCCGCGCCCACCACGCCGACCTTGGTGACCGGGCGGGCCAGGTTCTTGTCCGGGGCGCCGGCGGGACGCTTGCCGCGCTTCTGGACGAGGTTGAACGCGTAGAGGCCGGCCCGTAGTTCGCCGCCCATGATGAGGTCGGCGAGCGCCCGGTCCTCGGCGTCGAAGCCCGGCTGGAGGTCGCCGCTCTTCGCGGCGGCGATGATGTCGAGGGCGCGGTAGGCGGCCGGCGCCGCGCCGTGCACCTTGCCGTCGGCGACGAAGCGGCCCCTGGCGACGGCCTGGTCCCAGGCGTCGCCGCGGTCGATCACCGGGCGTTCCACCTCGATCTCGCCCTTGATCACCTGGGCCGTCCAGACCAGCGACCGCTCCAGGAAGTCGGCGCCCTCGAAGATCGCGTCGGCGATGCCCAGGTCGTAGACCTGCCGGCCCTTCAGCTGCTTGTTCTGGTTGAGGCTGTTCTCGATGATGACCGAGACGGCCTTGTCGGCGCCGATCAGGTTGGGCAGCAGGGTGCAGCCGCCCCAGCCCGGCACCAGGCCAAGGAACACCTCGGGCAGCGAGAAGGCGGGGACGGCCTCGGACACCGTGCGGTAGGAGCAGTGCAGTCCGACCTCGACGCCGCCGCCCATGGCGGCACCGTTGTAGTAGGCGAAGGTCGGCGCCGCGAGGTGGGCGAGGCGCTTGAACACCTCGTGACCGCCCTTGCCGATGGCGAGCGCGTCCTCGTGCCTCGTCAGCAGTTCGATGCCCTTGAGGTCGGCGCCGACCGCGAAGACGAACGGCTTGCCGGTGATGCCGACGCCGACGATCTCGCCGTCCGCGGCCTCCTTGCCGACCTGGTCGATCGCGGCGTTCAGGTTCGCCAGCGAGGCCGGGCCGAAGGTGGTCGGCTTGGTGTGGTCAAGGCCGTTGTCCAGCGTGATCAGCGCGAAGCGGCCGGCGCCGGACGGCAGGTCGAGGTGGCGCACATGCGCCTGCGTGACGACCTCGTCGGGGAACAGCTCGGCCGCACCCTTCAACAGATCCGCGGTGGTGCTCACTTGTCCCCCTCGAAGTGCGGGTTCTCCCAGACGACGGTGGCGCCCATGCCGAAGCCGACGCACATGGTCGTCAGGCCGTAGCGGACGTGCGGCTGCTCCTCGAACTGGCGGGCCAGCTGCGTCATCAGCCGGACGCCGGATGAGGCCAGCGGGTGGCCGAAGGCGATGGCGCCGCCGTACTGGTTGACGCGCTCGTCGTCGTCCGCGATGCCGTAGTGGTCGAGGAAGGCGAGCACCTGGACGGCGAATGCCTCGTTGATCTCGAACAGGCCGATGTCGGAGATGGACAGGCCCGCCTTGGCGAGGGCCTTCTCGGTGGCCGGGATCGGGCCGTAGCCCATGACCTCAGGCTCGACGCCCGCGAAGGCGTACGCGACGAGGCGCATCCTGACCGGCAGGTCGTGCGCGCGGGCGAAGTCCTCGGCGGCGATGATCGAGGCGGTGGCGCCGTCGTTCAGTCCGGCCGCGTTGCCTGCGGTGACCCGGCCGTGCACCCGGAACGGCGTCTTCAGGTTCGCCAGGTTCTCCAGCGTGGTGCCGGGGCGCATCGGCTCGTCGGCGGTGACCAGACCCCAGCCGGTCTCGCCCGCGTCCGGGGTGGTGCGGCGCACCGAGACCGGCACCAGGTCCTGCTGGATCCGGCCGTTGGCGTACGCCTTGGCGGCCTTCTCCTGCGAGCGCACCGCGTACGCGTCGGCGCGCGACTTGGTCAGGTGCGGGAAGCGGTCGTGCAGGTTCTCCGCGGTCATGCCCATGAACAGGGCGGACTCGTCGACCAGCTTCTCGGAGACGAAGCGCGGGTTCGGGTCCACGCCCTCGCCCATCGGGTGGCGGCCCATGTGCTCCACACCGCCGGCGATGACGGCGTCGTACGCGCCGAAGGCGATCGAACCGGCGGTGGTGGTGACGGCGGTCAGCGCGCCGGCGCACATCCGGTCGATCGAGAAGCCGGGCACGGACTGGGGGAGACCGGCGAGGATGCCGGCCGTGCGGCCCAGGGTCAGGCCCTGGTCGCCGATCTGCGTGGTCGCGGCGATGGCGACGTCGTCGATCTGCTTCGGGTCCAGACCGGGGTTGCGGCGCAGCAGCTCCCGGATCGCCTTCACGACGAGGTCGTCGGCGCGGGTCTCGTGGTAGATGCCCTTCGGACCCGCCTTGCCGAACGGGGTGCGGACGCCGTCGACGAAGACGACGTCCCTGACGGTACGAGGCACGATGGCTCTCCTCCAGGGTGCGGGATGGCACTGCCGCGCGACGCTGAGCGTGCGCTCAGAACCCATGCTACTTATCAGTAACGTGACTGCCCAGTCCCGCAGGCTACAGCGGTGAAGGTCACACATTCGGCGGCGCCGTGCGCCGTGCCGTCCCAGGATCTTGGCGCGATCTCGACGTCGATGTTCCCGACGCTCCCGCTTGCCGGGTGTTCCCGGCGTCCCGCGTGCCAAGTGTTCCCGGCGTCCCCGCGTGCCCGGTGTTCTCGGCGCCCTGGTGTTCCAGGCGTGCCCGGTGTTCCGGGCGTTCCCCCCTGGGTGCGAACGAATGAGCCGCCCGCGGCGGCTAGGAGGGCACCTGGCCGGTCTCGGGCCTGGCCGAGAGCGCGGCCACGAGTGCCGGTGTCACCTGCTCGATCTGCCACGGTCTCGCCCCGTACCCGGCGAGGGCCGCGGCCACGGAGTCCGGGCCGGCCGGCTTGGGCGGCTCCCAGCACAGCCGCCGCACGGTGTCCGGCGCGATCAGGTTCTCCTGCGGCAGGCCGAGCCGTTCGGCCAGCGCCGAGACCGCGGCGCGGGCCGCGGACAGCCGGGCGGCGGCGGCCGGGTCCTTGTCGGCCCAGGCCCGCGGCGGGGGCGGCCCGGTGACCGGCTGCCCCGGCTGCGGCAGCGCGACCTCCGGCAGCGCCCTGGCCCGGTCCACCGCGGCCTGCCACTGCTCCAGCTGGCGCCGCCCGGTGCGATGGCCGAAACCGTTCAGTGCCGCGAGCGCGTGTGCGGTGCCCGGCAGGGCGAGCGCCGCCTCCACGATGGCCGCGTCGCTGAGCACCTTGCCCGGCGAGATGTCCCGCCGCTGGGCGATCCGGTCCCGTGTCTGCCACAGCTCGCGCACCACGGCGAGCTGGCGCCGGCGCCGCACCTTGTGCATGCCGGACGTGCGCCGCCAGGGCTCCTTGCGGGGCTCGGGCGGCGGCGCCGAGGCGATCGCGGCGAACTCCTGGAGGGCCCAGTCCAGCTTGCCCTGCCGGTCCAGCTCCTTCTCCAGCGCGTCGCGCAGGTCGACGAGCAGTTCCACGTCCAGGGCGGCGTAGCGCAGCCACGGCTCGGGCAGCGGCCGGGTGGACCAGTCGACGGCCGAGTGGCCCTTCTCCAGGACGAAGCCCAGGACGCCCTCGACCATCGCGCCGAGGCCGACCCGCGGGAACCCGGCGAGCCGGCCCGCCAGTTCCGTGTCGAACAGACGGCTTGGCAGCATGCCTATGTCGCGCAGGCACGGCAGGTCCTGGGTGGCGGCGTGCAGCACCCACTCGACGCCGGACAGTGCCTCGCCGAGCCCGGACAGATCGGGGCAGGCGACCGGGTCGATCAGCGCGGTCCCCGCGCCCGCGCGGCGCAACTGCACCAGATAGGCCCGCTGGCCGTAGCGGTAGCCGGAGGCGCGCTCGGCGTCGACGGCGACGGGGCCGGTGCCTGCGGCGAAGGCGGCCACCGTCGCGGCCAGCGCGGACTCGTCGGCGATCACGGGGGGAACGCCCTCACGCGGTGCGAGCAAAGGGATCGGCGCCCCCGCCGCAGAAGATCCGCCGTCGTCCGGAGGGGTCCCTCCGGTGGTGCGCAGTGGCATGTCTGCTGCGGTCTCTTGGGCGTCGGTCACCTGTCAAGGGTATCCGTGTATCGAAGGCGCCCGTCGACGGAACGTTCCGTCGACGGGCGCCGGGGGGTCGTAAACAAGTCAGGACGGTAGGAGGGCCAGGAAGACAACGACATGATCGGCGGGGGACACCGCCGGTGACCTGCTGACGGTCCCGCGCACGCGGGTGCGGGGCCGGCATACGGATCCGGCCGTCGCCGGCGGGCTCAGTGGATGATGCCGGTGCGCAGGGCCACGGCGACCATGCCGGCCCGGTCACCGGTGCCCAACTTGCGGGCGATGCGGGCGAGATGGCTCTTGACGGTCAGTGCGGAAAGGCCCATCGAGACGCCGATCGCCTTGTTCGACTGGCCCTCGGCGACCAGACGCAGCACCTCGACCTCGCGGCCGGACAGTTCGCGGTAGCCGCCCGGGTGGCTCGGGGCGCCCGGGGGGCGGCGGTGCATACGGGCGGCGGCCGCGCCGATGGGGGCGGCGCCCGGTCGGGTGGGGAGCCCGATGTTGGTGCGGGTGCCGGTGACGACGTAGCCCTTGACCCCGCCGGCCAGTGCGTTGCGCACGGCGCCGATGTCGTCGGCGGCGGACAGCGCGAGGCCGTTGGGCCAGCCCGCGGCTCGGGTCTCGGACAGCAGGGTCAGGCCGGAACCGTCCGGCAGATGGACGTCGGCGACGCAGATGTCGCGGGGGTTGCCGATGCGGGGACGAGCCTCCGCGACGGACGAGGCCTCGATGACATCGCGCACACCGAGCGCCCACAGATGGCGGGTGACGGTGGAGCGGACGCGCGGGTCGGCCACGACCACCATGGCGGTCGGCTTGTTCGGGCGGTAGGCGACCAGGCTTGCGGGTTGCTCAAGGAGAACGGACACCAGGCCTCCTGGGGTGCGGGACGGGGCCGGCTCGTGGGGGGTGAAGCCGGGACGAACCGTGCTTTCAAGGTCACAGTCGTCTTCGGCACCAAACCCGTTCGGCTTTAGAGAATGATCACGATCTGGTGAGAACATTCCGTGCAATTCGGACGCGCGATCGATCAGCCGAAGAACGAGTCGGTTCGAGCGGGTTCGCTTCGAGGACCGAAAGTGGCCGTATCGACAAAGAGATGGTCAATGAAAGGGTGATCGTCTCCGGTGACCGGGGCCGTCAGCGGGCCTGCGGGTCCCTGCGCTGCGGCAGGGTCACCACCGACGCGTCGCCGGGCGCGGCCGGCGGCAGCCCCGCGAGCTGCGCCAGCAGATCGCACCAGGAGGCCAGATGGGCCGCCGTGTCCGGCACCCCCGCCAGCCCCTCCCGGGGCGTCCAGGAGGCCCGGATCTCGATCTGCGAGGCGGGCGGGCGCGGGGACAGCCCGCCGAAGTAGTGCGAGCCCGCGCGGGTCACGGTGCCGCTCGGCTCCCCGTACGACAGCCCGCGCGCCTGGAGCGCACCGGTCAGCCACGACCAGCACACCTCCGGCAGCAGCGGATCGGCCGCCATCTCCGGCTCCAGCTCCGCGCGCACCAGCGTCACCAGCCGGAAGGCACCGCGCCAGGCGTCGTGCCCGGCCGGGTCGTGCAGCATGATCAGCCGCCCGTCCGCCAGATCCTGGTCGCCGTCGACGACCGCCGCCTCCAGGGCGTACGCGAAGGGAGCGAGCCGCTGGGGCGCGGGCGTCGGATCCACCTCGATCTGCGGTCGCAGCCGCGCGGTCCGCAACGCCTCGACCGCGGCCCGGAAAGCCGGCGGAGCCGAACTGTCCGTGTGCCGGTCCGTCTCCCGGCCTCCCTTCCCCTCGTCCATCCCACCAGCGCCGTCCGACAGTCGTCCCTGAGCCGCAGCCATGCGGGGAAGAGTAAGGGGAACGGGCGCCTCGCGCAGGGAGAGACACCACCTAAGGACACGGCCGAGGACGCCGCCGCCCCCGGTGCGGGGCCTGGTCCGGCCGGGTTCGGGGCCGTGCGAGACTTTCCGTCGTGAGTGCCAACGCAAGCCCCAGCGGCCAGCAGCCGACAGCCACGTACGACAGCGCCTTCCTCAAGGCGTGCCGACGCGAACCCGTGCCGCACACCCCCGTGTGGTTCATGCGCCAGGCCGGCCGCTCCCTGCCCGAGTACCGCAAGGTGCGCGAGGGCATCGGGATGCTGGAGTCCTGCACCCGCCCCGAACTGGTCACCGAGATCACGCTCCAGCCGGTGCGCCGGCACCACGTGGACGCGGCGATCTACTACAGCGACATCGTCGTCCCGCTCAAGGCCATCGGCGTCGACCTCGACATCAAGCCAGGCGTCGGCCCGGTCGTCGAGCGCCCCGTGCGCACCCGGGCCGACCTCGACCGGCTGCGCGACCTCACCCCCGAGGACGTCACCTACGTCACCGAGGCCATCAAACTGCTCACCCGCGAACTCGGGCCGACCCCGCTCATCGGCTTCGCCGGCGCCCCGTTCACCCTGGCCAGCTATCTCGTCGAGGGCGGGCCCTCCCGCACGTACCACAACGCGAAGGCGATGATGTACGGCGAGCCCGGACTGTGGGCCGACCTGCTCGACCGCCTCGCCGGCATCACGGCCGCCTTCCTCACGGTGCAGATCGAGGCGGGCGCCTCGGCGGTCCAGCTGTTCGACTCCTGGGCCGGCGCGCTCGCCCCCGACGACTACCGGCGCTCCGTGCTGCCCGCCTCCGCCAAGGTGTTCGCCGCCGTCGCCGGATACGGCGTCCCGCGCATCCACTTCGGCGTCGGCACCGGCGAGTTGCTGCACCTCATGGGCGAGGCCGGCGCGGACGTCGTCGGCGTCGACTGGCGGGTACCGCTCGACGAGGCGGCCCGCCGCGTCGGCCCCGGCAAGGCGCTCCAGGGCAACCTCGACCCGACGGTACTCTTCGCCGGCGCGGAGGCCGTCGAGGCGAAGACCCGCGAGGTGCTGGACGCGGCGGCCGGGCTGGAGGGCCACGTCTTCAACCTCGGCCACGGAGTGCAGCCCGAGACCGACCCGGACGCGCTGACCCGGCTCGTGGAGTACGTGCACACACGCACCGCCCGCTGACTCACCACGTCTGCCAGGGCCGGGCCTGCCTGCCGAACAGCAGCCGGGGCGGCTCCGGCGGGGGCGGGGTGCCCGGCCGCAGCGGCAACGCGAACAGCATGCCGACGACGAAGCCGACGATGTGCGCCGCGTACGCCACCGTGCCGGCGCCGGAGACACCGAGACCGGACGAGTACACCGCCTGGAGCACGAACCAGAACCCCAGCACCAGCCAGGCGGGCAGCCTGAGCGGCAGGAAGATCAGGAACGGCACGAGGACCCAGACCCGCGCCTTCGGATACAGCACCAGATAGGCGCCGAGGACGCCGGCGATCGCCCCGGACGCGCCGATCAGCGGTTCGGCCGAGGAGGCGTTGAGCAGCGCGTAGCCGTAGCCGGCCGCGTAGCCGCAGACGACGTAGAAGACGAAGTACCGGACGTGGCCCATGCGGTCCTCGACGTTGTTGCCGAAGATCAGCAGGAACAGCATGTTGCCCAGCAGGTGCAGCCAGCCGCCGTGCACGAACATCGCCGTGAAGACCGACAGCGGCGGCGACTTGTCGTAGGCCGGCGGGGCCACCACGCAACCCGGCCCCTGCGGCCCGACACCCACCGCCCCGGTCGGCACCAGCCGCGGCAACTGACGGTGGATCAGCTCTCGGGGCACCGCCGCGTAGTGGTCCATGAACGCCTGCAGATGGCACAGCTGCGCCAGATCGCCGCCGCCGGCCACGGAACCGGCTATGCCGGGCGTGGCCAGGAAGACGGCGAAGTTCGCGGCGATCAGCGCGTACGTCACCCAGGGGGTGCCGCGCACCGGGTTCACGTCATGGACGGGGATGACCACACAGGAGTACTGCCCGCGACGCGGCGGGCGAATCGGTGAACGCCGCCGGGCGTGGCTGCGTATCCCCTTGCAACCGACGTGAGGACCAGGCGATGAACGACCGAGTCACCCCTCAGACATTCCCCGCGATGCAGGCCCTGCCGGACGGCGAGGCGGAGATCTCCCTCGTGGTGCGGCTCCCCTGGGAGGACGTCGCCCGGCTCGGCCAGGAGGCCGGGCGGCTCGCCGCGCAGATGCAGCGGCCGGTGACCCTCGACGAGGCGGTCAGCCACCGCCTGCGATCCGTGCGCGCGACCGCCTCCCACGCGAAGCCCGCCGCGGAGCAGCCACAGGCCATGACATCCAGCGCGTCCGTGGCATCGCTGCCACGAATCAGCGGCACGGCGTAGCTCCGCTGGCCCTGCCGCGCTATGTCGTCGTTCGTCTGCGGCTCCGTCGTGGCTGGTCGCTCCCCCAAGTTCTCGGCTTCGCTCGAACAGGGGGGACCCCCATCGCGGCGGAGCCGCATATCAATACAGCCTCGCGCCCCTTTGGGGGCGCTGTCAGGGGGCGCTGAGGGGTGGGGCCGGGGTGGCCGGGAGGGCTGCGGTGGGGGTCCTTGGTGAGACCGTCTGCCCCGGCCCGCCCTGGCCGGGGGCTTCAGCGTGTTCGTGCCGCCGCGGCCGGGGGATCAGCGGGGCGGGGCTGTGGGGGTGGTGGCGCGTACCTTGGTCGCCGCCTTGCGGGCCGCCACCAGGACCGGGTCCCACACCGGTGAGAACGGCGGCGCGTAACCCAGGTCAAGGGCCGTCATCTCCTCGACCGTCATCCGAGCGGTCAGCGCCACCGCGGCGACGTCCACGCGCTTGGCCGCGCCCTCCCGGCCCACGATCTGCACCCCGAGCAGGCGGCCCGTGCCGCGCTCGGCGAGCATCTTCACCGTCATGGGGGAGGCGCCGGGGTAGTAGCCGGCCCGGCTGGTCGACTCGATGGTGACCGTCTCGAACCGCAGGCCCACCCGGCGCGCGTCCTTCTCGCGCAGCCCGGTACGGGCGATCTCCAGGTCGCAGACCTTGCTCACCGCCGTGCCGACCACGCCCGGGAAGGTGGCGTACCCACCGCCGACGTTGGTGCCGATGACCTGGCCGTGCTTGTTGGCGTGGGTGCCGAGGGCGATGTGCCGCTCCTGGCCGGAGACCAGATCGAGCACTTCGACGCAGTCGCCGCCGGACCAGATGTTCTCCTGGCCCCGGACGCGCATCGCCAGGTCGGTGAGCAGCCCCCCGTGGCGGCCGAGCGGCAGCCCCGCCGCCCGGGCGAGCGTCGTCTGCGGGCGCACGCCGATCCCGAGGACGACCACGTCGGCCGGGAACTCGGCGTCCTCCGTCGCCACCGCCCGCACCCGGCCGTCGTCCCCCGTGAGCAGCTTGGTGACGGCCGCGTCGTTGACCATGGTGATGCCCAGGCCCTCCATGGCCCGGTGCACCAGCCGGCCCATGTCCGGGTCGAGCGTGGCCATGGGCTCCGCGCCCCGGTTGACGACGGTCACCTCGTAGCCGCGGTTGATGAGCGCTTCGGCCATCTCCACACCGATGTAGCCCGCGCCGACGACGACCGCGCGGCGGCCCTCGGTGTGCGCCAGCGTGTCCAGCAGGGCCTGGCCGTCGTCCAGGGTCTGCACGCCGTGCACGCCGGGCGCGTCGATCCCCGGCAGGTCGGGGCGTACGGGCCGGGCGCCGGTCGCGATCACCAGCTTGTCGTACGACGTCCAGGACTCGGCACCGGAATCGACGTCACGCGCGCGTACCCGTTGCCGGGCCACGTCGATCTCCGTGACCTCGGTGCGCATGCGCAGGTCGATGTCCCGCGCGCGGTGCTCCTGCGGCGAGCGGGCGATCAGCTGATCGCGTTCGGGGACGTCGCCGCCCACCCAGTACGGGATGCCGCACGCCGAGTAGGACGCGAAGTGGCCGCGTTCGAACGCCACGATCTCCAGCTCGTCGGGGCCCCGCAGCCGCCGCGCCTGCGACGCCGCGGACATCCCCGCGGCGTCACCGCCGATCACGACGAGCCGTTCGGTCCCGCCCCGCGCACCGCTCACACTCATGCGAACACGCTACGACCACAAAGCATCCCAACCCCACCGGGGCCCCACACCGGCCTTGCCGGCGTTTCAGGGACGCGGGGAACGACGCGCCGAGCCACAAAAATGCCGCACCTGGTTAGGCGCCCCGGGCCCACGCCGGCCTCTTGGGCGCCGTCCGGCATTTCAGGGGCGCGGGGAACTGCGCGCCCAGCCACAACGAATGCCGCACCTGCCCACCGCCAAACCGAGGCACTTGGTGAGGCGCCCGCAGTCCCACGTCGGCCTCTTGGGCGCCGCCCGGCGTTTCAGGGGCGCGGGGAACTGCGCGCCCGGCCACGACGAATGCCGCACCCGCCGCCCCGCAAACCGAGGCACCCCATTAGGCGCCCGCCGACACACCGCCGCGCTCGCCGTCGGGCCCCTCGTCGTCCATGGCGGCCGGGGCCGGGCGGCGGGCCTGGGGGAGCGGGCCCACGGTGCTGGCCGCCGCAGGCGACGCAGACGCAGGCGACGCGTGGCGCGGCAGGCGGGACCGCAGGACCCGTACCCAGCCCAGGACGAGCAGCGCCGCCAGAGCCGCGAAGGGCAGCACCGCGCCCAGGGCCAGCGCGATCCAGCGCAGCATCGTGACGAAGACGTGCCAGCCGCCGGACACGGCGTCCAGGAATCCGGGGGTGTCGTCCTTCGCCGTCTCCTTCTCCGGCGCCTCGGTCAGCGTCAGGGTGATGGTCGCGAGGCTCGTGCGGTCCTTCAGGGACGCCTGCTGGGCGAGCAGCGCCTCCAGATCGGCCTCGCGGCTGCTCAACTCCCGTTCCAGGGTGACCACGTCGCTGAGCCGGCCCGCCCGGTCCATCAGCTCGCGGATCCGGGCCACGCTGGCCCGCTGGGAGGCGATGCGGCTGTCCACGTCCACGATCTGGTCGGTGACGTCCTCGGCCCCCGCCGTGCGCGAGATCAGCTTGCCCGTGCCCTGGAGGTCTTCGAGGACCTTGTCGTACGCGTCGGCGGGCACGCGCAGGACGACTCGGGTGCGCTCATGTCCCCCGGAGCCCCGGCTGGTGCGCTCCCGGCCGACGAAGCCCCCCGCGCCCTCCGCGGCGGTGCGGGCCTCGTCCAGCGCCTTGGGCACGTCCGTGACCCGCACGGTCAGGGAGGCGGTGCGGATGATGTGCTCGACGGTGATCCGGGGCCCCTTCGGGGCCGTCTTGGCGGTGTCCGTCCGGCCCGGCCCTGCGGCCTCGCCGACCGCGTCGGAGCCGGCGGCCGTACCCCGCTGCGCCGCGCTCTTCGCGGCGGCCTTGTCGTCGCCGCTGCTCGCGGTGTCGGCGGCCCCGCAGCCGGTCAGCGTGACGGCGGCGGCCAGCAGGATGCCGGCCAGGGCGGGCACGGGGCGTACGGAGCGTGGTGTGCGCATGTGGCGGTTCCCCCCAAGGGATTGGCGCGAGGGTTCGTGAAGACTGACGCTCCTTCGACGCCGCACCCGGACGGGACGTTGGCGGGGCACGGTCCCGATGAGGTCACGGTCACGACGCGAGCTGGACACGAGGCGCCGATCGGGCCGTCGGCGGTGTCTGAGAGGGTGGACGCATGAACGGATCGGGTACGGACACGGGTCATGTCGTCGTCATCGGAGCCGGGATCGCGGGACTGGCGGCAGCGCACCGGCTGCTGGACCGCGGGGCGCGGGTGACCGTGCTGGAGGCGGCGGACCGGGTCGGCGGCAAGCTGCTGCCCGGCGAGATCGCGGGCGTGCGGGTGGACCTGGGCGCCGAGTCGATGCTCGCCCGCCGGCCGGAGGCGGTGGCCCTGGCGCGCGAGGTGGGCCTCGCGGACCGGCTGCGCACACCGGCCACCACGACCGCCTCGATCTGGACCCGCGGCGCGCTGCGCCCCCTGCCCAAGGGACATGTGATGGGCGTGCCCGGCACGGCGTCCGCGCTGGCCGGCGTGGTCTCCGAGGAAAGCCTCGCGCGCATCGACCGCGAGGCCGGCCTGCCGCGCACCGAGACCGGCGACGACGTGGCGGTCGGGGAGTACGTGGCGGCGCGGCTCGGCCGCGAGGTCGTCGACCGCCTGGTCGAGCCCCTGCTCGGCGGGGTGTACGCGGGCGACGCGTACCGCATCTCGATGCGCGCGGCCGTCCCCCAGCTGTTCCAGGCCCTGCAGACCCACGACTCCCTCACCGCCGCGGTCCGCGACCTCCAGGCGCGGACCGCCGCGGACCCGCGGCCCGGCCCGGTCTTCCAGGGCATCGAGGGCGGGGTGGGCCGGCTGCCGCTCGCGGTCGCCGAGGCCGTGCGGGCCCGCGGCGGCGCCGTCCTCACCTCGACAGCGGTGACGGAGCTGCGCCGGGAGGCTGCGGGCGGCTGGCGGGTGGTCGCCGCCGACCGGGTGCGGCACGCCGACGCCGTCGTGGTCGCGGTGCCCGCGCCCGTCGCCGCCGGGCTGCTGGCCGCCGAGTCCCCCGGCGCCGCAGCCGAACTGCGGGCCGTCGAATACGCCTCCATGGCCCTGGTCACCCTCGCCTACCGGCGGGACGCCGTCACCCTCCCCGAGGGCAGCGGCTTCCTCGTGCCCCCCGTCGACGGGCACACCGTCAAGGCGTCCACCTTCGCCTCCCGGAAGTGGGGCTGGATCGCCGAGGAGGACCCGGGGGTGTTGGTGCTGCGCACCTCCGTCGGGCGGTACGGCGAGACGGAGATCCTGGGCCGCGAGGACGCCGACCTCGTCGACGTCTCCCGGCACGATCTGCGCGAGGCCACCGGCCTGACCGCAGCGCCCCTTGAGACCCGGGTCACCCGCTGGACCGAGGGCCTGCCCCAGTACCCCGTCGGCCACCACGCGCGCGTGGCCCGCATCCGCGAGCACGTCGCCAAGCTCCCGGGCCTCGCCGTGTGCGGCGCCCAGTACGACGGCGTCGGCATCCCCGCGTGCGTCGCGAGCGCCGAGGCCGCCGTTGACCGGCTCGCGGGCGACCCGCGCGGGGGCGGCGCCGCCGGCGCTGAGCCGACCGGCCACCCGGTGCACGGCTCGCGGAGCGGAGCGGGAGAATAGGCACATGAGTGACGACGCCCCCACCACCGAGTCCGGCAGGATCCCCAACAAGGGCAAGCTGGCCAAGGACCTCAACGCGGTCATCCGCTACACGCTGTGGTCCGTCTTCCGGCTGAAGGACGCGCTGCCCGAGGACCGCACCGGCTACGCCGACGAGGTCCAGGACCTGTTCGACCAGCTCGCCGCCAAGGACGTGACGATCCGCGGCACCTACGACGTCTCCGGGCTGCGTGCCGACGCCGACCTCATGATCTGGTGGCACGCCGAGACCAGCGACCAGCTCCAGGAGGCGTACAACCTCTTCCGCCGCACGAAGCTGGGCCGCGCGCTGGAGCCGGTGTGGTCGAACATGGCGCTGCACCGCCCCGCCGAGTTCAACCGCGCGCACATCCCGGCGTTCCTCGCCGACGAGACGCCCCGCGCCTACGTCAGCGTGTACCCCTTCGTGCGCTCCTACGACTGGTACCTGCTGCCCGACGAGGACCGCCGCCGGATGCTCGCCGACCACGGCAAGATGGCCCGCGGCTTCCCCGACGTGCGCGCCAACACGGTCGCCTCGTTCTCGCTCGGCGACTACGAGTGGATCCTCGCGTTCGAGGCCGACGAGCTGCACCGCATCGTCGACCTCATGCGCCATCTGCGCGGCTCCGAGGCGCGGCGGCATGTACGCGAAGAGGTGCCCTTCTTCACCGGCCGCCGCAAGGAGATCGGCGAACTGGTCGCGGGCCTCGCGTAAACGCTCCGCTGGGTGTGCCGCGCTGTGCCGTCGGTTGTCTGCGGCTTCGTCGTGGCTGGTCGCGCAGTTCCCCGCGCCCCTTCGGGACGCTCCTGTTGGGGCGCTGTCAGGGGGCGTCGGGGGCCGGGGTGACCGGGAGGGCTGCGGTGGGGGCGACCGGCGGCGGGGTGGTGTCGGACGCGGACGGCGGGCCGCTCGCCGCCAGGTCCCGGGACAGCGCGGCGAAGTCGACGTAGCCCGTCGCCTCCAGGACCTTGATGTGGTCAAGGACGGTGGCGTTGGCGTCGTCGGCGAGATCGCGCACCAGCGCGTTCTGGGTGCCCGCCCGGACCTGGGCGACGACCGAGAACACCTTGCCGTGCGCCAGCCTGAGGATGTTGGCGAACGCGCGGTCGAAGTCAGTGCCCTGCGCGGCGTTCAGCTCCGCCAGCCAGTCCCGCTGCTGCGATGTGGGCGCGTTGGGCAGGGCAAGGCCGAGCCGCGAGGCGACGAGGCGGACGTGCGCGTCCAGTGTCGTGTGTCCGTCGACCAGATGCTGTCCGGCCGTCCGTACCGCCGCCGTGGTGCCCTTGCGCTCCGCCAGTTCACCGGCCGGCAGTTCCCACAGCCCGGCCAGCCTGACCCTGGTGACGAAGTCCTGGTCGAGCGCGGAGAGCAGGCCGTACGGTGTGGTCCGCGTCCGCGTGCTCAGCACGTCCGCGCCGGTCGTTCCCGATCGGTCGGCGTAGGACCAGACCGGGAAGATCAGCGCCGCGAGCGTCGCGGCCAGGCCCGTGATGATGAGCCCGGTGCCGCTGAAGATGCCTCTGCCCTTGATCGGGGGTCGCGGTCGCATGGTGCCTCCTGCTTGCGGCACCGCGTTTCCGGTGTGCGTCGGTGGGTGCGGGTTGGCATAGTACTGCGCGGACCGTCCCGGCCGTGCTGTGGCAGAACCGGGCGAAGCATGCCGAACCGGAAGTGAAGTAGGCAACAGCGCACGGCCGTTGAACCCACCGCGCCCCGCCCGGACCACACCACACCGCCCCATCCGTCACCCCTCACTCCCGGCGCCGGCCGGGGCGGCCGGAAGTCGACGGGTGTCGTGTCACGGCCGTCGGGCCAGCGCTCGGCGTGCCGCCCGGCCGATCCGGGCGACCGGGCGCCGGGAGCGTGGCACCGGTCCCGAGCGCTCCAGCCACCAGGTGCGCAACTCCCGCCGTCCCCCGGCGTCCTCGGGGTGCCGCGCGTTCAGCAGATGCGCGACGAAGTCCAGCGCGTCCCGGCGGTATCCGCCGGTCATCGGCTGCCCCTGCGCATAGTCGAGGAACGCCGGGCGGTAGCGGGTACCCAGGATCCGGGGCAGTTCGGGCGCGACCTTGGCCACCACGTCCGCCCGCTTCGCGGCGAGCGCCCGCGCCTGCACGCCCATCCGCACCCGGTCGAAGCCCTCGGGCAGCGGAGTCCCGGCGACCAGCGCGGACAGCACCGCCGCCTGGGCGAGCGCGACCCGCTCCCGGTCGGGCTCTTCGGCCGGCCGCGGGGCGGTGAGCGTCGTCGCCCGCGGGGCCGGCCGCGTCCCGGCGGCGCGGCGGTTCGCGGAGCCCTCCTCGACGGACGTCCGTATGGCCGTCAACTCCCGTTCCAGCTCCGCGGTTTCGGGGAAGTTCTCGTCGCGCTCCAGCAGCACCCCGGGCGGCGTGACCCGGGAGGCCAGATCGGTCAGGATGTCGAGGACGGGCCGCGGGACGGGGTGGGCGTGGCTGTCGTGCCAGACGCCGTCGCGCTGGAATCCGCCCGCGACATGCACGTACGCGATGGCCTCAAGCGGCAGTTCGGCGAGTGCCCGGGCCGGGTCGTCGCCGCGGTTGACGTGGTTGGTGTGCAGGTTCGCCACGTCGATGAGCAGCCGCACACCGGTCCGGTCGGCCAGCTCGTACAGGAACTGTCCCTCGGTCAGCTCCTCGCCGGGCCAGGAGATCAGGGCGGCGATGTTCTCCACGGCGAGCGGCACCGGCAGGGCCCGCTGGGCGATGCGCACGTTCGCGCACAGCACGTCCAGGGCGTCGCGGGTGCGCGGCACGGGCAGCAGATGGCCCGCCTCCAGGCGCGGGGAAGCGGTCAGCGGGCCACCGGCCCGGACGAACGCGATGTGCTCGGTGACCAGGGGCGAGCCCAGTGCCGTCGCGCGTTCGGCGAGGGCGGTCAGCCGGCCCTCGTCGGGCCGGTCCGCGTCGCCGAGACCGAGCGAGACGCCGTGCGGGACCACGGTGACCCCGCGTTCGCGCAGCCGCAGCAGCGACGCGGGCGGATGCCCGGGGCACACGTTCTCCGCGACGACCTCGACCCAGTCGATGCCCGGCATGCGTTCCACGGCGTCCGCGATCTCCGGCCGCCAGCCGATCCCCGTCCCCAGTCGTCGCATCGCCCGTCCCCTCCCGTGCCTCCTCGTCGCCGTCGTGGCGTGACGGAGGTATGGCCCCGCCGTCCGCCACCGAATCCCGCCGCCCGCGTCTTCAGAGCAACATTTGAGGTTCCCGGCGGTCACGGCGCCGCGGTCCGGTGGCCTGCGCCGCGGTCCGGGGAACAGTTCGGCCGGAGCTACCAGGAGTGCCGTGCGACGGATTCATTGAGCCGCTCGACGCACCGGCTCAGGCGTTCCAGATCCTCGTCGGACCAGTCCAGCAGCAGCGCCTCCAGGAGCCGGGAGCGGTGAGCGGTGGCCCGGGTGAGGAAGTCACGTCCGGTTTCCGTCAGTTCCACCCTGCGTGTGCGCCGGTCCACGACGTCCCGGACCCGGCGGACCAGGTCCTGTGCGACCAGTTGGTCGACGACGCGTACGGCGCGAGCCCGGTCGGTCAGCAGCAGCTCGGCGATGTCGGACAGGGCGGGCGGGGGCGGTGAACTGGCCTCGACGAAGCGCAGCACCCGGTAGCCGGTCGCCGTGACCTCTCCCGGCAGCCCGCTCAGGAAGCGCTCCCTGACCACGGGCCCGTACAGCCCGAACCGCCCGTGCCGCAGCTCCCGCAGCGCGGAATCCAGCCCGCGTACCGCGTCCGCCCGTTCGTTCACACCGACAGCCTGCTGTCCACCACCGGGCGTCGCAATCACCGGCGCCGAAATGGTTGTCAAGGTTTGGACTCCGGTTGCCTTTGCAGCCGAGGCGATTGGCGCACTGTTCACGGCTCGCCGGTGTCGGGCACAGCGGGGACCATGGGAGTTTCCCGGCATGACGACGACTTCCACAGGCAGAGAGCAACCGGCCGGCACGGCAGTCGGGGAACCCGGCGAACAGCAGACGACCGGCCGAGGGGGGCGGCTCCACCGGATGAGCCGACGTGGACTGATCGGTGCCGCCGGCGCTGCGGGCGCCGGCTGGGGAGGACTGTTCGGCGCGGGACCCGCCGCCGCCTCACCGGTGTTGTGGGTCCGCCCGGAGGGCTCCGGCATGCCGCCGGTGAGCGGCCTGCATCTGCAGTTCGGCGCGGACGCCTCCCACGAGATGGTGGTGTCCTGGCAGACGCCGGTGCCGGTGCGGCGGCCCCGTGTTCTGCTCGGCACGCCCGCGGGCGGGCTGGGCCGCGACGTACCGGCACGGACCACGCTCTACAAGGACGCGAAGTCCGGACAACCGATCCATGCGCATCACGCCTGGCTGAGCCGGCTGCGCCCCGACACCGAGTACGTCTACGCCGCCGTGCACGACGGGGCCGGACCGGAGCCGGGGACGTTCCGGACGGCACCGAGCGGCAGGGCGCCGTTCACCTTCACCAGCTTCGGCGACCAGGGCACTCCCACGGTGGGCAAGCTGAACGGCCCCATGCCGTCGAAGATCACCTCGAAGCTCACCTACCTCAACGACAATCTCGGCTCGCCCTACGCGGGTGATGTGACCACGGCGGTGGAGCGCGTCGCACCGCTGTTCCACCTGATGAACGGCGACCTGTGCTACGCGAATCTGGCCGCCGACCGCATCCGCACCTGGTCGGACTGGTTCGACATGACCACCCGGTCGGCCCGGTTCCGGCCGTGGATGCCGGCGGCCGGCAACCACGAGAACGAGTCGGGCAACGGGCCGATCGGATTCGCCGCCTACCAGACGTACTTCGCGCTGCCGGGCAACGGCGGCGATCCGGAGACCGAAGGGCTGTGGTACGCGTTCACCGTGGGATCGGTGCGGGTGATCAGCCTGGCCAACGACGACGTGGCCTACCAGGACGCCGGCGACTCCTACGTCCGCGGTTACTCCGACGGGGCCCAGCGGCGCTGGCTGGAGGCGGAACTGACCCGCACCCGGGCCGACCGCGACATCGACTGGATCGTCGTCGTCATGCACCAGGTGGTCGTCTCCACCGCTGACCACCCGGGCAACGGTGCCGACCTGGGCATCCGCCAGGAATGGCTCCCGTTGTTCGACCGGTACGGAGTGGACGTGGTCGTCTGCGGTCACGAGCACCACTACGAGCGCTCCCACCCGATCCGCGGCCACCAGCCCAACGACACGATGACCCCCGATCCGGCGGCCACCCGCACCGACCTCGTCGACACCGCCGAGGGCACCGTCCACCTGGTCATCGGCGGTGGCGGCACCAACAGCCCGTCCAAGGACGTGCTGTTCGACACCCCGCGGTGCAACGTCATCACGGGCGTCGGCCCCGCCGGGGCGAACGGCAAGAAGACGCCCGTGTACGTGACGGAGCCGGCGCCCTGGTCGGCGGTCCGTGACCGCGTCAACTCCTACGGCTTCGTCGCCTTCTCCGTCGACCCGGGCACCCCGTCCTCGGGCCACACGAGCATGGCGGTCACCTATTACGCCGTCACCGGCCCCTACGCTCAGATCGACCCGGTCGACACCTTCACCCTGCGTCGCCTCCGCAACGACGTCCACAGGCAGGGCTGAACCCGTAAGCACGGCCCCCCGCGCCGCCCGACTCCCACCGCGGGAGCCGTCGACTGCACGAGGTGACCCGGGGCCGGTCGCGGTGATCCCCGCAAAGACTCATGCGGCCTTGCCGGCGCCGCCGGTCACCGTGAGCGAAGGGCCGGGTGGTCCGCGACGACCGTGGTGGAGCCGGGGCGGATCTCGGTGAAGCCGGCGTCCCGGACCAGGGGCAGTCCGCCGGTGGTGAGCCGGGGCCACTCGGCGGGGTCGGCGGTGCGCACGGACAGCGGGAAACCGGCGTCCCGCCAGTCGTCCCGCTCCGCGGCGGACAGCTCCCACCAGGCGAGCTGGGCGCCGTGCCCGGCCTGGGCCATCGCCTTGCCGGCCGACATGTCAAGGCCGGGGTTCAGCCACAGCACGGGCTGTGCCGGGTCGGGTGCGGCCGGCGGCTCGGGGTCGTCGAGTTCGGTGCCGGACACCTGGAGCCGGGCCAGATCCTTGGGCCAGCCGTCCAGGGGAACCGGCGGGAAGACCCGTACCTCCGCGGACTTCCCGGTGACGGTGATGCCGGGCAGCGCCTCGGCCCGCCGCCACTCGGCGCCCCGGGCCCGCCGCACCACCTTGCGGATCCGGGCGTCCTGCCAGTCCCGCACGGCCCGCGCCCACTCCCCGTCGCCCAGCGCCCGCTCGTCCGCGAGCAGCATGAGCACGGCCCGGGCGGCGGTCTCCAGCGCGTCGGTGCGCGCGGGCGGCGCCGCCCGCTCGATCCGTACGACGAGCGGCAGCACGAACTGCGGGGCCGCGTCGCGCGGGGAGCGCTCGGCATGGAAGGGGCTGTCACCGGGGGAGTCAGGAAGGTCGCTCACGACAGCCCACCTTACGGGTCCGGGCGGCGGTGCCGCCGTGGCCCGGTGCGGCAGGGGTCAGCCCGAGCAGGCGGTGCGCTGCGCCTCCTGCCACGCGCAGACGGGGCACAGCGTGATGCCCCGGTGCGAGGGCGGATACTCGGTCGGCTCGCGGCACAGCACGCACTCCGCGTACGGCGGGCCGCCGGCCGTGGCGGGCCCGTCGGGGCGGGTGGCCGGGCGGGGGTCCTCGTCGGTCATGCCCTCAGCGGAGGCGGGTCAGCGGCGGCTGCCGGACTGCGAGATCAACGTGGAGACCTTCACGAACTGAAAGCCCCGCTTGCGCAGTTCCGGCACGATCGTGCGTACGACCCGCTCGGTGGTCGGGGCGGCGCTGCGGGTGCAGTGCATGACGACCACCGACCCGGGCCGCACCCCGTCCAGCACCTGCTTGACGACCGCGTCGGCGTCCGTCGCGAACGCGTCCCCGCTGACCACGTCCCACTGCACCGCGGTGACCCCGAGCCCGCTCAGCGCGCGCAGCGACTGCTGGTCGTAGCAGCCGCCGGGGAAGCGGAAGTACGGCATCGGGTGGGGCACGCCCGCCTTGCGGAGGGAGGCGTACGCCTGCTCCACGTCCGCGCGCATCCGGTCGGCGGAGACGGTCGGCAGGCCGTAGCAGTCGGCGGTGAAGGCGTAGTGGCTGTAGGAGTGGTTGGCGACCTCGAACAGCGGGTCGCTGCCGATCGAGCGGGCCTCGGCCGGGTACTGCTCGGCCCAGCGGCCGGTCATGAACACGGTCGACGGGACCTTTAGGTCGCGCAGGGTGGCGATCAGGTCGGGGTTGTCGAAGTGCTCGCCAGCCGCGGCGCGTTTTCCCTGGTCGGCGGTCATGTCGGCGTCGAAGGTGAGGGCGACGGTCTTGCCCCGGGTGCGCGGGCCGTTCATGAAGACGGGGGTGAGACCGCCGGGGCCCGGGGTGAGGGTGGGCGGACGCGAGGAGGCGGACGAGGCGGCGGGCTGTGCCGGGGCCCGGCCCGTGGTGCGCGGGGCCCCGGCGGTGCCGCACGCGGCGAGGGCTGCGCCGAGGGCGCAGAGGGCGGTGACGCGGCATACAAGAGTGAACACGGTATGAAGATATGACCGGAAGTGGTGCATACCGGACGACATGGCTCACCGGCGGTCTGTGCGTCACCCGCCCGGCCCCCGCGGGCCCGGGGACGGACGGCGCGGAGGGCCCGGATGAGGGCGGGGCGGGTCACGGCGGAGGCCGCGGCGAGCAGCGGGAGGGCGCGGACGGGCGCGGTGGCGGGACTTTGGGCGTCCTGGGCGGCTCAGCGGGCGTAGTGGCCGGACAGGGTGCCGGAGGCGAGGGTGTGGGCGGCGAGTGCGTGCCGCAGGTCGTCGGCGGTGGCGGTCGCCGGTGTCAGGTCCGGTCTCCGGTCGGCGGCATAGACCGTGAAGACGTAGTGGTGGGGCCGGTCCCCGCGCGGCGGGCACGGACCGCCGTAGCCGGGCCTGCGGAAGTCGTTGCGGCCCTGTTCCGCGCCCTCGGGTGCGCGGCCCTCGGCCAGCGCGGTGGTGCGCGGGGCGATGTTCCACACCAGCCAGTGAGTGAACGGGCCCTCGGGGGCGTCGGAGTCCTGGACCAGCAGGGCCAGCGAGGCCGTCCCCGCGGGTACGCCGGAGAAGGCGAGCGGCGGCGAGACGTCCGCGCCGTCGCAGGTGTAGCGGCGCGGGATCGCCCCGCCCTCGGCGAAGGCGGCACTCGCCACCGCGATGCGGTGCCCGGACGGCGCGGCGGACGACACGGCGGGGGAAGGGGCCGGGGGCACGGAGGCCCCGCCGCCGCAGGCCGCGGCACCGCAGAGCACGACGGCCAGCATTCCGACGGTCACCGGACGGTTGCGCATACCCGCAGGCTAAGCGCTCCGCTGGACATGCCGCGCTGTGCCGTCGGCCGTCCGTGGCACCATCGCGGCCGGTCGCTCCCCCACGTTCTCGGCTTCGCGCGACCAGGGGGACCCATCGCGGCGGAGCCGCATGTCAATACAGCCCCGCGCCCCTTCGGGTCGCTGTCGTGGGGCGGCACGGCTCAGGGCAGGTCCGGGTGGGGGGTCGGGGGCGGTGTGTCCTCCGGGGGCGTGGGGATCGGGCGCGTGGGGCGGGTGGTGGAGTGGTCCTGGCCGTTCGGGGTGGTGGCCTCCGTGTGGGGTGCGGCGGGGGGTGCCGCGTCGGCGCCCGCCGGCTGCTGTGCCTTTTCCAGGAAGCGGAGCAGTTCCACCGGGAAGGGCAGCACCAGTGTGGAGTTCTTCTCGGCGGCCACCGCCACCACCGTCTGCAGCAGCCGCAGTTGCAGCGCGGCGGGGGTGTCGGCCATCTGCTGCGCCGCCTCCGCCAGCTTCTTCGACGCCTGGAACTCCGCGTCGGCGTTGATGATCCGGGCCCGCCGTTCACGGTCCGCCTCGGCCTGGCGGGCCATGGACCGCTTCATCGTGTCCGGCAGGGAGACGTCCTTGATCTCGACCCGGTCGATCTGCACGCCCCAGCCCACGGCCGGGCTGTCGATCATCAGCTCAAGGCCCTGGTTGAGCTTTTCGCGGTTGGACAGCAGATCGTCGAGGTCGCTCTTGCCGATGATGGACCGCAGCGAGGTCTGCGCCATCTGGGAGACGGCGAACCGGTAGTCCTCGACGTTGACGATCGCGGCCCTCGCGTCCATGACCTTGAAGTACACGACCGCGTCGACCCGGACGGTCACGTTGTCGCGGGTGATGCCCTCCTGGGCGGGGATCGGCATCGTCACGATCTGCATGTTGACCTTGTGCAGCCGGTCCACCCCGGGGATGACCATGGTGAAGCCCGGCGCTCGCGCCGGTTCCATGACCCGCCCCAGCCGGAAGACCACGCCGCGTTCGTACTGCTTGACGATCCGGGCCGCCGCGGTCAGATAGATCAGGCCGGCGGCGCCGAGGCCCACGAGGGCGCCCAACAGGTCCGGGAGCATGACGGCCTCCTCCGCTCAGAGGTCCGTTCCATCCGTTCCTGTAACGATATGCCCGGTGTCTGGTCCGGGGCCACGCCCCTGCCCCGGACCAGACCGGCGCGTCACCGCGCCGTCGTGAGCCGTACCGGCTCGGTCCCGGACGAGCTGTGCCGCTCGGCCCAGGACTCCAGCGCGGTCCGGCAGGCGTGATCCAGGTGGTGCAGGCCGGACAGGTCGAGCCGGACCGGCCGGTCCGTGGGCAGTGCCTCCAGGCTGTCGAGGATCTTCGGCAGCCGCAGGAAGGTGGCGTTGCCGGACAGATACGCCTCGACGGGGCCGGCGCCCTTGTCGACGAACTCCAGCCTGACGTGCGAGGCCTCCCACGCGGTCTTGCCGATCGCCAGCGCCAGGCCGATCAGTACGCCCTCGAACATGCTGACCGCGACGATCGACACGGCCGTGACGACCAGGATCAGCGCCTCGCCCCGGGACTCGCGCCACAGCGTGGCCAGCGCCCGCACCGGGATGAGCTTGGCTCCCGAGTACACGAGGATGCCCGCGAGCGCGGGGATCGGGATGTAGCCCAGCACGTCCGGCAGCAGGGCCGCGAACAGCAGCAGCCAGACGCCGTGCAGCACCCGGGACGCCTTGGTGCGGGCGCCCGCCTGCACGTTCGCCGCGCTGCGCACGATCACCGCGGTCATCGGCAGCGCGCCGAGCAGCCCGCAGATCGTGTTGCCGGCGCCCTGGGCGACCAGTTCCCTGTCGTACTGGGTGCGTGGTCCGTCGTGCAGCCGGTCCACGGCCGCCGCGCTGAACAGCGACTCGGCGGACGCGATCAGCGTGAACGCGACGATCGTGCCGAGCATCCCGAGGCCGGCGAGTTCACCGAAGGCGCTCAGCGGCGGCGGCTGGATCGAGCCGAGCAGCCCCTGCACCTCGACGGTGGCCACGGGCAGGCCGAGGGCCATCGCGGCCGCCGTGGCGAGGCCGACCGCGGCCAGCGGGCCCGGCACCGCGCGCACCGGGGCGGGGGCGAGCTTCCACAGCAGGAGGACCGCGATCGTGCCCGCGCCGAGGGCGAGGGAGGCCAGCGCGTCCGTGTCGCCGAGGGCGTCCGCGAGCGCCCCGGGAAGTCCGGCTATCTTTCCTGGGCCGGAATCGGGGGCCTCGGCGGCCAGCGCCGGGTACAGCTGTCCGGCGATCAGGACCAGACCGATACCGGCCAGCATGCCCTCCACCACCGAGACCGAGATGGCCCGGAACCAGCGGCCGAGCCGCAGGGCGCCCATAGCCGTCTGGAGCACCCCGGCGACGAGCACGATCACCCCGAGCGCGGGCAGCCCGAACTGCTGCACCGCCTCGAAGACCAGCACGGTCAGGCCGGCGGCCGGACCGGAGACCTGGAGGCTGCTGCCGCGCATCAGCCCGGTGACGATGCCCCCGACGATGCCGGTGACCAGGCCGAGTTCGGCCGGTACGCCGGAGGCGACGGCCACGCCCACGCACAGCGGGAGCGCGACCAGGAAGACGACGAGGGAAGCGGTGAAGTCCTGCCTGAGATGAGGGAATGGGTTGGTCACGGCGCGGCTCACAGTGCTTCGAAGGTGTCGGTCTGCGCGACGTGCGCCCGGACGGCGCCGGTGTGCACCTCGTAGTACCAGGCGTGCAGGGCGAGTCGCCCCTGGGCCAGCTTCCGGGCCACGCACGGGTACGAGCGCAGCCGCAGCAACTGGGTCAGGACGTGGCTCTGCACGCCCTCGGTGACGGCGGGGTCCTCGGCCGCGCCGGCCGGGCGCGGGGTCGCGTGCGCCAGCCAGTCGCGCACGGCGGGTACGGCGGTCAGGTCGTCGCCGCGCACCAGCGCGCCGACGGCACCGCAGTGGGAGTGGCCGCAGACGACGACGTCACGGACGCCGAGCACTTCGACGGCGTACTCGATGGTGGCCGCCTCGGCCGTGGGGTGCGCGGAGGCGTGGGGCGGGACGATGTTGCCGGCGGTGCGCAGTTCGAACAGCTCACCGGGGCGGGCGCCGGTGATCAGGGCCGGCACGACCCGGGAGTCGGAGCAGGTGATGAACAGGACCTGCGGGGACTGGCCTTCGGCGAGCTTGGCGAACTCCTCAGGGCGCTGTCCGAAGGTACGGGCGTTGTCGATGAGGGGCTGCATGGTGTGTTGGTTCCTCCTGGCGCGCCGTTCCGGCGCGTCGGACGTGCAGGACGGTGGTGAGGGCTGCCCGTCTCTCAGCAGCGGAAGACCTGAAGCGCCGCCGGGGTGTGGGCTCCTGAGGGTCTGGGGACGCGGTGGTGCACGGCGCCGGGCGCACTCGCCCGGCCTGTGGTCGTCATGGCCCCGTCGGGCAGCGGACGCCCGGGCGTCCGCCCCGAGACGGCGGCGCGCCGGCGGTCACGGTCGGGCGTCGCGCCGGGCGGCTCCTCGCCGTGCCCCGTGTCGCGGTGGGTCCCCGTGCCGTCGCGCGACGGCTTCCCGGAAAGCTCGGTTCCGGATTGAGCCTTGGCCTCGGTATGACGGAATGTGTGCGCGGATGCGAAGGAATCCGTGGGTGTGAACAACTGCAGGGCGAGTAGGACGGTGGCGAGGAGTGTCAGCGCGCTCCGGCGCGTTCGACCTCGGAACATGCGCCCCCCTCCCGACAGTTCACGCCTCTAGTACGGACCAAGCATTGGTCAATGAATGGTCAAGAGACACGGTAACCCTGCGAAGTTGTTTGCAGGGTTAAATCCGCGTTTCGGGCGCGGGAGAGAGTGAAAAGTGCGGGTCCTATGGCGTGAACCAGTCCTTGACCCGCCGATCTTGATCGACTGTCAGGCCGCCACGAGGGGCTTCGCGTCCCGGGCGAGCGCGGTGAGCCGGGATATCGCGCGGAAGTACTTCTTGCGGTAACCGCCGTTCAGCATCTCCTCGCTGAACAACGCGTCGAAGGGCACGCCGGAGGCCAGGACCGGCACCTCACGGTCGTAGAGCCGGTCCGCGAGGACCACGAGGCGCAGCGCCGTGGACTGGTCGGGCACCGCCCGCACATCGGTGAGGCACACGGCCCGCACGCCGTCGGTCAGCGCGCCGTAGCGGCTCGGGTGCACCTTCGCGAGATGGTCCAGCAGACCCGGGAAGTCGTCGAGCGAGGCGCCCTCGGTGGCGTACGCCGTCCGGGTCACCTGCTTGTCGGAGTACGGCGCCGGCGCCTCGGGCAGGCCGCGGTGGCGATAGTCCTCGCCGTCGATGCGCAGGGTCCGGAAGTGCGCGGACAGGCCCTGGATCTCGCGCAGGAAGTCGACGGCCGCGAACCGGCCCTCGCCCAGCTTGCCCGGCAGGGTGTTGGAGGTGGCGGCGAGCGCCACGCCCGCGTCGACCAGCCGGCCCAGCAGCGTCGACACCAGGACCGTGTCGCCGGGGTCGTCCAGTTCGAACTCGTCGATGCACAGCAGCCGGTGGCCGCCGAGGGTGCGCACGGTCTCCTGGAAGCCGAGGGCGCCGACCAGGTTGGTCAGCTCCACGAAGGTGCCGAACGCCTTGAGCGCGGGCTCGGCCGGGGTGGCGTGCCAGAGGGAGGCCAGCAGATGGGTCTTGCCGACGCCGTACCCGCCGTCCAGGTAGACGCCGCGCGGGCCGGCCGGGGCCTTCTCCCTGGACCGTCCGAAGCCGAGGAACCCGCGCCTCGCGCCGCCCGCAGCGGACGGTTTGCCCAGGCCGGCCGCGAAGCCCTCCAGGGCCCGCACGGCCTCGGTCTGGCTGGGCTGGTCCGCATCCGGCAGGTAGGTGGTGAAGCGCGCCGAGTCGAAGCGCGGGGGCGGCACCATCTCGGCGACCAGCCGGTCCGCGGGGACGTGCGGCTCGCGGGAGCACAGGGACAGCGGGGCCGCGTCGGCGGCGGAGCCGGGCCGGGAGGCGGCGGTGGAGGACGACACGGTTCCCCATGGTAAGCGCCGTGTCACACTGCACCTCATGCGACGCCTGTTCCCTGTGACCGAAGAAACAGCAGCCCAGGACCTCGCCGCGGACGCCGCGCGGACGGGGGCGGGAGCCGCCGCCAAGGCCGCGGAGGCCACCCCGGAGGCTGCGGGGGCGGGGGCCGGGGCCGCCGCGGGCGCCGCCTCCCCGGGTGCGGGCGACCGCGCGGAGCGGGAGTGGAGCCTTGCCGAGCTGGCCGCCGCCTATGCCTACCCCGAGCAGGACCGGCACGGCGAGCAGGCGTGGCTGCGGGCCAACATGGTGTCCACGCTGGACGGCGCCGCCCAGTACGAGGGCCGCTCGCAGCCCATCTCCGGCGCGGCCGACATGCGGATCTTCGGAACGCTGCGGGCCCTCGCGGACGTCGTGGTCGTCGGTGCCCAGACCGTACGCGAGGAGGGCTACCGGCCCGCACGCGCGCGTGCCGAGTTCGCGGCGGCCCGCCAGGCCGCGGGACAGGGCCCGGCCCCGGCCATCGCGGTGGTCAGCGCGAGCCTGGAACTGGACTTCTCGCATCCGCTGTTCACCGCGCCGCTGGTGCCCACCCTGGTCCTGACCGGCGCCGCGGCGGACCGGGGCCGGATCGCCGCGGCCGAGCGGGCGGGCGCCCGGGTGGTGATCGCGGGCGACGGCACCGAGGTGGATCCGGCGCGCGCGGTGCGGGCCCTCGCCGGGCTCGGCCACACCCGGCTGCTCACCGAGGGCGGCCCCCGGCTGCTCGGCCGGTTCGTCGCCGCCGGGGTGCTCGACGAGCTGTGCCTGACGCTGTCGCCGATGCTCACCGCGGGCAACGCCCAGCGCATCGCGGACGGTCCGCCGGTCGATGTGCCCCGGCGCTTCGAACTCGTGTCGCTGCTGACGGAGGCCGGATATCTGTTCGCCCGCTACCGGCGGTCCTGACCACAGCGGAACGTATCGTTCCGTTCTGCCTCCGCCGGGCACACTGGATCCGGCGGGACCCGTGCGATCACGGGGCAGGATGGTTTCCGCAGGGCCAGGTACGGTCCACGCAGGAGAGCGGGGCCAAGGGGCCCTCGAAGGAGAATGGGGCGCTGGTGTTCACAAGCGTTTTGATGATCGAGAAGGCCCTGACGTCCGCCGACGTGGAGTTCGTCACCACCTTGCACGGAGACGAGGCGGTCTTCTTCCATGTGCTGCTCCAGCCGCGGGGCGACCAGGCCGACCGGCTGCTGCGGGCCATCGACGACATCGCCCTCGGCGAACTCGACGACGCCGCCCGCGAGGGGGAGACACCGGAGGGCGCCGCCGCGAAGGAGCCCGCCGAACAGGCCCTGTCGGTGTCCCTCACCGCCCTGCGGGCGGCCGGCAGACAGGCGCGGGGGCGGCTGGTCGAGGACCATCCGCTGGACGCCCTGAAGTCCCTCGTCGACGAGGTCGGGGCCGACGAGGTGATCGTCCTCACCGACCCGCACTACGTGGAGGAGTTCTTCCACCGTGACTGGGCCTCGCGGGCCCGGCACAAGGTGGGGGTGCCGGTGCTGAAGCTGTTCTCGCACAGCAAGGCGTAGGCGCTCCGCGGTGACCTCTCGCCCGGTCCCCCGCGCCCCTGGGCGCAGGGACCGGCGCCGCTCGCGTACGACCGCGCCCCTCGCGTAGGCCGGGTCTCCCTCGCGTACGGCCGCGCCCCTCGCCGCGACCGCGCCCCTCGCGTACGACCGACGTCCGTCGCCTACGGCCGACGTCCGTCGCCTACGGCCGACGTCCGTCGCCTACGGCCGACGTCCGTCGCCTACGGCCGACGTCCGTCGCCTACGGCCGACGTCCGTCGCGTACGGCCGGTGCCCTCGCGGTGGTGTGGGACGGGCCGGTGGCCTGTCCACGCGGGGCGGGCCGGGAGGGCCCCTCGCCCCGCCGGCGCGAGCCGCCGCACGGGGCACGCCGTCACCTCCGGCGCGCGCCGGTGACCACCGCGCTCGTGGAGCCTCGCTGCGCGGAGACCGGCGCGGGAGCGCATAGGCTAGGCGTGCTCAGCCCGCACCGTGATCCTGGGGAGATTCGCATGGCACCCGGCCTTCCTGCCGCCATGGACCGACCGCACTTCATCGGCATCGGCGGCGCCGGGATGTCGGGGATCGCGAAGATCCTCGCGCAGCGTGGGGCCAAGGTCGCGGGGAGCGACGCCAAGGAGTCGGCGACCGCCGACGCCCTGCGGGCGCTCGGCGTGACCGTGCACATCGGGCACGCGGCCGAGCACCTTGCCGACGACGCCGACTGCGTGGTCGTGTCGTCGGCGATCCGCGCGGACAACCCGGAGCTGGCCCGCGCCGCCGAACTGGGCATCCCGGTGGTGCACCGTTCCGACGCCCTCGCCGCCCTGATGGACGGCCGGCGGCCGATCGCCGTCGCCGGCACCCACGGCAAGACGACCACCACGTCGATGCTGGCGGTGGCGCTGACCGAGCTGGGCCTGAACCCGTCGTACGCCATCGGCGGCGACCTGGACGCCCCCGGCTCCAACGCCCTGCACGGCACCGGCGAGATCTTTGTGGCCGAGGCGGATGAATCGGACCGCAGCTTCCACAAGTACGCGCCCGAGGTCGCGATCGTCCTCAACGTCGAGCTCGACCACCACGCCAACTACGCCTCGATGGACGAGATCCACGAGTCCTTCGAGACCTTCGCCGGCCGGATCGTGCCCGGCGGCACCCTGGTGATCGCCGCGGACCACGAGGGCGCCCGGGAACTGACCCGGCGGCTGGCCGGTTCGGTGCGGACGGTGACCTACGGGGAGCGGGCGGACGCCGACGTGCGGATCCTGTCCGTCGTCCCGCGGGGGCTCACCAGCGAGGTCACCGTGGAGCTGGACGGTGCGCCGCTGACCTTCACGGTCTCCGTGCCCGGCCGGCACTACGCGCACAACGCGGTGGCCGCGCTCACGGCGGGAGTGGCCCTCGGCGTCCCGGCGCCCGAGCTGGCGGCGGCGCTGGCCGCCTACACCGGGGTGAAGCGCCGGCTGCAGCTGACGGGCGAGGCGGCCGGCGTGCGGGTCGTCGACTCCTACGCGCACCACCCGACCGAGATGACCGCCGACCTGGAGGCGATGCGGGCCGCCGCGGGAGACGCCCGCATCCTCGTCCTCTTCCAGCCGCACCTGTTCTCCCGCACCCAGGAACTGGGCAAGGAGATGGGCCGGTCCCTGGCCCTCGCGGACGCCTCGGTCGTGCTCGACATCTACCCGGCCCGCGAGGACCCGATCCCCGGCGTGACCAGCGAGCTGATCGTCGAGGCGGCGCGCGCGGCGGGCGCGGACGTCACCGCCGTGCACGACAGGACGCGGTCCGTGTCCGTGATCGCGGGAATGACGAGGCCCGGTGATCTCGTTCTCACCATGGGCGCGGGTGACGTGACCGACCTGGGCCCGCTGATCCTTGATCGCCTGTCGCAGCAGTGAAGGGGCTGAGACCCATGTCGTACGACGTCGAGAAGCCGGACGAGCAGTGGCGTGCGGAGCTGAACCCGGCCGAGTACGCGGTGCTGCGCCAGGCCGCCACCGAGCCGGCGTTCACCGGTGAGTACACGGACACCAAGACCACCGGCGTCTACTCCTGCCGCGCCTGCGGCGCCGAACTGTTCACCTCGGACACCAAGTTCGAGTCCCACTGCGGCTGGCCGTCCTTCTACGATCCGAAGGACTCCGACGCGGTGGAGCTGGTCGAGGACCGCTCCCACGGGATGGTCCGCACCGAGGTGCGCTGCGCCCGCTGCGGGTCCCATCTGGGCCATGTCTTCGAGGGCGAGGGCTACCCGACCCCGACGGACCAGCGGTACTGCATCAACTCGATCTCCCTGCGCCTCGCCCCCGCCGGGAGCTGACCGCGACCAGCTGAGCGCTTGCACCACGTAATACGTGTCATACAACAGCACGCGGAGCGGTCGGGCATGGATGTCTCGGCGTACCTGGTGCATGCCGCGACGCGGCAGATGGCTGAGAGCGATGCCATAGAAGAACAGTTCGCCGGGGTGGATGCGCTGATCGCTCGGGCGGAGCAGGAAGCGGTCGACCTGCCCGAAGGGCCCGCCGCGGTGTCGGTGGAGCTGACGGAGCAGGAGCGCCGTGAGGTCGACGAGGCCCTCGGGCTCGTTCACGGCCGGGACCGGTAGGGCCGGCGGCCGGGGCATGCCGCGTGAGCGTTCGCGTGCCGGTGTATGACACCGGCATGCTCATCGCGCTCGCCGATCGCAAGGCGAAGGCGATGGCGCTCCATGAAGGGCTGCGGGCGGCCCCGCACCGAGCGCTCGTGCGCGCTCAAGGACTGCACCGTCCCTCAGGCCCGTACGTCCGAACCGCCGATGCGGGAGACGAGGGCGGGCCGTCCGGAGTGTCTGGCCTGTGCCACGGGCCCGGACCTGGCCGACTGGCGGCGCATCGACACCGCGCTGGGGCAGGCGGCCCTCCCGGCGAAGAAGCGGCCGGACGCGGTCGACGCCTGGGCGGCCCTCGCCGCGGTCCGGCACGGCAGCGCGGTCATCTTCACCAGTGACCCGGAGGACATCCGCGCGTACCTGGCGGTGTTGGCTCCGCCGGACGTGCATGTGGTGACCGTCTGACGACGTCTCTCCGCTAGGTCGGCAGGCGTCGGCTCGATCTCATTGCGGCTCGCCCCGCCGGGAGTTGACGTCCGTGGGGCCGGGGCGGGCGCGGTGCGGGGCGCGGGGGTGCGTAGGCTGGCGCGGTGATCAGGGTGCCGGAGGGGTTCGCGCGGAGCACCGTCGAGCGGGAGGGGCAGCCAGGGGCGGCGTGGCTCGACCGGCTGCCGGGGATCGTGGAGGAGCTGACGGGCGCCTGGGGGTGTGTGCCGGACGGCGAGGTCATGCACGGGGGCGTGGGTGTCATCGTCCCGGTGCGACGGGCCGCCGGAGCCGCCGTGCTGAAGGTGTCGTTCCCGCACCCGGGCAATGTCCATGAGCCCGACGCGTTCGCGGCGTGGGCCGGGCGCGGCGCGGTCCTGCTGCACGAGCGCGACGACGAACGGTTCGCCATGCTGCTGGAGCGGGCCCGGCCGGCGACCCTAGCGGAGGTCGGGGACGGCGACGAGCTGGTGGCGGTCGCCGGGCGGCTCGGCCGCCGGCTGGCCGTGGCGGCGCCGCCCGGCCTGCCCCGGCTGTGCGAGCAGGCCGACGCCTGGGAGGAAGGGCTGTTCCGGGACGCCGCTCAGCCGGCCCACGGGCTGTCGCGCCGGGCGCTGGACGCCGCCGTGGCGACCGTGCGGGAGATGGGCCGGGTCCAGCCGGACACCCTCGTCCACGGCGATCTGCACGCCCGGAACATCCTGCGCGCGGACCGCGAGCCATGGCTGGCCGTCGACCCCAAGGGGTACGTCGGGGACCCCGCCTACGACGCCGGCACCCTGCTGAAGTCCCGCGCTCCGGCGCTCCTCACGGTGGACGACCTGAGCAGGTCCGTCCACCGCATCCTGGACGTCTTCGCCGAAGCAGCGGAACTCGACCGTGAACGCGTCCGGCGCTGGTGCCAGTTCCACGCCGTCCAGGCCGCGTTCTGGGGCCGCCGGCACGGCTACCGCATAGCCCGCACCGGACCGCGACTGGATGCGCTCACCCGATGCGTCGAGCACCTGGCCGAGTTGCTCACCGAACGCGTGTAGAGCGATCCGGCCACGGTCCGGTCACGACCCGGCGGCGGGCCGTCGCCTGGCAAAGTACTGAAACAGTCGCGGTCTAAACTCTTCACGCAACGGCCTGCGCACCGACGACCGTGGCCGGAAGTGGGCAGTATCTGCCAAACCCGAAGGGTATTCGGCGTTTTGATACGGATAGATTCAGTCACCAAGCGGTACCCGGACGGCACCGTGGCGGTCGACCGGCTGTCACTGGAGATACCGGACCGCTCGATCACCGTGTTCGTCGGGCCCTCCGGCTGCGGCAAGACGACGACGCTGCGGATGATCAACCGAATGGTGGACCCCTCCGAGGGACGCATCCTCCTCGACGGCGTCGACATCCAGGCGCAGCCCGTCAACACGCTGCGCCGGTCCATGGGGTACGTCATCCAGAACGCCGGCCTCTTCCAGCACCGCACCATCGTCGACAACATCGCCACGGTGCCCCGGCTGCTCGGCTGGAGCAAGCAGCGGGCCCGGGCGCGGGCCGCGGAACTGATGGCGCGGGTGGGGCTTGACGCCTCGCTCGCCAAGCGGTACCCCTACCAGCTGTCCGGCGGACAGCAGCAGCGCGTCGGCGTCGCCAGGGCGCTCGCCGCCGACCCGCCGGTGCTGCTGATGGACGAGCCCTTCTCGGCCGTCGACCCCGTGGTGCGCAAGGGCTTGCAGGACGAACTCCTGCGCATCCAGGAGGAACTGGGCAAGACCATCGTCTTCGTCACCCACGACATCGACGAGGCCATCAAGCTGGGCACGATGGTCGCCGTGATGCGCACCGGCGGCCACCTGGCCCAGTTCGCCCCGCCCGCCGAGCTGCTGACCGCCCCCGCGGACGCCTTCGTGGAGGACTTCCTCGGCGCCGACCGTGGCATCCGCCGGCTGTCGTTCTTCCCGTCGGACGAGCTGGAACTGCGCACCACCCCGGTCGTGGCGATCGACGCCGACGCCGGGCAGATCGCCGCGCGCGCCGCCGACGACGCGCCGTACCTCCTCGTCACCGACCTCGACGGGAAGCCGCTCGGCTGGAGCGCGCCCGGCGACCTCACCGCCGGGAAGATCGACCGGGAGCATCTGCTGTCGTACGGGCGGCCGTTCGTGCCCGGCACCGACTCGCTGCGCGCCGCACTCGACGGCGCCGTGCTCTCGCCGACCGGCTGGGCCGTCGGCGTGGACGCCACCGGCCGGGTCGTCGGCGTCGTCTCGCAGCAGGTCATCGGCGAGGCGATCCGCTCCGCGCACGCCATGGGCCGCAGCACGGCGAAGGCCGGCCGATGAACGGGTTCTTCGACATCCCGAGCGACCTCCAGCACAGCTACTTCGGCCTGGTCGGGCTGCATCTGCGGGAGGCGCTGCTGCCGGTGCTCGCCGGACTGCTCGTCGCGCTGCCGATCGCCCAGCTCTGTGTGCGCTTCCGCCGCCTCTACCCGCCCGTGCTGGGCGCGACGACCGTGCTGTACGCGATCCCGTCGCTCGCCTTCTTCGTGGTCCTCATCGACTACACCGGCCAGAGCGAGACCACCGTGATGATCCCGCTGGCCGTCTACAGCCTCGTGGTGTTCGTCCCGGCGATCGTGGACGGGGTCCGCTCGGTGTCGCAGGAGACCCTTGACGCGGCCACCGCCATGGGGCTCGGGCCGGTGCGCCGCTACCTCCAGGTGCAGTTGCCGATCGCCGTGCCCGCGATCATCGCCGGCCTGCGGGTGGCCACCGTGTCCAGCATCTCCCTGGTCAGCGTCGGCATGCTGATCGGCAACCAGGGAGGGCTCGGCAATCTGCTCTACGCCGGCATGATCTACCACCGGCCGCGCCTGGTCTGGCTGTCCGTCGTCGGTACGGCCGTCCTCGCCGTCCTCGTGGACGCCGTGCTGGTCGCCGTCCGCCGGCTCCTGACGCCGTGGACGCCGCGCGACACCGGCAGGACCCGCACCGGCGGGGCCGGCCCGCGGACCACGCGGATCACCACCCGGCCCAAACCGGCCGCGGTCACCCTGGAGGATGCTGTCCGGTGAACGTACTCCACTTCATCAACGCCTTCTTCAGCGACGGCGCCCGCTGGCACGGCTACGACGGCATCCCCACGCGGGTCCTTGAGCACGTCCAGTACTCGCTGCTGGCCCTCGCCGTCGCGGCCGCCATCGGTCTGCCGCTCGGGATGCTGACCGGGCACACCGGACGCGGCGGCAACGTCCTCGCGTTCATCGCCACGGCCGCCCGCGCGCTGCCCAGCTTCGGCCTGCTGGTGCTGATGTTCGTGCTGCTCGGCTTCGGCCTGCTCCCGGTGATGATCCCGCTGGTGGTGCTCGCCATCCCGCCGATCCTGGTGACCACGTACGAGGCGGTGCGCTCCGTCGACCCGTCCCCGGTGGACGCCGCCCGCGGCATGGGCATGGCGGAGTCACGGATTCTGCTGCGGGTCGAACTGCCCGTCGCGCTCCCGCTGATCCTCAGCGGGCTGCGCTCGGCGGCCATCCAGATCGTCTCCACGGCCACCATCGCCGCCTACGTCAGCTTCGGCGGCGTCGGCCGCTACATCATCGACGGCCTCTACCAGTACAACTACGAGAAGGTCGCGGGCGGCGCCGCGCTGGTGGCCGTGATGGCCCTGGCGACACTCGCGGTGTTCTGGGCGGTGGCCCGGATCGCGGTGTCGCCCGGCGTGCGCAGGAGCGGCTGACGGTCAGCGCTCGGTGCGGGCCAGCGCCAGCTCCAGTACGACGAGCAGCGCGTCCCGCACCGAGCCGCGCTCCCGGGCGTCGAAGACCACCAGCGGGACGCCGTCGGCGACGTCCAGCGCCCAGCGGACCTCGTCCAGGGTGTGCTCCACCGTGCCGTCGAAGGCGTTGACGGCCACGGCGAACGGGATCCCCTTGTGCTCGAAGTAGTCGACGGCCGCGTAGCAGTCGTCGAGGCGCCGGGTGTCGACGATGACGAGCCCGCCGACCGCGCCCTCCACGATGTCGTCCCACATGAACCCGAACCGGTCCTGCCCGGGTGTGCCGAACAGATACAGCTTGAGCGTCGGGTCGATGGTGATGCAGCCGAAGTCCATCGCCACCGTGGTCGTGGTCTTGCGCGGGGTGTGCGTGAGGTCGTCGACGCCCGCCGCGACCTCGGTGATGGCGGCCTCGGTGGTCAGCGGCTCGATCTCGGAGATCGCGCCGACGGTCGTGGTCTTGCCCACGCCGAAACCGCCCGCGATGACCATCTTCACCGGCAGGGGCGGTCGTACGGCGGTGTGCGCGGCAGAGCCGTGGACCAGTGGTTCAGTCGGTGTCACGGAGTACCCCTCGGGAGTCGGGGATGGCTCGCAGGCCATCGATAACCCTGCGCAGGACGGATGCGTCGTGGGTGGTGTCGAAGTCGGGCACGTACACCGTCAACTGCCCGGCCGCGCGCAGGTCGTCGGCCAGCACACGGACCACGTTGAGGTGCAGCCGCAGCCGGGCCGCGAGTTCGGCCAGCGACTGCGGCAGCCGGCAGGCGGCGACGATGTCGTGCCGCTCGAAGGAAAGCCCGTCGAGCGCGTCCAGACCCGCGACGGTGGCCACCACCTGGGTCTCGACGGGCATCGTCCGGCCGGAGTCGCTGTCCGCGACCCGGCCGGCGGTGACCAGGAACGGCCGCACGGCGGGGGCCGGACCGACCGGGTCGGGGCCCGGGGGCGGGGAGCCGTCCGCCATGGGTTCCTACGCTTCCTCTCTCGGTCTCGGCGGGCGGGCCGCCGGTCAGCGGGCCGACGCGACGCCGACGCTGTTCTTCAGTTCGAGCACCAGCTGCGGGCTGAGCGCGGCCCCGGCGCGGTTGGCGAACAGGGTCATCTCGTAGGCGATGTTGCCCAGCTTGGCCTCCTTGTCGGCGACCACGCCGAGGACGGCGCCGCTGCCGATCGCGGAGACGATGACATGGCCGCCCTCCAGGTCGATGATGACCTTGTTGAGGCCGCCCAGACCGTAGTTGCCTGAGGCGCCCGCGGCCAGGCTGGTGATGCCGGAGACGATCGCGGCCAGCCGCTCGGAGTGGGCGCGCTCGCGCAGCTCCGACACGGCGATGAGCAGGCCGTCCGACGACACGGCGATCGCGTCGACCACGCCTGCGGTCTCGGTCGCGAAGCGGTTCAGCAGCCAGGTGAAGTCGGCCGCGGCGGCCTGCAGGTCGGTCGGCGTGGTGCCGCCCGTCGGGGTGTCACCTGTCGACGTGCTCACTGCTCGGCTCCTTCCGGATGGTGGTTCTGGTCATGCGGCTGGTCCCCGCGCGCCGCCCCGGTTCCGGGGCGCGCGAGACTGCCGGTGTCGCTGTCGAGCCGGGCCCGCGCCACCGCGGCCTCGAACTCCTCAAGGGCGTCGCGCTCGGCCTGTGCGTCCCGGGGACGCACCGCCTGCGGTACGGACTGCTGGGCGCCCGCGGTCGTACGGAGCGTGGCCCCGCGGACCCGCCGGCGCAGCGGGCGGGCGCCCGTGGCGGCGTCGTCCGCGCGGGCGGCGGACGGCGGCATCTCGGTGCGGGCCCGCGGGATCAGCGGCGGCCGGTCTCCGGGGGCCGCGGCCTTGTCGTGGGCCGCGGGGGTGCCATGGGTCACGGCGGCATTCTCCACGGTCGCCGGGTCGGTGCCGTCGGCGCCCTGCGGCGCCTCGCGCCGGGGCAGCCGACGGGGGAGCGGGCCCTGCGGCTCGGCGGAGCCGCCGAGGCCGTGCGCGTCGGCCCGGTCCGAACGCGCGGACGACGGGACCGGGAGGGCGCCGGCGGCGGCGGACGGGCGCGGTGCCTCGGCGGGCAGGACCGTGGCCGGGTGCGGGCCCGTGCGCACGGGCGCGTCCGCCGCGGCACCGGCCGGGCGCTCGGCGCGGCCGGCACCGCCGGCCGACACCGGGCTCATGGTGAGCAGCAGCGCGGCCGGCAGCGACACCTCGGCCGTGACACCGCCGCCCGGGGTCCGGGTCAGCTCGACCCCGATCTCCCAGCGGCGGGCGAGCGTGCCCACCACGAACAGGCCGAGCACCTTCGTCGGCACGAGGTCGAGGCGTTCGCGGCGGATCAGCCGGGCGTTCTCCTCGGCGAGGCGTTCGGCGCTCATGCCGAGGCCGTGGTCGGTGATGACGACATGCGCGCCCTCGGCGCCGCAGCGGACGGTCACCTCGACGGGGCTGCCCTCCGGCGAGAACGACACCGCGTTCTCCAGGAGTTCGGCCACCATGAGGGTGAGGTCGCCGATGATGTCGGGCTCGACCATGGCGTCCGACGCGGTGTACAGCCGTACCCGTTGATAGCCCTCGATCTGGCCGAGCGCGGCCCGCACCACGTTGGTGAGGGGCGTCGGCCCGGAGTCCAGCACCGTTTCGCGGATGCCGGCCAGCAGCATCAGGCTGTCGGCGTTGCGGCGCAGACGCACCGCGATGTGGTCGATGGAGTAGAGGCGTTCGAGCACGGCCGGGTCGGTCTCGCCGCGCTCCACCGCGTCGATCAACGCCAGCTGACGGGTGGTCAGGTTGCTGACCCGGCGGCCGACGTTGCCGAACATCTCGGCGGTATTGCGGCGGCTGAGCACCTGCCGCTCCAGCAGCGCGGCGGCGGTCGTCTGCACATGGTTGAATGCCTCGGCCAGGTCGCCGATCTCGTCGCGCGCGGTGACCGGCATGTCCCGCAGCCGGGGCGGACGGTCGTCCTCGGTGTCGTCGTCGGCCACCCGGGCCAGCTCCCGGCCGGCCACCTCGGCCACCTCCTGTGCCGCTCCGGTCAGCGCCTGCACCGGGCGGATCACCGAGCGGCGGACCAGCACGGCGAGGGCGAGCCAGAGGGCGAAGCCGACCAGCGCTCCGCCGAGCAGCAGTCCGGCGCGCCACTGGGCGGAACGGGAGGCGTCGTCGGCCCGCTCGGCGATCTGGCCGATCAGCGAGGTGGTGATCTTCAGCCGGGCGGCGGCCTGCTCCGGGTAGTCGGGGTAGGAGTTCAGCGCGTCCTTGACGGCCTGCCGGATCTGCTCCTGGCTGCCCGCCTCCAGCCTGCTGGTGTCGATCTGCAGTTCGGCGAAGGACTCGGCGATGGCGCGCTGCGCGGGTGTGTGCTCCACCCCGGCCAGCTGCTCCGCCTGCGCCTCGGTGGCGAACCGGCCGAAGCGGTCGGCCTGGTGGTTGTACAGGTCGTAGGAGCCGACCGCGTTCGTGAACTCGATCAGCGCGTTGGTGTCCCCGGTGGTCGCCGAGAACACGCTGGTCTCGAAGGCGCCGTGGGCGGCGTCCGCGCGCAGCAGCGAGTCCAGCAGGTTGCCGGTGAAGGTGGAGGCGAGCGAGGAGTTGCGGTCCAGGCCGAGCCCGTCGATGAGGTTCTGGGCGGTGTTGGCGTACGCCGGGTCGATGTTGTCGGCCGGCAGATAGGCCGCCTCGACCGAGTCGCGCAGGCTGGACAGGCCCTCGACCTCCCGCAGGGCCTGCGCCTCGCTGTCCGGCAGCCGGTCGCCGAAGGTGTCGAGGACCTTCTGCACCTGGCTGTCCACGGCCTTCTGGGCGGCCCGGTAGGCGGCGGGGGAGGGCTTGCTGAACCCGGACTCGTAGCGCACCGACAGCAGGATCGCCTGCTGGTGCTCGGCCTCCACCCGGTCCACAAGGCGGGCGACCTGCGCGCTGTCCCGCACGAGCTGCGCTGCAGAACCCGCCGTGTTCGACTGCTGGACCAGATCCGTGATCAGGTACGACAGAAGCGCTGCGACCACGGCGAGGGGCACGCCGACGAGCAGATTGAGTTTGCGCCTGAACGGCCAGCGGTCGGCGTAGCCCCTGATGCCGCTCCGCGTCGGCGGGGCGTGCCGGGCGGGCGCGTCCACCTCGTTCGTGGACACCGGTCCTCCTTCGTGGGGGGTGTCTCCGCGGGGCGTGACCGCCTCGCTGTGCGGGGCCTCGTCGCCCCGGTGGTGGGGCGTCCTCGCCCCCGGAACTGTTGCGCAACGACGCCGAAGCGGAACCCGTGCACCGCTGTGCCCGCCATCAACTGCGGTGAGACTACAGCTTCCTCGAAGGACTGATCAGCTCGGCTTTCATCAAGAATCCGTTACAAACAGAACCCTCCTCATACACAACTGGCCACGGATCGAAGCCAATCGGTGACCCGGTGGCACTTGACTGGGCGAGAACGGGCTGGATTGGATCAGTGGCGAGCTGTTCCAGAGTTGTTCACCGACCCCACCACCCACTGAACCCGGAACGGGAACCGTGACTTCCAACACCCACACCAGCAGGTTCATCCGGAGACACCGAAGCGCGGCAGCCGTCGCGCTCGCCGCCGCAACGGCCCTGCTGGCGGGCTGTTCCTCCTCCTCCGACGACACGTCCGACGACCCGCTCAAGAGCGACAAGAAGGCGAGCGGCGACACCGTCGTCGTCGGCTCCAACAACTTCGCCGAGAGCATCCTGATAGCCGACATCTACGGCGAGGCCCTGAAGGCCAAGGGGATCAAGGTCACCTACAAGCCCAACATCGGCAGCCGCGAAACGACGTACGGCCTGCTCAAGAACGGTTCGATCTCCGTTCTGCCCGAGTACAACGGCGCTCTGCTCGCCTACCTCGACTCGAAGGCCACCCCGAAGTCCGTCGAGGAGACCACGGCCGCCATCGAGGCCAAGCTCGACTCCAAGCTGACCCTGCTGGAGCCGGCCGAGGCCCAGGACAAGGACTCCGTCACGCTCAACGCGGCCACCGCGAAGAAGTACCAGCTGACCGACAAGTCGTCCATCGCCGACCTCAAGGGCATCGCGAAGGACCTGGTCATCGGCGGCTCCCCGGAGTTCCAGACCCGGCACCAGGGCCTTGAGGGACTGAAGTCCGTCTACGGCGTGGAGTTCAAGTCGTTCAAGGCGCTCGACGCGGGCGGCCCGCTCACCCAGGCCGCGCTGAAGAAGGACACCGTCCAGGCCGCCGACATCTTCACCACGGACCCGACCATCTCCAAGGAGAAGTTCGTCGTCCTCCAGGACACGGAGAACCTGTTCGGGTTCGCCAACGTCCAGCCGCTGGTCTACAAGGGCTCGCTCTCCCAGGAGGGCACCGACACGCTCAACGCGGTGTCGGCCAAGCTGGACACGGCGACCCTGCTGGACCTGGACACCCAGGTGCAGCTGGAGAACAAGGACCCGCTGGACGTCGCCAAGTCCTGGCTGAAGTCCGCCGGTCTCGACTGACGTCCGCACCGTGGACGCGAGCACGAACGGCACGACGCGGGTGTCCCCGGACACCGGGGACACCCGCGTCGTCCTGGACGGCCACGGCCTGGACCTGCCCGGACTCGTCCGGCTCGCCGACTCCGTCGCCGTCCCCTTCGTCCCCCGAGCGGCACTCGACCGGGCGCACCGCGCCTGGCACACCGTGCGCCGCCTGGCCGCGAAGGGCCGGCTCTACGGCCGGGGCACCGGCGTGGGCGCGAACCGCTCCGTCCCCGTCCCGGCGGGCGACGAGACCGAGCACGGCCTGCGACTGCTGCGCAGCCACGCGGGCGGCGCCGGACCGCTGCTGCCCGCCCGGCAGGTCCGCGCGATGCTCACGGTCCGCGCCAACCAGCTCCTGGCCGGCGGCTCCGGCATCCACCCCTGCGTCATCACCGCCCTCACCGAGGCCCTGCGTCTCGGCGTCCACCCGGCGGTCAACGCCTACGGCGGCGTCGGCACGGGTGACCTGGCGGCCCTGGCCCAGACGGGCCTCACCCTCATCGGCGAACGCCCCTGGCTGACCGCCACCGCGGACACGGCCCGGACACCGGCCGCGGACGGCCACACCGCCCGGCCGCCCGCGACCGGCGCGGACACCGCGCCCACCGGGCTGCCCGCGCCCGTCACGCTGCGCCCCGGCGACGCGCTCGCACTGCTCAGCAGCAACGCCCTCGCGCTCGGCCAGGCCGCGCTCGCCGGGCACGCCGTGGACGTCCTGCTGCGGGCCACCCACGCCGTCGCCGCGCTCTCCCTCGCCGCCGTCGGCGGGTCACCGGAGGCGTACGCCGCCCCGGTGCACGCCCTGCGCCCCTACCCGGGCCCGGCCCGCGCCGCCGCCGAGGTACGCCGACTGCTGGAGCTGCCCGACCGGCCGGTCACCGCCGGGCGGCGCGTCCAGGACCCGTACGGCTTCCGCGCCTTCCCGCAGGTGCACGGCGCCGCCCTGGACGCCTTCGACGCGCTGCGCCGGATCGTCGAGGTGGAGGTCAACACCCCCACGGAGAACCCGGTGCTGGCGGCGGACGGCCATGCCTACCACCACGGTGGCTTCTTCGCCGCCCCGCTGGGCCTCGCCCTGGACGGCCTCGACCTCGCCCTGTTGCAGACGGCCCAGCTGTCGGTCGCCCGGCTGTCCGCGCTCGTCCGCGGCGACCTGACCGGACTGCCCGACTTCCTCGCCACCGGCCCGGCCGGCAGCTCCGGTGTGATGATCCTGGAGTACACCGCCAACTCGGCGCTCGCGGAGCTGCGTTCGTGCGCCGCCCCCGCCTCCGCCGGGCACGCCGTCCTCTCCCACGGCCTGGAGGAGGCCGCCAGCTTCGCCGGCCAGGCAGCCCGGCAGACCCAGCGGGCCGCCGACGCGTACGCCACCGTCCTCGCCTGCGAACTGGTCACCGCCGTACGGGCGCTGCGCCTGCACCCGGCGGCCCCGCCGGTGCCCGCCCTCGCCCTGGCCGCGTCCGTGCTCCCACCGGACACCGAGGACCGCCCCCTGACCGGCGACATCACCACGGCAACCGAACTGCTCCCCTTCCTGTCAGACCTCTGACCCCACCGACAGAACCAGCCCGCACCTTCCCCGTACCGCCCCGCCGCCCCGACTCGCTCACCCCGCCGGGGGCTCGCGCGGGGGGACGGGCGGGCCCCGCCCAGGGGTCGGTTCGGGGGCGGGGCACCAAGGGGAGGGTCAGAGGTCGAACTCGTGCGGGGGGAGGTCCAGGGTGAAGCATGCCTCTCGGACCACCGCCTGCTCCGTCTTGTCGAAGTCGCCGTCGGCGCCGCCGATGACGATGCCGATCTGGATCACCGCGCGGGCCTCGGCGGGCTTCTTCTTCGCCTTGGCGATCTCCTGGAGCACGCTGACCTTGCCGAAGTCGAAGTCGGCGGTCAGCTTGTTCAGGTTCTCCTCGAAACGGCGCCGCAGGTCGTCCGCGGGGAAGTTCTGCAGCACCTCGTTGGTGGCGATCAACTGGGCCACACGCTGGCGCTCGGCCGGGTCGATGGTCCCGTCTGCGGCGGCGACGAGCGCGCACATCGCCATGCTCGCGTCACGGAAGGCACCGCTCTTCAGGTCGTTCTTCTTCGCCACGAGCTGGGTCTGCATCGTCGATGCGGACTCCTTGATGCGGTCCCACAGGGCCATGCGAACTCCTTGAATACACAGTCGAATGCCTCTACAGCACCGTAGAAACTCTCGGCGGTCCCGTTAAGTTCCGCGGGGCCCGCCCTCCGGTTCCGCCACCGCCCGAGCGCACCGCCGCCCTACCGCCGCGGCGCGCTCGGGGCCGCCAGTCCGTCGCTCAGCAGCCGGTTGTCGACCTCGTCCAGGGCCAGCCGCAGCCCGCCGAGGGCCACGCTCTCGTCGCCGAGGGTGGAGGTGCGCAGCTCCGGAAGGCGCAGGCAGTGCTTGGTGAGTTCGCGGCGCAGGGGCTCAAGGACCACGTCGGCGGACCGGGAGAACCCGCCGCCGTAGACGACGACCTGGGGATCGAGCGCGAGGACGAGCGCGGCGACGCCGACCGCGAGGTCGCGGGTGTAGCGGCGGACGGCCGCCCTCGCCTCCCGGTCGCCGTCCCGGGCCGCCTGGAACACCCACGCCGCCGCCTCGCCCGGCGCGGCCGTCGCGGGCACACCGGGGCACGACTCCAGATGACCGGGGGCGGCCAGCCAGCGCACGGCCTTCAGCGCGCCGATCTCGCCCGCGGCGCCGCCGTGGCCGCGGCGCAGGGTGCCGTCGAGGATCAGCCCGGCGCCGGTGCGCAGTCCGGCGAGCAGGAAGACGATGTCGTCGGCGTCCTGCGCGACCCCCTTCCAGCGTTCGGCCACGGCGGCCAGCTTGCAGTCGTTCTCGACCTGGATCGGGCAGGAGAAGCGGGCAGCGAGGTGCGCGGCCGGGTCGGTGGTGTGCCATCCGGGCAGCGGGGTGAACAGGGTGGTGCGGCCGGTGGCGTCGACCGGTCCTGTCACCCCGACCGTCACCGCCCAGATGTCGGCCGGCGTCATGCCGGCGCCGCGCAGCGCCTCGTCGATGACGCGGTCGACCGCCGCGAGCCGTGCCCCGGGGGCCGCCTCGGGGTCGGCCGGGCGGCGCACGGTCCGCACGAGGTTGCCCTCCAGATCGCTCAGCATGACGAGGATCTTGTGCACGCCGATGTCGATGCCGAGCACATGGCCGGCGTCGGCCCGGAACCGGAAGCGGCGGGCGGGGCGCCCCACCACGCTGCTGGGCCCGGGCTCCTCGACCGCGGCCCAGCCGTCGGCGACCAGCGCCTGCACCAGGACGTCCACGGCGGGCCTGGACAGCCCGGCCCGGCCCGCCAGTTCGGTGACCGTGGAGGGCGGGTTGCCGCGCAACGCCCACAGGATGGACAGCTGGTTCATCTCGCGCATCCGGGACAGGTCTGTTCCGGTCGTCGCCATGCTGGTGCTCCCTGTAGGGGTTCCGGTGCCCGCCGCTGGATAATGCTGAGCAGTTTACTAATTCCCGGCGGTGGCCGTGCCCGCGCAGCTCACGCGATCGGGTACCGCTGTTCCCGCTCCGGAGCGACCGCGGGTGTGAAGTCGACCTCCCGTCCGTCGAGCGCGAACCGGTAGCGGCCGAGCCTGCGCACCCGCGGGCGCGCCGACAGATACGCCGTCATCGCCTCCAGTTCGTCGGAGTGCAGCCATCCCGGCGGATCGGAGACCGCACGGAACCCGCAGACGTCCGCGAGGTCGCGCAGCCACCGCTGCTGCTGTTCGGTCAGCAGGTTGAGGCGGCTGCGGAAGTACACGACGTCCGGGTCGACCTCCAGCAGGGGCGCCTGCCACAGCCGGTGCAGGGTGTTGACGACGGCGTTGCGGGCCAGGGCGTCGGAGGGGTCCCGGGTGGCGTAGTGCTCCCACAGCGGTGCGACGTCGGGCCCGCTGCGGATGCCGTCGAGCAGTCCAAGGGAGGGCAGCAGCGGTGCGCCGCTGCCCAGCAGATAGGCGTCCGGGCCCGCCTCCTCCCGGATGATCCGCAGTCCGAGCCGGTATGCCTCCTCGCGCCCGGTGTCCGCGAACGGCGCGCCGGCCGCCGCGCCGGCCCCGATGAAGTCGGCCTTGAGGTAGGTGAACCCCCATTGCCGGCTCACCCGGTGGATCGTCTCGCGCAGATGGTCCTGCGCTGCGGGCCGGGTGAGGTCGAGCGCCCAGTAGCCGGTGCCCCAGTTGTGCCCGGCGACCACCGGTTCGCCGTGGTCGTCGCGCAGCAGCAGCTCCGGCCGCTCCCGGGCGGTGCGCGATCCGGGAAGCACGATGAACGGGGCGATCCACAGCCCGGGCCGCAGCCCCGCGTCCGTGATCCGGTCGGCCAGCGCGCGCATCCCGGAGGGGAACTTGGCGTTGGGCTCCCAGTCGCCCACGGCCCGCTCCCAGCCGTCGTCGACCTGGACGACGTCGAAGGGCAGTCCGCGCAGGGCGGTGATGTCCTTGGTGAGCTGCTCCTCGGTGATGTTCTCGTAGTACGCGTACCAGCTGCACCACACGTTGCCCGCCCGCTTGCGGCTGTGCCCCAGACGGTCGGCGAGCTGCCGGGCGTAGCCGGCGAAGACCTCCGCCTCTTCGCCGTACGCGAGGAACCAGGGGGCCCCGTCGCGTTCGTACCATCCGGCGAGCGTGTCCTCGTCCGCCGTCAGACGCGGTACGTCGAGGCCGAGCGCGCCGAGCAGCAGCACCCGCCCGTCGGCTCCCTGGAGTGCGGCGACGGCGGAGGAGTGGTGGCGGGCGGGGTCGTCCCACACGGTGTCGTCGGCGGTCAGGCGGCGCGTGGCGCTCTCGATGCGCAGCGGGTCCGCGGAGAGCCGGCGCCAGCCGCACGGGCTCCAGGAGTTGTGCCCGTGGCGGTAGAAGAGCGCGTCGCCGAGCCCGTGCAGCACGGCCGCCCGGCCGGCCGGCAGCAGCAGGCCGCCCTCGACGGGCCGCGGCGGGGCGTCGCCTTCGAGCTCGACGGCGAAGGTGCGCGCGCCGAGGTCTACGAGCTGGGCCATGGATCTCCTTGCGTTTCGATGGGTGGGGTGCTGACTCGCGTGCCGCGGCGGCTACTTGAAGAGGCCGTTGACCTTGTCGTTCGCCGCCTTCAGGGCCGCCTGCGGCTGCGCCCTGCCGAGGATCACGGACTGGATGGCGTCCTGGACGATGGTGCTGATCTCGGTGCCGTGCTCGGTGACGGGCAGCGCGAAGGTGCCGTCGGATGCGGCCGCGGCGTCGGTGAAGACGTGCACGTCGTCGCCCTTGGCCCGGTGTGCGGCGAGCGCCTTCCGGGTGGCGCTCTTCAGCGCGGGGAAGACCACGGCCCGCTCGGCGACGAGGTTCTGGCAGCCGGGGGAGGCGAGGAACTTGACCCACTGCCAGGACTGTTCCTTGTGCCTGGTCCCGGCCCAGATGGCGTCCGACAGTCCGTTGATGGCGCTCTTGCGCCCCATCGGGCCCTTGGGCAGCGGCGCGAAGGCGAACTTGTGCGGCCCCTTGGGGTCGGTGAAGGTGGAGATGGTCCAGGACCCGGCGACCATGAGGGCGCCCTTGCCCGCGGTGAGGAGTTCGGAGTTGGCGACCGTCGACTGCTTGTCCAGGCGGGGCGCGTAGCCCTTGTCGATCAGGTGCTTGAACCAGCCGATGGTCTCGGCGAGTCTGGGGTCGTCGTACCGGTAGTGCGTGCCCCAGGGATTCTTGTCGAGGTACTGGAAGCCGTTGGCGACGGCGAGGTCGCCCCAGCCGTTCTGGCCCTGGGACCCGTCGGCCCACTCGGGCAGGAACCCGTAGGTCTTCACGTGGTTCTTGTCGAATCCGGCGTCGAGACCGTTGCGGCCCTCGGTGTCGACGGTGGCCTTGGCTATCACCCGCTCCAGGGTGCCGCCGTCGTCGGGGTTCCAGGTCAGGTCGTTCAGCTCGGCGGCGTCCACGCCCTGCTGGTCGAGCAGGGCGGTGTTGTAGACGAGCGCCATGGTGTCCCAGTCCTTCGGCAGCCCGTAGCGCTTGCCGTCCTTGACCCAGGTCCCGGCGAGGCCGGGCTGGTAGGCGTTCAGGTCCACCTTGTCCCGCGTCACGTACGGCTGGAGGTCCAGGAGCTGGTTGCTGGTGGCGAACTGCGGATAGTAGGAGCCCTGGTCGGTCCATACGTCCGGGGCGTCGCCCGAGGTCAGCTGGGTGGTGAGGTTCTGCCAGTACTGGGCCCAGGCGGTCTGTGTGATCTTGACGGTGATGTCGGGGTGGGCCTTGTGGAAGGCGTCGGCGCACTCCTGGTAGGCGGGCAGCTGCCGGTCGTCCCACAGCCAGTAGTCGAGGGTGGTCCTGCCGTCGGCCGTGTCGTCGGAACCGCCGCAGGAGACCAGGGTGGCGGTCGCGGCAAGACACAGCAGGGCCGCGCCGGTGCGCACGCGTCGGGAACTCATCGTGAGAGACCTCTTCGGCTCGTTCTGGTTGGTCGGTTGAGGGGGAGTCACTTGATGCCGGTGAAGTTGAGTGACTCGACCAGGCGGCGGCCGAGTACGAGCAGCAGCACGAGCACGGGCAGCACCGACAGCGCCGACCCGGCCATCAACCCGGTCCAGTCGGGCTGGGTGTTGGGCGACTGCTGCTGGAAGATGCCGAGGGCGACGGTGAGTACGCGGGTCTGCTCCTCGCGGCCCGTCAGCAGCGGCCACAGATAGTCCTTCCAGGCCCACACGGTGGTGGTGAGCCCGATGGTGATGAGCGGGCCGCGGCTCATGGGCAGCACCACCCGCCAGAAGATCCCCCAGGCGCCGACGCCGTCGAGCACGGCCGCCTCCTCCACCTCGCGCGGGACCGACAGGAAGAACTGCCGCAGGAAGAAGACCGCGAACGGCGTCATCAGCACGCTCGGCGCGACCATGCCGGCGAAGGCGTTCAGCCAGCCGAGGTTCTTCACCAGGACGAAGTTGGGCAGCACCGTGAAGATCGGCGGCACCATGAGCGCGCCGATCAGGACGCCGAAGACGGCGTCCCGGCCGGGAAAGCGCAGCCGGGCGAAGGCATAGCCGGCCATCGCGCAGAACAGCGTCTGCAGCACGGCGATCAGCCCACTGTAGACGACGGAGTTGAGCAGGTAGCGCAGGAAGTCCACGTGCGCGCCGGAACCGCCGGCGGCCCGCGCCTCCTCCTGGCTGGTCAGGCCCAGCACCCGCAGAAAATTGATCATTGTGGGGTGGTGCGGGACGAGCGCGGTGGAGTCGGAGTAGATGTCGGCCGCCGGGGTCAGGGCGGTGCGGATCATCCAGTAGAACGGGAAGACGGTCACGATCAGTGCGAGGGCGAGCACGGTCCACGCGGCGATCCGGCCGGGTGAGACCCTGGTGCGGCTGCGGGTCATGGTCGGTGCCTCCTCAGGCCAGGTCCGAGCGGGACGCACGCAACAGGCGCAGTTGCACCGCGGTCAGCACCCCGAGGAGCACCGCGAGCACCACGGCCACGGCGGAGGCGTAGCCCATGTGGAAGTCGGTGAAGGCCTGTTCGTAGATGTAGAAGTAGATGACCCGGGTGGCGCTGACCGGCCCGCCCTTGGTGGTCACCGCGATCGTGTCGAAGATCTGGAACGAGCCGATCAGCGACACCACCAGCACCAGGGCGAGGACCGGGCGCAGCAGGGGCAGGGTGATCCTGGTGAACATGCGCCACTCGCCGGCGCCGTCCAGGGCCGCGCTCTCGTACAGGTGCTGCGGGATCTGCAGCATCCCGGCGTACAGCAGCAGCGCCGTGTAGCCGGTGTACGCCCAGGTGTTGACCGCGGCGACGGTCGGCATGGCCCAGTCGGGCGAGGTGAAGAAGCCGGTGGAGCCCAGGCCGAGCGCGTTCAGCACATGGTTGACGAAGCCGAGGTTGGCGTCCAGCAGCCACATCCACAGCAGGCCGACGGTGACGTTGGGCACGAGCCACGGCACCAGCAGCATCGCGCGCAGCGCCACCGACCGGGTCAGGCGGTGCATGAGCGTCGCCAGCAGCAGGCCGAGGACGGTCTGCGACGCGATGTTGACCACCACGTAGTAGCCGGTGACCTTCAGCGCGTTCCAGAACTGGTCGTCGCCGATCAGCTGCCGGTAGTTGTCCGCGCCGATGAAGCCGGGCGGGGCGAGCAGGTTGTAGTCGGTGAGCGAGTAGTAGACGCCGCGGGCGGTCGGATACGCGTAGAAGAGCGCGAAGCCGGCCAGCGCGGGCGCCAGGAACAGCCAGGCGGCCTTCCGGTCGTCGCGGCGCCGCCGGCGGGCCGGCCCGCCCGGAGCGGGGGCCCGGCCCGGCGGTGAACCGGCGCTCTCGTGCGGTGGCGCAACTGCGGTGTTCGCCCCCATGGTTCCCCTCCGAACGGATCTGCGCCGCACCTCTTGTCAGTGGGGCACCGTGGGCACATATTGATGAGCAACAGCGAAAGTTTGTCAACGCTGTCTCATAAAAAAGCGGGTTTTCCAGCACCGTGAGAGACAGCGGAGACAAGCCGACGGGGCCCGCCCGGGCCCGTGTTGTCGCAGGTCGGCCGGGAGTTGGCCGGGCCGGTCGGCCGGCCGGGACCGGTCGGCCGTCAACGCCCCCACCGTTTCCGGAGGTTGACACCGTGCGCTCCTTCGCACAGCGACGCGGCAGAGGACTGCTCGCCGCGCTCTGTTCCTCGGCCCTGGCCCTCGCCCTGGCGGCGCTGCCGGTCGCCACCCGGCCCGCAGCCGCAGCCGCACCGGCTCCCGGCCCCGCCGCCGCGCCCGTCACGTCCGCCGCGTCCGCTGCGTCCGCCGCGGCTCAGGGTGGGGTGCCCGAGCGCCCGGCACCCGGGCCCGACCCGGACCCCTCGCTCCCGGTCCACACCCTCACCCGCGCCGACGCCCCGCTGGACAACCCCCTCAAGGGCTTCGCCCGCTTCTACCAACCCGGAAGCGACCAGAACACGGGCTACCCACACTCCCTGACCTGGAGTTACTTCGGCCTGTCCGAGGTCATGAAGGACGCCTTCGACTGCGGGCACTACGACTGGTCGGCCCTGGACGGCGCGCTCGACGAGATCGCCTCGTACGGAAACCAGGCCGCCGTCCGCTTCTACCTGGAGTATCCCGGCGGCACCGGAAGCCATCCCGCCAACGCCGTCCCCCGGTGCTTCGACGGGCACGTCGCCTACCGCACCAACGCCTACTGGGGCACCACCAGCCCCGACTACGACAGCCCCTATCTGCTCGACGCGCTCAAGGACTTCATCGCCGCGTTCGGCGCCCGCTACGACGGCGATCCGCGCATCGGCTTCATCCACATGGGCCTGGTCGGGCTGTGGGGCGAGTGGCACACCTGGCCGTACGACACGGACACCTCGGGCGACTCCTACCCGAACTACATGCCGACCGACGCCCATGGCGCCGAGATCCTGCGCGCCTACGACAGCGCCTTCACCCACACCAAGACCGAGGTCCGCTACCCGGACGCGGCCGGCGGCGCCGCCGCCGGCCTGCCGTCCGTCGGCTTCCACGACGACTCCTTCTGCTTCCGCGAGGGCAGCCCCCTGGCGGGCGTCACCCTGCCGGCCTCGATGGGCGGGGCGTCGTACGCACAGCTGCAAAGAGCCCTCCAGCGCGGCGTCGAGAACCGGTGGACCACCGCCTCCATGGGCGGCGAGGTGCGGCCCGAGATCCAGTCGACGGCCTTCGCCCACTGGCCCGGCGGCTCGGGCGCCGTGGACGACATGAAGGCGTGCCTCGAACTGGAGCACACCACCTGGAAGATCAACGAAGGCAGCGCCGGCTACTCCGCCACCGATCCCGGCGTGGCCGCCGCGGTGCGGACCATGGGCTACGACCTCACCGTCGACCACGCCTACTTCCACGACACCGCGCGGGGCAGCACCACCGTCGGCGTGCGGATCACCAACAACGGCGTCGCCCCCTTCTACTACCCCTGGACGGTCAGCCTCGGGCTCAAGGACTCCGCCGGGAACGTCGTCAGGACCTGGGCCACGCCCTGGGACCTGCGCAAGGTCATGCCGGCGAAGATCCGCGCCTTCCCCGACTGGGCGGCGGGACCCGACCCCACCTACCTCGACTACGGCCACCCCCGGTACTTCGACGCGACCGTCGACCTGTCCGGACTCACCGCCGGCGACTACCACCTCGTCATGAAGGCGAAGAACCCCCTGGAGGACATCAACCCCGACGCCAAGAAGCTGCGCTTCGCCAACACCGGCCAGAACGGCGACGGCTGGCTACGGCTCGGCGCCATGACCGTCGGCTCGGACGGCACCACAGGACCGGTCAGCCACGAGGCGGAGGCCGACGGCAACACCCTCACCGGCACCGCCACGGTCGCCGACTGCGCCGGCTGCTCCGGCGGCGCCAAGGTCGGATACCTCGGCAACGGCGCCACCCTCACCTTCCACCACGTGGACGGCGGCGCCGGCGGCACCAGGACGATGACCATCGACTACGCCTCGGCGACCGCGCGCACCGCCACGATCCAGGTCAACGACGGCACACCACGCACCGTCGGCTTCCCGCCCACCGCCGACTGGTGGACACCCGGCTCGATCTCGCTGAGCGTCGACCTGGAACCCGGCACGGGCAACCGGATCACGCTGGCCCAACCCTCCGACTGGGCACCCGACATCGACCGGATCACGCTCCGCTGACCGCCGACGCGGTCGCGACCGGCCGGGACCCTCCCGGGCCGGCGCGGCAGCGGGCCGCCTCCCGTGCGTCACGGGAGGCGGCCCTTCGCGTCCCAGGCCCTTCGCGTCCCAGGCCACTTCGCATCCACGTGGCCCTTCGCGTCCAAGTCGGCGTGCGGCAAGGGAAGTTCGGTCGCATACCGGTCGACCGGCCGGAACCAGGGGGTGTTTTCCGGCCGTATCACCTCGGCGGCAAGGCCGTGCCGCCGCCCGCGGCCCGGTGTGTGCCGCACCGTTCGCGGGCGTGATGACCGCGAACGGTGCGGCCCAAGGGGCTGCTGAGCCGGTCGAGGCGCGAGTGCACCGACCGGCCCGCCCGTTTTCCGGCCCGCCGACGTGCCATTGAGAACAGACCGTCCGCCTCGTATCGTGGCGATCACCGGTGTGGCGTACGCCTGTCCGCCGGAGCCTCCGCAAACCGGGAGAGAACCGAGGGAGATCCGTGCTTCGACGCCGTCCGTTTGCGGAAGAGCCAGGGCCACCGGGCCCGCCCGCGCCACCGCTCCGCGCGCCGGGCACCCGGTCCGCACCCCGAACGACCGCTGGCGCACGGTGAGCTATCGTGTGCGGGGGGTAAGAAACAAACGGCACGTCCCGTTCTTTTCCCGGCCGTCAAGGAGTGTCCAGCAGATGGCGAGGCAGTTACGCGCCGAACAGACCCGCGCGACGATCATCACGGCGGCGGCCGACCTGTTCGACCGCCACGGCTACGAGTCCACCAGCCTGAGCGACATCGTCGCGCACGCCCGGGTCACCAAGGGGGCGCTGTACTTCCACTTCGCCGCCAAGGAGGACCTTGCGCACGCCATCATGGAACTCCAGTCCAGGGCCGCCCGGCAGGTACTGGCCGAGGTGGAGCGCCGCGGCTGCTCCTCGCTGGAATCCCTGATCCGCACCACGTTCGGCATGGCCCGGCTCGCCGTCGAGGGCCCCGTCCCCCGGGCCGGACTGCGGCTGGCCACCGCGGACATCGCCGTACGGCCGCCGCTCAGACACCCCTTCACCGAGTGGCTGGAGCTGGCCACCCGCAAACTCCTGGGCGCCGTCAAGGAATCCGACGTCCATCCGGACGTCGACGTGGAGGCCGCCGCCCACTCCCTGGTCTGTCTCTTCGTCGGCACCCGCGTCGCCGGCCGCCTGCTGGAACCCGCCGGGCGGCTGCCCCGCCGGATCGCCGAGATGTGGCACCTGCTCATCCGCGGCCTGGTGCCGGTGCCCCGCCGAGCCCGCTATCTGGCGCTCGCCACCCAGCTGGAGCGGGAGATCAGAACCGTCTGAACCGCGCGGTACGGTGACGGACATGCCCGACACCCCCGCCGCGCCCGTGATCCTCGGCAACGCGCCCGGCTCGTTCCCGCACAGCGTGCTCGCCGAACGGCACCCGGCGATCATCCGCCAGGTACGGCACGCCTTCCCGTACGGCCCCGAGCGGCACCGCGCGCTCGATGCACTGCTGGAGAACTGCGCCCACGGCGTGATCGAACCGCTCCCCGACGGCGCGGCCGACCGCGACCGGTGGCGGGACTGGGGCATGGCCGCGCAGACCGGCCGGTCCTGGTTCGATGTGCCGTGGCTGTGGTCCGAGAGCCACTTCTACCGCCGGCTCCTCGACGCCGTCGGCTACTTCGGCCCCGGCGCCTGGCAGGGCATCGACCCCTTCCGCCCCGTGAAACGCGCCGAACTCGACGCCGCCGAGACCGACGAGGAACTGGCCGCCCTGGACGCGCTGGAGGGCCGGCCGTACGACGAGCGGGCCCGGGCCCTGCTGCACGGCTCGCTCTGGGGCAACCGCGCCGACCTCGGCTTCCGCCTCTCGGCGGAGGGCAGCGCGGACCGGGCGGCGGTCCCCGCGCTCGTCCACGACGACAGCGACGCCCTGTGGGCCCGCCTCCCGCCCGCCGGGCCGGGCACGCTGTGCCTGGTCGCCGACAACGCGGGCCGCGAACTCGTCCCCGACCTGCTGCTGATCGCCCACCTGCTCGCCGAGGGCCGGGTCCGGTACGCGGTGCTGCACGTCAAGCCCTACCCGTACTACGTCTCCGACGCGACCACCGCCGACGTGGTGGACGCGCTGCGCCGGCTCGTCTCGGCGCCCGGCGCGGCGGCCCGGTACGGGCGGCTGCTGTGGGCGGCCATGGCCGAAGGACGCCTCGACGTGCGCGCGCACCCCTTCTCCTGCGCCCCGCTGCCGTACGCGGACATGCCCGACGACCTGCGCGCCGACTTCGCCGCGGCCGATCTGACGATCGTCAAGGGCGACCTCAACTACCGGCGTCTGGTGGGCGATCGGATGTGGCCGCCGACCACGCCCTTCCACGAGGTCACCGCGTACTGGCCGGGGCCCGTCGCCGCCCTGCGCACCCTGAAGTCCGACGTGGTCACCGGTCTCGGCGAGGACACCGAGGCCGAACTCGTCCGTGCCGAGGGAGAGCGGTGGCGTACCGCGGGCACGCATGCGCTGATTCAGGTCAGCGTGGCGTCATCCCACCGGTAGTCCTCGAAGCGACCTGAGCCCGCCGTGGTCTGGTCGTGCGGCGCGGCTACTGGGGTGCCGGGGTGTGTTGAGTGCCGGGTGCGGGTGGTTTGTGGTTGCTCGCGCCGTTCCCCGCGCCCCTTTGGGGCGCGTGATGTCGCTAGGTTTCGGTCGGCAGGCGCTACGAGCACCATGTTCACGTCTTTGATGGTGAGTTCGCGGAGGACGAGGCGGTCGCTGGAACGAGCGACCGGGTGCATGGCGCGGACTCTACTTCCGGGGCAGTACGGGTCGGCTCGCCAGGAAGGACTCGATCCCGCGCGGAGACCTCGGGCGACGACTGCCCTGCGCGCGGGACTGGCCATCAGCGCATGCCGGACCCGCAGCGCGGAGACGAGGATCCCGTTGTTGCGGTGCGAGGGCGGCGGGTTCAGCACCGGAGGGATCGCTTCTGAGGGTTCTACGTGACTGGCCATGGAACACGAGAGGTGCCCGAGGCCCGGGAGCGGGTCCCGGCTCGGGCACGGCGGTTGGGTGCGCGCGACCTCCGGCGGCGGAGGCGTGGGACACGGGGCTACGACCGCCTGGCGTCAGCTCTTGTTCTCGCCGAGAGCGGCCCGGAGCCAGTCCAGGGTGCCCGTCTCCAGCACCGCGTCGGCGAGCGACTGGCCGCTCTTGGTGACGATCCGGCCGCGGCTGTTGTCGATCCACCTCTGAGCGTTGGCATAGCCCTGGTCGCGGTACTCGATGCCCTGGATCATGCACTCCAGTTTGTCCGCGTCCCGCGCGCACCGCGCCTCCGCGGACTCCTTGGCCTCGTACTCGGCAACCAGTTCCTTGACCGCGTCGGCGAGGGCTGCGGGCATGCCGGCGACTTGGTCGGCGGCGATCGTCTCGGGGTCGGCTTCGCCCGCGGTGTACTTCTTGCCGAGGTGGTTGACGTCGCCGGTGCGGGTCTCGCCGGTGTCGTGCCAGACGGCGAGGAACGCGGCGCGGGCGGGGTCGGCGCCTTCGAGCTTCGCGATGACGGTTGCGATCAGGGCCGTGCGCCAGGAATGATCCGCGACCGACTCCGGGTCCTTGACTCCGGCCATCCACCAGCCGCTGCGCTTGGTGTTCTTGAGCGTCCCCGCCTCGTACAGGAAGCGCGCCACCGCGGTCAGTTCATCGGACACCGTCGGGCTCCTCTCACGCCTCGGCGAGGCGGATCGCGTACCGGATGCTCTCCAACTCCCGCCGTCCGCGCGGTGGAAGTCCACCGCTATCCAACATGATCGGGAGACGATCGCGTAGGGCGCGGGCCGCTGCTCCTGATCGCAGCAGGTTGGGGCGGACCTGGAGCAGCGACCACACGCTGTGGATGTTGAGGTCCACGTAGCCATGCTCGGGTGCGATGCCCTCGACGAGGTGAGCGAGGAGCCGGTATCCGGGCCACGGTCCGAGGGAGCCGTCCGCGATGAAGTCGTCCGACAACTGCGGCACGTTCGTCTCGCCGACCCAGTACGCCCAGTACGCGAGGTTTGCTGACTCGCCGGCGTCGTCGTCCTGGAGGGCGGTGTCGATGAAGTAGGCCATGCGGTCGCGGTCGCCCTGGCGGGCTGCGACGGCGGCGACGCTTCGGTTGTTGAGCCAGGCGGTGAGCCAGTCGCCCGGCCGTTCGGTTCGCTGTTGGTGGGCGAGCCAGTCAGCGGTGTCGGTCGCCTGGTCGTAGCTGGACAGGTAGAGGGACTGTCGCCGCAGCAGGAACTGTTCCGGCCCACGGGCTTGTTCCGCTGTGCGGCGCATCTGCTCGAAGAAGGTTCGGCGCTCGGCGGCGGTCAGTGCCGGGCCGGACGGTGCCGGTCCGCGGCGCGGCCGAGGCCGTGGAGGAAGATCGCGTACGGTGCGCGGCGGTACGCCGTTGAGCGGCCATGCCAGAACCTCGGCGAGTTCGCGCTGCATCACCATCGAGCCAAGGGCGGCGTCCTCGACGGGCGCGTCTCCGTCCAGGGCGGACGCGAGAAGGACGTCCGCCTCCAGAGCGCGTTCCAGCGCCTGGAGCAGGGCGGGAGAAGTGCCCATCTGCATCAGCCTTTGGCGTAAGCCGAGCATCTGCGCCACGGGTACGGCCGTCAAGGCTCGCCGTCCCGTCTCCCACCCGGCGATCGTGTCTGGGGAGACCTTGAGATGTTCGGCGGCCTCGTCCTGCGTGTATCCGTGCTGCTCGCGGATTACCCGCAGGACGTAGCCGCTGAGGAGGCCGGTTCGTGGCCGCTGGCCCTTTGCCGTACTGGCGGTCAGGGTTTGCCGAGCGCTTGGCCGCATGGGAATCCCAATCCCGGCGGTTTGCAAGAAACCACCCGTACTCGCAGTCACTTCAGGGTCACGAGCCGACTTTCTAAGGTCGTTGGTGTCCCTGAAACGAGCCTATTGGGAGGCCGCGACACATGGGCTCCGTTCTGCACCCTCACCACACGACGGTGTCAGCTGAGACAGCGCCAGCACTCAACGCGGAGGCCGAGCGGTGGCTGAGCTGGTCGTCGCCGAGTTGGCCTCCAACACCGTCCGGTTACCCGCGCGCTTCTGCGGCGCGTACGGCCCTCCCGGCGCATCGCCGACGGGGCCGTACGAGTGGCGGTACCGACACGAGCCACGTCATGCCGGTGCAGGCTTGGGTGGATCTTGTGCGGGTGGCTGACATGCCTCCCGCGGTCGGGGTCCTCGCTTCGGGCGCGGCGGCTCGGGGGGAGCGGCGCCGATGCATATGAGGCCGGACAGTCCGTGGGGCCAGTTCCTCTACGCCCTGGTCCTCGCCGTCCTCATGGGCGCTCTCCTGGCCGGTACCGGCCGCTGACCTCGTCGACCGGCTCCGGTCACTTCACCCTCGTCTCTGCACAGGAAGGTTCTCGATTGTGTTGCCTCCGGCACCGCCAGGTGTTGTCCCGTACATCGCCGGTTGGAGTGAGGAAAGGCTGCTGACGTGTCCGATCACTCGCCGCCGCATAGTCCCGGGAATCGGGTACGCGGATGAAACCCCGTACGACCGGGACAGTTTCGGCGTGCTCTGGGCCCGGTACGCCCTGCGGCCGAAGCGGCGCCGGGGCAGCCCGCAGCTGCGGAACGTCCATCCGTACCGGCAGCGTCGGGCGATGCTGAACATGATGTGCCAGGTCTGCTCCCGCATGCCGCCGGACCCGCACGGCCCGCATCTGTTTCTCCTGCGGGACAGCGTCGGCCCGATCCGGGAGGGAGAGCGGACGACGAGCCCGCCGGTGTGCGTGCCGTGCGCCGGGATCTCCATCCAGCTCTGCCGTGCCCTGCGGGGTGGGCGGTTCGTGGCGGCATGGGCGAGACGCGTGCCCGCTTGGGGAGTCGTCGGCCCCCTTCACCATCCCGTGACGCTCCAGCCCATCCCCGAATGCCACATGGAGCAGGTGAAGTACGGCTCGGAGTGGTCTCCCTGGGTCCGGGCCGCCCGCACCATGGTGGAACTCCGCGGAGTGACACCGGCGGACCTCGACCGCGAGTTCGCAGCCCTCGGCCACGACCGCCTGGAGGAGGAGTTCGCCCGCGTCGCACAGCTCACGGCCGTATGAAAACTCCGCCACCTGGGCCAGAACCGCTGGGGTCGGCCGCTCCACTCGTGCGGTTGGCCCAGGCGACTGCCGGCCGGGTGGACCGGACCCCAGTCGCCGCGGTCGGACTGACGCGCGACTCCGGCGCAGCAGCAGTCGGCGGTCGCCCGTCGGTACGCCCCTCAGGACCGCGAGGCCGAGCAGCGCGTACTCGTCGCCGGCGGGTGACCACGGCGACCGTGCCGTCCCCGTCCCGGGCCGCTCGCAGCGCGCCGGTGAGCAGGATGCGGGCCCGTTCCCGGGCGAGCGCCCGTCGGCGTACGACGAGTTGGCCGTCGCGTCCTTGAGCGGCCGGACCACGCCGGCGTGCACCGGCAACTCCGCGCGGACAGCTCCGTACGGTGAAAGTCCCGGTGTTCGGGTGGGGTTCACGCGATGGTGTGTTCATGTGTCGGGGGGTGGATGGGGGGTGGAGGGCGCGGGTAGGGCCCGGCCATGACGCAGCCCTTCGAACTCCCGCACTTCTACATGCCGTACCCCGCGCGGCTGAACCCGCATGTCGACGAGGCCCGTGCCCACTCGACCGCGTGGGCGCGCGAGATGGGCATGCTGGAGGGCTCCGGGGTCTGGGACCAGGCCGACCTGGAGGCGCACGACTACGGTCTGCTGTGCGCCTACACGCACCCCGACTGCGACGCCCCGGCCCTCTCGCTGATCACCGACTGGTACGTGTGGGTGTTCTTCTTCGACGACCACTTCCTGGAGAAGTACAAGCGCAGCCAGGACCGCGCCGCGGGCAAGGCCCACCTCGACCGGCTGCCACTGTTCATGCCGCTCGACGCGACGGCCCCGGTGCCGGAGCCGGAGAACCCCGTCGAGGCGGGCCTCGCCGACCTGTGGGCGCGCACGGTGCCGTCGATGTCGGCCGGCTGGCGCGCACGGTTCGCCGTCGCCACCGAGCACCTGCTCAACGAGTCCCTGTGGGAGCTGTCCAACATCAACGAGGGGCGGATCGCCAACCCCGTCGAGTACATCGAGATGCGCCGCAAGGTGGGCGGCGCCCCCTGGTCGGCGGGGCTCGTCGAGTACGCGACCGCGGAAGTACCCGCCGTCGCAGCGGGCTCACGGCCGCTGCGGGTGCTCATGGAGACCTTCGCCGACGCCGTACACCTGCGCAACGACCTGTTCTCCTACCAGCGCGAGGTGGAGGACGAGGGCGAGAACAGCAACGGCGTGCTCGTCCTGGAGACCTTCTTCGGGTGCACCACACAGGAGGCCGCCGACACCGTCAACGACATCCTCACCTCCCGCCTGCACCAGTTCGAGCACACCGCGCTCACCGAAGTGCCCGCGCTCGCCCTGGACAAGGGCCTCACCCCGGACCAGGTGGCGGCGGTGGCGGCCTACACCAAGGGCTTGCAGGACTGGCAGTCCGGCGGCCACGAATGGCACCTGCGCTCCAGCCGCTACATGAACGAGGGCGCCGCCGCCCGCTCCCCGTGGCAGGTGTCGGCCGGCCCCGGCCTCGGCGCGGCGGCGGACATCGGCGCGCTGCTCGCGTCCGCCGCGGCCGAACGGCTGCGCGCCTACTCCCACACGCCGTTCCAGAAGGTCGGCCCGTCCCTGCTGCCCGACTTCCACATGCCCTTCCAGGTGGAGCTGAGCCCCCACCTCGACGCCGCCCGCGGCCGGCTCACCGACTGGACGCACCGCATGGGCATGCTGGCCGAGGGCGTCTGGGACGAGGACCGGCTCGCCGCCTACGACCTCGCGCTGTGCGCCGCGGGACTCGACCCGGACGCCACCCCCGAGGCCCTTGACCTCGGCTCCGCCTGGCTGGCCTGGGGAACCTACGGCGACGACTACTACCCGCTGCTGTTCGGCCACCGCCGGGACCTGGCCGCCGCCCGGGTCACCACGGCGCGGCTGTCGGCGTGCATGCCCCTGGACGGCGCGCAGGCCCCCGCCCCGGTGAACGGACTGGAGCGCGGCCTGATCGACCTGTGGGCGCGCACGACGGCCGGCATGACCGCCGAACAGCGGCGCGCCGTGAAGGCGTCCGTCGACGTGATGACCGAGAGCTGGCTGTGGGAACTCGCCAACCAGGCGCAGAACCGCATCCCCGACCCGGTCGACTATTTGGAGATGCGGCGGGCCACCTTCGGAGCCGACCTCACCCTCAGCCTGTGCCGGATGGGCCAGGGCCCGGCGATTCCGCCGGAGGTCTACCGCAGCGGCCCGGTCCGCTCGATGGAGAACGCCGCCGTCGACTACGCGTGCCTCCTCAACGACGTCTTCTCGTACCAGAAGGAGATCGAGTACGAGGGCGAGATCCACAACGCCGTCCTCGTCGTGCAGGACTTCTTCGGCGTCGACTACCCGGCCGCGCTGGGCGTCGTACACGATCTGATGACCCAGCGCATGGCGCAGTTCCAGCATGTCGTGGCGAACGAACTCCCCGTCGTGCGGGCGGACTTCGGCCTCTCGGACGAGGCCGGCCGGGCGCTCGACGGATACGTGGCCGACCTGCGGAACTGGCTGGCCGGCATCCTGAACTGGCACCGCGCGGTCGACCGGTACAAGTCCGGCTATCTGGCCCGCCGCGCCCACCGCTTCCTGCCCGATCGGCCACCGGCCCCCGCGCTGCCCGTCGGCTGAGGCCCGCCACCGCCCGGCGCGCACGGTCCCGCGCGTGCGCGGCGGCGGCGCGCGCAGCCGCCGAACAGCTCCGGTGGCGTAGAGGGGCACGCCCCGCGGAGCCGCCGCGGCCCTGACACGCCGGCTGTCCGGCACGGACCGGCCCTCGCGGCCCTTCCGCGCTCGCCACTCCGGCAGTCTCACTCGTTCGTGGCTCGTCGGGTCCGGGCCCGCCGGGTAGAGCATCTGCCGGAGGCGATCCATGGAACAGACTGCGTTGCGTACCACGTCAGTGCCCGGTCAGCAGCGGCCGGCCCGACCCAGGCCCGGTTCAGGCCCGCGCCCGCACGCCGCGCGACGACGCGGCAGGCGGCTCAGAGCCATGCTGTTCGGACTGTTCGCCGGCACGGTGCTGGTGCTGTCCGGCGTCGGACTCGGCGCGGTCGGCGCCACCGCGGTCGGCACCGGCAAGCTGGCCCAGCTCCAGCGGCAGGCGCCGCACCCGCACCCGCACGCGTCGTCGACCCCGGCCACCCCCGCCACCGCCCCGGGGTCCAGCGCACCGGCCGGCGCGACCCTCGGGGTCGAGGCCGTGGACGCCGAGCAGGCGGGCGCGCAGATCATCGCCGTCCACGACCCAGGCCCCGGCCACGTGGCGGGCCTGGCACGCGGCGACGTGATCCTCCAGTTCGGGCAGAGCCGCATCGGCACGGCCGCCGACCTCGCCCGGGCCGTCTCCCGCGCCCGCCCGGGGGAGCAGGTCACCCTCGGCGTGCGCCACCACAGCGGCGGCTACCAGCAGATGACCGCCGTACCCGGTGTCGTCACCTGACCCCCGTGAGCGGCGGGTCTGCGGCAGCGGTGTGCCGACCGCCGCCGGGACACCGCCGTCACCGCGACGCGAGCCGGTAACGGCTCGCGTCGCCCTCCGGGTCCGGGCAGGATGCTTCCCGTGGTTGTCCACCCTGCCCGCGCACGTGTCCCCGGAGGCCCCGATGTCCGGTAGCCAGCCCGCTCCCTTCACCGCCGACGACTACCGGGCCCGCATGGAACGCGCGGCGCGCTCCGCGGCCGACGCGGGACTCGCCGGACTGCTGGTGGCGCCGGGCCCCGACCTGGTGTGGCTCACCGGCTACGCGCCCACCGCCGTCACGGAACGGCTCACCCTGCTGGTGCTGGCCCAGGGCCGCGACCCGGTGCTCGTCGTGCCCGCCCTGGAGGCCCCGGACGCCCGGCGGGCGGCCGGCGCGCCCGCGCTGACCCTGCGCGACTGGAGGGACGGCGTGGACCCCTATGCCGTGGCCGGTGACCTGCTCGCCCCGAGCGGCCGGTTCGGCGTCAGCGACAACGCCTGGGCGATGCACCTGCTCGGCCTGCAGAAGACGCTGCCCGGCGCCTCCTACGCCGCCCTCACCGACGCCCTGCCGATGCTCCGCGCCGTCAAGGACGCCGCGGAGCTGGAGCTGCTGGCGGCGGCGGGAGCGGCGGCCGACGCGGCGTTCGAGGAGATCCGCACGGCACCCTTCGCCGGCCGCCGCGAGTCCGAGGTGGGCCGCGACCTCGCCGACCTGCTGCGGCGTTTCGGGCACTCCCAGGTCGACTTCACCATCGTCGGCTCGGGACCGAACGGCGCCGACCCGCACCACGAGGTCGGCGACCGCGTCATCCGCCGCGGCGACATGGTCGTCCTCGACTTCGGCGGCCTGAAGGACGGCTACGGCTCCGACACCACGCGCACGGTCCACGTGGGGGAGCCCACCGACGAGGAACGCGCGGTCCACGACATCGTGCGCGCCGCCCAGGAGGCGGGCTTTCGCGCGGTGCGGCCCGGCGTCGCCTGCCAGGAGATCGACCGCGCGGCCCGCGCGGTGATCGAGGACGCCGGGTACGGCGAGTACTTCATCCACCGCACCGGGCACGGCATCGGCGTCACCACGCACGAGCCGCCGTACATGATCGAGGGCGAGGAGCAGCCCCTCGTGCCCGGCATGTGCTTCTCCGTGGAACCCGGCATCTACCTGCCCGGCCGGTTCGGCGTGCGCATCGAGGACATCGTCACCGTGACCGCGGACGGCGGGCGCCGGCTCAACGACACCACCCGCGAGATGGTCATAGTGGAGTGAGGGCACCGCCCCCGCGAGCAGGAGAGAGATCCCCTCGACGACACGACGAGACCCGGACGACAACGGCGCGATCATGACCCAGGCACCGACCCCCAGCACGGACACCGTCCGCCGGCTGATCCGCGCGCTCGTCCAGGAGGGCGCGGCCGACGCCGCCGGGCCCGAGGTGCGGCCCGTCGCCGAGGGCGGCGAGCACGCCACGTGGTGGGTCGGCAGTGGCTATGTGCTGCGGCTCGCCCCCGACCGGGACGCCTCCGCCCGGCAGCGGCGCGAGCTGCGCGTGCGCGACCTCGTACGCCCGCACCTGCCGGTCGGCGTCCCGGTCAGCGTGGCGCACGGCGAGTGGGCGCCGGGACTGACGTACACCCTCGACACCCGACTGCCCGGCGGCTTCGCGGAGGACCGCGACGTGTCCGCCCTCGGCGAGGCCGACCTCGCCGGGCTGCTCGCCGGCCTGCGCGAGGTGCCTGTGCGGCAGGCCCAGAACCTCGGTGTGCCGCGCGCCGCGCCGCGCTCGCTGGAAGCGCTGCGCCGGATGGCGGTGCCCGCCGCCGAACGCCTCGGCGCGGCCGACGAGTTCGATCCCGTGCTGCTGCGGCAGCTCACCCGGGCCGGCGCGGCGCAGCTCACCGCACAGTCCGGCACCGCCGTCCTCGTCCACCACGACCTCAAGGGCGAGCACCTGGTGGTGAGCGACGACGGGCGGGTGCGCGGTGTCCTCGACTGGACCGACACGGTCGTCGGCGACCCCGCGGAGGACATCGCAGGGCTCGCGATCGCCGTCGGCTCCGGCGCGGCCGTGCGCGCCGCCACCCTGGCCGCCTACGGCGCCCGGCCCTGCCTGCGCGGACTGTGGCTCGCCCGGTGCGACACCGTGCTGCGCCTCGCGGACCGCCTCGACGGCCGTGACGTGAGCCCCCTGCCGCTGCTGCGGACCCAGCTGCGGCGGGCCTGGGAGGCGATCCTGCTGGAACGGGTCACCGAGTTCAGACCCGACAAACCGAACGAGCCCGGCTGAGCGCTTCGCTGGACATGCCGCGACATGCCGTCGGTTCACTGGACCTGCTCAGCCGCGTCGCCGTTCACGCGTCGTGGTCGGACACGCCGAACGCCTTGCGGTACGGCCTCTCGGCGACGATCCTCGGGTCATGGAATTCGCCGTCTTCATGACCTTGCCCGGACTGGTCATCCTGCTGACCGTCGTGGCCTTCGTGGATCAGCTGCTGCTGCGTGCCGGGCGGGCCGGCCTGCTGCCGTGGCGGAACAGCGTCCGGCAGGGCCAGATCTCGGCGACCGGTTTCGAACAGCTCCACGCCAGCTTCTCGCCGGGGAAGCAGAACGAGCTCAAGGAGCGGCAGTCGTCCCTGGTCATGCGGGACGACGAGGAGGACGGCGCGCCGCCGAACCGGACGACCGTAGACCTGGACGGCGGGCTCGCGGTCGTCCGCGTGCCACAGACCGACCGGTAGAAGGCCGCCCGGTACGCGGTGGCGCACTCCTGGCCGCCCGGCCGCCGCACAGACGGGCGGACCCGCGTCCCGCGGCGGAGTGTTCACACGGCTGTGAGCTGCGCGACGCGGGCGAACTCCTCCTCCAGGCGGTCGTGGCCGAGGGCGGCGAACTCGCGGTCGAGGTCCGCCGGTGTCACGTCATGGAGTTCCACCATGGTGCGGGCGGCCCGGACCCAGGGAGACCACTCCGAGCCGTACTTCACCTGCTCCATGTGGCATTCGGGGATGGGCTGGAGCGTCACGGGATGGTGAAGGGGGCCGACGACTCCCCACGCGGGCACGCGTCTCGCCCATGCCGCCACGAAGCGCCCACCGCGCAGGGCGTGGCAGAGCTGGATGGAGATCCCGGCGCACGGCACGCACACCGGCGGGCTCGTCGTCCGCTCTCCCTCCCGGATCGGGCCGACGCTGTCCCGCAGGAGAAACAGGTGCGGGCCGTGCGGGTCCGGCGGCATGCGGGAGCAGACCTGGCACATCATGTTCAGCATCGCCCGACGCTGCCGGTACGGATGGACGTTCCGCAGCTGCGGGCTGCCACGGCGCCGCTTCGGCCGCAGGGCGTACCGGGCCCAGAGCACGCCGAAACTGTCCCGGTCGTACGGCGTCTCATCCACGTACGCGATTCCCGGGACCATGCGGCGGCGGGTGATCGGACACGACAGCAGCCTTTCCTCACTCCATCCAGCGATGTACGGGACGATGCCTGGCGGTGCCGGAGGCAACACGATCGAGAACCTTCCTATGTCGAAGCAAGAACGAGGGCCCGGCACACCGCACGGCATGACGGGGCCAGTTGATCCGGGCCGGGGGCTCCCGCCGTCCACATCAACCCCTTACCGGTCGGTGGCCACGCCCCCGGACCGTCCCCACGGTCGCGTGGGTCTGCCGGTGACTCACCACACTTCCTTCTCCGGCGGCGCGTTCCTACTTCGTTCCATGAACGTTAGGTACGGAGTACGTCTACCGTGAGAAGCGTGCCTAACGTCCCAGGGGTACTTGTGAACGAAGCGCTGCGTCGTGCCATGCTTCAGGCGCGAATGACAGACCGTCAATTAGCCGAAAAGTGCGGCGTCGACATCAAGACGGTCGGCCGATGGATCACAGAGAGCGGGCGGGTACCCCGTGCCCGCCATCGGTGGGCTGTCTGCGAGGCACTCGGGGAGGACGAGGTGATGCTGTGGCCGGCCGCCACAAAGAAGGCGATCAAGGTCGGTCCCGACCGTGAGGTCGTTTCCGTCTATCCGTACCGGTCAAACTGCCCAGCTTCCCTATGGCGGTCGTTGATCGCCAAAGCCGGGCGAGAGCTGACCTTCGCCGGTTACACCAACTACTTCCTGTGGCTCGAACAGGCCCGGTTCGGCGCTGCGTTGCGACGCAAGGCCGCTCAGGGGTGTCGAATTCGGTTTCTGCTCGGTGACCCCGACAGTGATCTCACGCGGTCCCGCGAGCAAGACGAAGCCGTTGCGCTTACGCTCTCGACGCGTATCCGCGTGACACTGGCCGAGTTGGACAAGATCAGAAGCCAACCGGGCATCGCTGCACGGTTCAGCGACGGGCACGCGTACCTGTCCGTGTTCCGCTTCGATGACGACATGATCGTCACGCCATTGCTGACGCACAGCGTCGGCCACGATGCTCCTACGCTGCATCTGCGCCGTCATCAGGACGACGGCATGTTCGATCGCTTTGCCGCGCACGCCGAGGAACTGTGGAAGCGGGGCACCCCGGTATGGGAGGAGGAGGGGCATGAGTAGGCGCGACTACGAGGACGACCCGAACGCCCCGGCCGCGAACAGCTTGGTTCCGGCTGCTTCCGCCGTCGTCGTCGACGGCTCCGGGCGCATTCTGCTCCACCGTCGGCGCGACAACGGCATGTGGGCACTTCCCGGTGGCGCCATGGACATCGGTGAGTCGCTACCGGACTGCGCGATTCGGGAGACCCGCGAGGAAACCGGGCTTGACGTCGAGATCACCGGCATCGTCGGGACCTACACCAACCCCCGTCACGTCTTCGCCTACGATGACGGCGAGGTCCGGCAGGAGTTCTCCGTCTGCTTCCTGGCTCGGCCCGTGGCCGGGCAGTTGGCCGTGTCCGAGGAATCCACCGATGTCCGCTGGTTCGAGCCCGAGGCGGTTGACGCGCTCCCCATGGTCGCCGGCATCCGGAAGCGGGTGAACGACTGGCGCGATGGCACCATGCCCGCAGCCCGGTAGTCGGCGCTGTCCCGATGGTGGCCTGGTCGTGGGGGCCTTGCACCGCGACGACGGGATCGTCGTCTCCCGCTCCGCGAGTCCGGCGTGCGCTGACGGTCGGCCCCGCGCGCACGGCGGTTGTCGGCCGAGACCTCCGTGCGCGGATCGAGCCCTTCCCGGCGAGCCGACCCGCACTGCCCCGGGGCGCGATGCCCCGGTCCACCGACGCTGCGACGGTGGACCCGCGCAGCGAGTACGCGCTCGCCGTCCGGCTGGATCACCATGGATCCTCACGCTGCGTGACGCTGTCGTACCCGCCGTACTCGCGGACGATCGGGCCGCCCTCGCGCAAGCGGGGGTGGGCCCGGTGCCCCGCGGCGTGGTGTGTCAGCCCTGGGTCAGTACGGCGCAGGACTGGGCGGCAAGGTGCAGGATGCCGTCCGGGCCTGGGGGCCGGGTCGGGGTCCAGGCGGCCAGTACCTGGGCGCCGCGGGTGCCCAGCGGGATCGCCGCGGGGCCGGGCCCGAGGTTCACGGCGACCCGGACGTCACCGCGGCGGAAGGCGAGCCAGCGTGCCTCCTCGTCGTACGCCACCTTGGTGTCGGCGAGGTCGGGATCGGTGAGGTCCGGCTGGTCCCGGCGCAGCGCGATGAGCCGGCGGTACCAGGCCAGCACGCGCGCGTGGGGCTCGCGTTCCGGTTCCGACCAGTCCAGGCAGGAACGCTCGCGGGTCGCCGGGTCCTGCGGGTCGGGCACCTCGTCCTCGGCCCAGCCGTGCGCCGCGAACTCCCGTCGCCTGCCCCGCCGTACCGACTCCGCCAGCGCGGGATCGGTGTGGTCGGTGAAGAACTGCCACGGCGTGCCCGCTGCCCACTCCTCGCCCATGAACAGCATCGGCGTGAACGGCGCGGTCAGCGTCAGCGTGGCCGCGCAGGCCAGCAGGCCCGCGGGGAGGGCGGCCGACAGCCGGTCGCCCTGGGCCCGGTTGCCGACCTGGTCATGGGTCTGGGCGTAGCCGAGCAGCCGGTGCCCGGCCACGCGGGTGCGGTCCAGTGGCCGGCCGTGGTGCCGGCCCCGGAAGCTCGCATACGTGCCGTCGTGGAAGAAGCCACCCGTCAGGGTCTTGGCGAGGGCGGCGAACGGGGCCCGCGCGAAGTCGGCGTAGTAGCCCTGGGACTCGCCGGTCAGCGCGGTGTGCAGGGCGTGGTGGAAGTCGTCGTTCCACTGCGCGTGCACGCCGAGCCCGTGCTCCGCGCGCGGGGTGATGAGCCGCGGGTCGTTGCGGTCGGACTCGGCGATCAGGAACAGCGGCCGGCCCAGCTCGGCGGCGAGGCCGTCCACGGCCGCGGACAGCTCCTCCAGGAAGTGCAGCGCGCGCGTGTCCCGCAGCGCGTGCACCGCGTCCAGCCGCAGCCCGTCGATCCGGTAGTCGCGCAGCCAGGCCAGCGCGCTGCCCACCAGATAGCGGCGCACCTCGTCGGAGCCGGGAGCGTCGAGGTTCACGGCCGCGCCCCAGGGGGTGTGATGGGTCTCGGTGAAGTACGGACCGAACGCGGGGAGATGGTTGCCGGCCGGGCCCAGGTGGTTGTGCACGACGTCCAGGACCACGCCGAGCCCGAGTTCATGCGCCCGGTCGACGAACCGTTTCAGTGCCTCGGGGCCGCCGTACGGCTCGTGCACCGCCCACGGCGACACGCCCTCGTAACCCCAGCCGTGCCGCCCGGGGAAGGGGCACAGCGGCATCAACTCCACGTGGCTCACGCCCAGTTCCGCCAGATGTCCGAGCCGCCCGGCCGCCGCGTCCAGGGTGCCCTCCGGGGTGTACGTCCCCACGTGCAGCTCGTACAGCACGGCGCCCGGCAGCGCGCGGCCCGCCCACGGGGCTCGCCACGGGTACCGCGCGTGGTCCACGACGGCGCTCGGCCCGTCCGGTCCCTCCGGCTGGCGGCGGGAGCGGGGGTCGGGCAGCACCGGGCCGTCGTCCAGCGCGTACCCGTACCGCGCGCCGTCGTCCGCCGCCGCCTGGACCGACCACCACCCCGCCCGGTCCGGATCGCGTTCCAACGCGCGCGTTGCGCCCTCCACATGGAGCGTCACCCGGTCTGCCAGCGGTGCCCACACCTCGAACTGCACGGACGGTTCCCCTTCGTCTGCTCACCGTGATGTAGCCCGTCCATGGTGCCGTGGGCGGGGTGCATCCGCTTTTGAATCTTGGCTTTTCCAGGCGCATGTCGCCCGAAGTACGCGCGCGTGGCGGGCACTTTCCCCTCACCGGGGTCTCCTGGACACCCGGGGTTCACTGCCCGACAATCACCAGCGTGACGTCGTCCTTCGAGCACCACACGTATCCTGCGCGGCTGTCCGACGCCGAGCGCGACAAGGCGTTGAAGGTGCTCCGCGACGGTGTCGTCGCGGGCCGGCTGTCGCACGACACGTTCGTGCGCCGCATGGGACTGGCGCTCGCCGCGCGGCGGCCCGAAGAACTCGCCGTGCTCACCGCCGACCTGCCCCGGGAGGGTCGCCTCACCCGCGGCGTCCTCGGCGCCGTCGAAGCGGTCTCCGGGTTCACGGTACGGCTGCGCAGGGCCTGGCACGCGGAGCGGCTGCCCAAGCTGCTGCTGCCCCACCCGGCGGCCGGCCACCCGCTGCGCATCGGCCGTGATCCGGCCAACGGGCTGCGGCTGAACCATGAGACGGTCTCCCGGGTGCACGCCGAACTCAGCCGGCAGGGCGGCATGTGGGTGCTCAGGGATCTCGGCTCGACCAACGGTACGAGCGTGAACGGGCGCCGGGTGCTCGGCGCCGTCGTGGTCCGCGCGGGCGACCAGGTCTCATTCGGCCGGGTGGCCTTCCGGCTCACGTCGGGCTGAACGGGGCCCGGGCGGGGGCGGGCGCCCCGGGCTCCGGACGTCCTGAGCTTCACTCGCCCTGGGCTTCACATGCCCCGGCTCCAGACGTCCTGAACTTCACTCGCCTTGGGCTTCACATGCCCCGGCTTCACACGCCCCCGGCTTCACACGTCCCGGTCGCGTGCGTGGTGGGCCGCGGCCAGCACCGTGCGCGACTGGTGTTCCACCTGGTGCTCCAGGGGCACCCAGCGAGCGCGGAAACGTTTCGCGAAGGCGTCGCACCAGACCGCGACGAGCTGTTCAAGGCCGGGCGCGGCACGGTCGTCGGCGGCCCGGAGCACCCGCAGCAGCATGGCCGCGGCCCGCAGCGGCAGCCGCCGCCCGAACGCGTCGACGCTCCCGACGTACGCCATCGTCGTGTCGACCGGCGGTGTGTCGATCCAGTCCGCGGCCAGCCCCGGGATCAGCTCCAGCGCCCACCGGGCGGACCGCAGCAGCGGACCCCCGGCGCCGTCCAGCCGCGGCAGCGCCTCGGCCAGCACCCGCTCCACCTGGAGCGCGTCCCGCCGCAACCGGTGCGCCAGCCGGCGTATCGCCGCCGCCGGGGCGGGATGCGGCGCCGGGTCGTCCACCAGGTCGCTCGCCCACATCGGCACCTCCACCACGGCCGTCAGACCGCCGTACCGGTGCGCGTGGTACCAGGTGCTGCGCCGCGCGTCGTCCGGCATGCTCGGGTACGCGGCACCGGAGTCCGGTCCCGGCATCACCCGCACCCCGGGTCCCGAGGCGGGCCACCCGGCCGCGTCCGAGGCGCCCGTCTCCACCGGTATGCGCAACTCCGCGGCCGACTTCGCGAACGGCTCGGCGAGCCCGGGTACGTCCCTGGTCAACTGCACCCAGCTGCCGCCCAGATCGGTGCCGTGCAACGTCACCTGGAGGTAGGGCCGCAACTCGTCGATCACCCCGGTCAGGGTCCGGGTCTCGGGCGGCAGCCGGTCCGGCGGCAGCGCCGCGGGCGACCACTCCGGCTGCTCGGGCCCGGCGGGGCGGTAGAAGCCGAGGTGGTAGTCGAGCAGGCTGCGCGGCGCGGGCGCCACATGCAGACTGGCCCCGTCGGGGTCCGCGCACAGCAGGAAGTGCCAGGAGGTGGTGGACCGCAACTCCCGCTCGTGCAGCACCCGTTCGGCGAGGGCGAGGAGGGTGGAGCCACCGGTCGGCTCGTTGGCGTGGGCACCCGCCACCACCAGGACGGCACGTCGGGCATGCCCCACGGACAGCAGGTGCAGGGGTCTGCCCGCGCTGGAGACACCCACCTGTCGCAGCGCGCACAGGCCGGGCCGCTCCCTGGCCAACGTCCGTGCGACCGCGGTGAGTTCGGAAACGCTGGGGTAATGCAGCTCCGGCAGCAGACCCACCCCCGACTTGTCCGCCTGACTTCGCCATCCCCAGTGCCGCACGCCGGGAAGCAACTGTCAAGCAGGGCGCTGCGGAGCCACCGAGTCCGCGGTCGCCACCGCCGGCGCGGCTGCCGCACCAGGCGTGCCCCACCCGACGGGCCGCACCACCCGGCCGCCCGCCCTGAACGCGCTGCCCCGTGGAACGCCTGGCCCTGAACGCGCCCCCTGCCGAACGCGCCGCCTGGCACTGAACGCGCCGCTCGCCGTGTCGCACAGGACCACCGCACGGGGCCCGCGCCGAGGGGCCGACCCCGAGGCGAGGCTGCCCGGCCGACTGGGAGCACCCGTGTCTTCCCGTTGTCGGCGCTCGGGTCAGCCCGTCGCCGCGGCTCGCTCCAGCAGGGCCACCGGGCGGGGGGCGAACAGTTCGGTCACGCGCGCGTGGTGCTCGAACGTGCGCTCCGGGTCCAGTACGTCCACCCAGCGGCCCGGCGGGAGCGCGAGCCGCGTGTCGCGCCAGCCGCCCGCCTCCGCGAGCCGCAGCGACAGCCGCGTCACCGCGGTCACCACCTCCCCGGACCGCGCGAACGCCAGACAGTGCGCCGCGGCCGGGCCCTCCGCGGTCAGCGGCGCGTACGTCCCGGCCGCCCCGAAGACGTCCGGCCGACGTGCGCGCAGCCGCAGCGCCGCCGCCGTCACCGCGGCCTTCTCCCCGGACCGCCCCGGCTCCGGCGCCACCCCCGACCCGCCGACTGCCCCGGACCCGCCGACTGCCTCGGATCCGCCGGTCGCCCCGGATCCGTCGGCCGTCCCGGATCCGTCGGCCGCCTCGGGCGGGAACCGCACCGGTCGCCGGTTGTCCGGGTCCACCAGCGCCCGGTACTCGTCCTGCGTGCCCTGGTACAGGTCCGGCACCCCGGGCATCGTCAGATGGACCAGGGCGGCGCCGAGGACGTTGGCCCGTACGTGCGCCGCCAGCGCGTCCCGGAAGGCGGCCACGCGCTCGCCGGGCGGCCCGCACGGCCCGGCCGCGACGAACTCCGTGACCGCCTCCTCGTACGCCGTCTCCCGCTCCGTCCAGCTCGTGTGCAGGCCCGCCTCGCGCGCGTGCTTCAGCAGGGCCCGCACGACCCGCTCCGGGTCCGCCGGGCCCAGCCCGAACACCGTCTGCCAGGTCGCCCAGGCGAGCTGCGCGTCCGGCGCGACCGCGCCGTCGCGACTCACTTCGGCGAGGACGTCCGCCCAGCGCGAGGGGCACTCGGTGAGCACGGCCAGCGCGGCGCGCACGTCGGCGCTGCGCTTGGTGTCGTGGGTCGACAGCACGGTCCCGGTGCCCGGCCAGTCGCGCTGCACGCGCGCGCAGTGCGCGTGGAAGTCCTGCGGGGACACGGCCGGGCTGCCCGGGTCGCCGCCGACCTCGGTCGCGGACAGCAGCGGCACGTACCGGTAGAACGCGGTGTCCTCCACGGACTTGGCGCGCAGCGCCGACGCGGTCTGCGCGAACCGCGTCCGGAACTCCGCGAGGGCCGGTCCTGCACCGGGCGTGCCGTCCCCGTCCGGCCCCAGCAGCAGACCGCGTACGACGTCCACCGCCTCGCCCTCCTCGGGCACGGCGAAGGCCCGCCGGGCCTCGGCGGCGGCATCCTCGGTGATCACGCGGGCCGCGTCTTCGCAGGCGTACGGCCGGTACACCCGCAGCCGGACCAGCAGCTCCCGCAGCGCGGTGCGCAGCGCCCAGGGCGCGCGGTCGCGCAGGGCGGGGTCCGGCGAGGCGGCGCACAGCCGGCTCACCACCCGGGTCAGCCGGTCCGCCTCGGCGGCCAGCTCATGGGTGAGCACCTGGTGGGCGGCCCGCCGCACCGTGGCCTCCCAGTCGCCGCCCCGGTCCGCGTGCGGCGCCGCGAGGCGCCGGTAGTGGCCGAGCAGTTCCCGCGCGCCCGCCGGGTCCGTGAACACGCCGTCGATGTGCCGGAGGGCGTCGTAGCCGGTGGTGCCGGCGACGGGCCAGGCGGCGGGCAGGCGCTCCCCGTCGGCCAGGATCTTCTCGACGACGGTCCAGTGCCCGCCGGTCGCCTCGTGCAGCCGCCGCAGATAGCCGTCGGGGTCGGCGAGGCCGTCGGGGTGGTCGACGCGCAGCCCGTCGACCACGCCCTCGCGCAGCAGCTGGAGGATCTTCGCATGGGTGGCCGCGAACACCTCCGGGTCCTCCACTCGTACGCCGATGAGTTCGGAGATGCTGAAGAAGCGCCGGTAGTTGAGTTCCGTACGGGCCAGCCGCCACCACACCGGCCGGTACCACTGGGCGTCCAGCAGCAGCGGCAGCGGCAGGTCTTCCGTGCCCTCGCGCAGCGGGAAGGCGTGGTCGTGGTAGCGCAGCACGTCGCCGTCGACCACCAGGTGCTCGGCCTCAGCGCCCAGCGGACCGCCGAGGACCGGCAGCAGCAGCTGTCCGCCCTGCGCCTCCCAGTCGATGTCGAACCAGCGCGCGTACGGCGACTTGGGGCCTTTGCGCAGCACCTCCCACAGGGCGCGGTTGTGCCGCGGGGCCATCGCCATGTGGTTGGGCACGATGTCCACCACGAGCCCGAGCCCGTGCTCCCGCGCGGTGCGCGCGAGTGCCCGCAGGCCCCGCTCACCGCCCAGCTCGTCCCGTACGCGCGCGTGGTCCACCACGTCGTAGCCGTGCGTGGAGCCCGGCACGGCCTCAAGGACGGGGGACAGATGCAGGTGCGACACGCCGAGCGAGGCCAGATGGGGCACGGCGGTCTCGGCCGCCGCGAACGGGAAATCGGGCTGCACCTGGAGCCGGTAGGTGGCCGTGGGCACCACCGGCCCGGGACGCTCGTCTGCCGTGCGGACATCCGTCATGCAGACCTATGTACCCGTCCCACCCCTTTTCGTGTCACGGCCCCCCAACCCGCACCCACGCGCGCGTGGAGCCTTCGGCCTGCGGCGCCAGGTCGGGCGGGGCGTCCGCACGCACCCGCGCGCGGTCGGTGCCCGGTCAGGCCGGGCGTTGCAGCACCGTGAGGCTGCGGTCCGGGAGGGTGAGGCGGGCGCCCGCGGCCACCTTCGGGCCGGGCTGCGGCGGTACGCCGTCCGGGTGGGAGGTGTCGACGATGATCTGCCACTGCCGGCCGTGATCGACCGGCACCACGAAGTCCAGGGTGCGCGGTGAGGCGTTGAACATCAGCAGGAAGGAGTCGTCGGCGATGCGCTCCCCGCGCGGGCCCGGCTCGGAGATCGCGTTGCCGTTGAGGAACACCGTCAGCGCCGAAGCCTGTGCGAAGTCCCAGTCCTTCTGGGTCATCTCGCGGCCCTCGGGGGTGAACCAGGCGATGTCGGACAGGTCGTCGTGGGTGCCCTCGACCGGCCGGCCGTGGAAGAAGCGGCGCCTGCGGAAGACCGGGTGGTCCTTGCGCAGCCACACCATCGTCCGCATGAAGTCGAGCAGTTCGTGGCCGTCCTCGGGCCAGTGCACCCAGGACAGGTCGTTGTCCTGGCAGTAGGCGTTGTTGTTGCCGCGCTGCGTGCGCGCGAACTCGTCGCCGTGGCTGATCATCGGCACGCCCTGGGACAGCATCAGGGTGGCCGTGAAGTTGCGCATCTGGCGGGCCCGCAGTTCCCGCACGCCCGGGTCGTCGCTCTCGCCCTCCACCCCGCAGTTCCAGGACCGGTTGTGGCTCTCGCCGTCCCGGTTGTCCTCGCCGTTGGCCTCGTTGTGCTTGTGCTCGTACGACACCAGGTCGCGCAGCGTGAAACCGTCGTGGCAGGTCACGAAGTTGATCGAGGCGAGCGGGCGCCGTCCGTCGTCCTGGTACAGGTCGGACGACCCGGTCAGCCGGGAGGCGAACTCGGCGAGCGCGCGCGGCTCGCCCCGCCACAGGTCCCGCACGGTGTCGCGGTACTTGCCGTTCCACTCGGTCCACAGCGGCGGGAAGTTGCCCACCTGGTAGCCGCCCTCGCCCACGTCCCACGGCTCGGCGATCAGCTTCACCTGGGAGACCACCGGGTCCTGCTGGACCAGGTCGAAGAACGACGACAGCCGGTCCACCTCGTGGAACTGGCGCGCCAGGGTGGCCGCGAGATCGAACCGGAAGCCGTCCACGTGCATCTCGGTGACCCAGTACCGCAGCGAGTCCATGATCATCTGAAGGACGTGCGGGGACCGCATGAGCAGCGAGTTCCCGGTGCCGGTGGTGTCCGTGTAGTAGCGCGGGTCCTCGGCGAGACGGTAGTAGCTCGGGTTGTCGATGCCCCGGAAGGACAGCGTCGGACCCAGGTGATCGCCCTCCGCCGTGTGGTTGTAGACCACGTCGAGGACGACCTCGATCCCGGCCTCGTGCAGCGCGCGGACCGCCGACTTGAACTCCAGGACCTGCTGTCCCCGGTCGCCCCAGGAGGCGTACGCGTTGTGCGGGGCGAAGAAGCCGATCGTGTTGTAGCCCCAGTAGTTGCTCAGGCCCAGGTCGGCCAGGCGGTGGTCGTCGACGAACTGGTGCACCGGCATCAGCTCAAGGGCCGTCACCCCGAGCCCCGTCAGATGGTCGATCACCGCCGGGTGCGCGAGCCCCGCGTAGGTGCCGCGCAGTTCCTCGGGCAGCGCCGGGTGCCGTATGGTCAGGCCCTTGACATGGGCCTCGTAGATCACCGTGTGGTGGTACTCGGTGCGCGGCCTGCGGTCGTCGCCCCAGTCGAAGTACGGGTTGACCACCACGGACGTCATGGTGTGCGGTGCCGAGTCCAGGTCGTTGCGCTCGTCCGGCGCGCCGAAGTGGTAGCCGTAGACCTCCTCGCCCCAGTCGACGCTGCCGCTGACCGCCTTGGCGTACGGGTCGAGCAGCAGCTTCGCCGAGTTGCAGCGCAGCCCGCGCCCCGGGTCGTACGGTCCGTGCACCCGGAACCCGTACCGCTTCCCCGGCATCACGCCGGGCAGATACGCGTGCCGCACGAACGCGTCGCGCTCGCGCAGTTCCACCGCCGTCTCCGAGCCGTCGTCGTGCAGCAGACACAGCTCCACTCGGTCCGCGGCCTCGGTGAAGACCGCGAAATTGGTCCCGGCGCCGTCGTAGGTGGCGCCGAGCGGATATGCCTCTCCAGGCCAGACCTGCATGGATACGACTCTCGCAGGTGTGCCGTGCCGCCGGGGCCGCCTTGGCCCCGAGTCGCGGCACAAAGTGAGGGAACCCGCCGCCACTTGGCCCCCTCTTACCGGGCGACCAAGGCACATGAGCGACGCATGTGACGCCGTGTGCGAAACCAGTGGGGCAGACATGTACTCCCATGACCACAGGGGGAGTTGGGGGAAGAAGTGCGCGAGACAGTGCACAGACATCTGGGCAAGGTGGTGGCCGGCGCGGCCATAGCCGTGGCGGCGACCGCCGTGATGATCGGGATCACCCTGCCGGGCACGGCGGGAGCCCAGGGGACGGGGAACGGCGCGGCCGGCGACCGGACCACGGGGCAGGCCGCGCCCGGGCAGACCGCGCCCGGGCAGGACGGGGCGGTCGCGCCGGGCGTGGTCGAGCAGGCGCCCGCGCAGGGCGCGCGGGGCAGGGGAGGCGACCCGCTCACCGACGACGAGATCGCCCGGGTCGAACGGATCGCCCTGGACCGGCAGCACTTCGGCGCCGCGCAGGACGTCGAGGGCGAGCGCGGCCCGCAGCGCCTCACCGTCGACCTCGCCGACCCGGACGCCGACGAGGCCGACGACCCGGCCGCGCCGCGCCGCGCGGACGTGACGTACTACGACTACCGGGACGACACCCTCGTCACCAGGACTGTCGACCTGGACGCCGGGAAGGTGGTGCGCACCGGCGTCCAGCACGGCGTCCAGCCGCCGCTGAGCCGTGCCGAGAACGCCGAGGCGGCCCGGCTGCTGATCGCCGACCCGCTGGGCGCGGGCCTGCGCGCCGACTACCGCGACGCCACCGGCCGGGACCTCACCTCCCCGGACCAGCTGCTGCTCAACGGGGCGGTCTACCGTGCCGCGCCGGGTGCCCAGCCCGCGGCCCTGGACCGGTGCGGCGAGCACCGCTGCGTACGGCTGTTCCCGAAGGTCGTCAACGGGCCCTGGATCGACGCCCGTCACCTGGTGGTCGACCTGAGCGCGCGCAAGGTCGCCGCGCTCGACCGCGGCTGAGCCGCGGCCCGCCCGGCGCTTCGGACGCCTCCGTGAATCCCGGTACCTCCTGAATCCCGGTACCTCCCGCACTTTCCTGCAAGGGAGTCATTCCTTCATGCGTGTGAACAGAATCAGCCGTGCCCGCACACGGGCGGCCGTCGGACTGTCCGTGGCCGCGCTGGCCGCCGGCGCCACCACCGGCACGGGCCCGGCCGCCGCCCAGCCGCGCGCCGCGGCGCCGGCCGCGGCCGAGTGCAGCGCCGCCTACCGCATCGAGCAGAAACTCGCCGGCGGCACCACCTGGCGGATGTGCTGGCGCTACGACAGCAAGGCCGGGCTGGTCCTCGACGACGTCTCCTACCAGCCCAAGGGCGAGACCAAGCCGATCAAGGTGCTGAACAGCGCCCGGCTGGGACAGATCCACGTCCCCTACGACGACGGCAGCGTCGAGTACGACGACCTGACCGGCTTCGGCTTCGCGCAGGGCCTGATGAACCTGGCGCCGGGCGAATGCCCCGGCGGCACCATCAAGACCGTCAAGGTGCCGGACGCCTGGGACCCGCGGCACCCGGACGTCAAGGGCCTGTGCACCACCACCCGCACCCGCGGCCACGCCTACCGGATGCAGGGCGACAGCGCGACCAAGGTCTACCAGGCCCAGGGCAAGGACCTGCTGGTCTACACCGTCAACCAGGTCGGCTGGTACGAGTACATCTCCGAGTGGCGCTTCCAGGACGACGGCACGATCACCATGAACGTCGGCGCGACCGGCAGCCTCTCCTACGAGGACTACGACGCGGGCGACGGCCGCGGCTGGCCGATCGGCAAGGGCGCCAAGGCATACGCCACCAGCCACAGCCACAACGTCTTCTGGCGGCTGGACTTCGGCCTCGACGGCTCGTCCAAGACGAAGATCGAGCAGTACGACTCGACCGTCACCGCCCCGGCCCGCGGCCAGGAGGCCCCGACCGCGAAGACCACCCGCACCCAGGTCACCAAGGAACTCGCCGGGGACCACAAGACCTACCGCTGGTGGCGGGTGGTCAGCGCCACCGGCAAGAACAAGGACGGGCACGCGCGTTCGTACGAGATCGTCCCCGGGGCCACGACCAGGTACCCCGGGCGCAGCTACACCCGGCACGACGTCTACTTCACCCAGTACAACAAGTGCGAGCAGTTCGCCAGCAACAACACCGGCAACTGCCCCGCCGGAGCGGGCAAGTCCGTCGACAAGTGGGTCAACGGCCAGACCCTCACCCACCCCGTGGTCTGGATGAACGTGGGCTTCCACCACATAGCGCGGGACGAGGACCAGCAGCCCATGCCCGTCCACTGGCAGGGGTTCTCCCTCGCGCCCCGGGACGTCACCGCCATGAATCCGCTCACCCCCGACCAGCTCTCCTGGCAGAACGGACACTGGCAGCCTCGCAGTTGAGCAACGACCCTGTCCATCCGGCTGCACCGCCGACCGCTCCCGGAGTACCCTTCCTTGATCGTTGGGACGGGGATGCCCGGGGGAAGCGGAAGGCGGTGCACGGGTGGGCTCGGGAGGGCTGGAGCTGCCCCCTGGTGACGAGAGTCACGAGGGGAACTCCACAGACGTCCCGCCCGGCGCGGTGTCCCTGGCCCGGCCGATGGACGCGGCGGGCTCCATCGGACCGGAGCTGGACTGGGACGCCGACGCCTGGCTTGAGGTGCGCACCCGGGCCCAGCGGGCCGGCCGGGCCTACATCTGGCTGAACCTGGTCGAACAGCGGCTGCGCGCGGTCGTGGCCGCCGTCCTGCGGCCCGTCTACGAACCGGTCCACGGCGACGACTGGGTGGTCGCGGCGGCCGGTCCCGCCGGGCAGGAGTGGGTGCAGCGCGCGGTCGCCGTGCGCGAGGTCAGCCGCCGCAAGGGCTATCTGCTCGACCCGGCCGACGACAACGTGCTCAGTTTCCTCACCCTGCCGCAGCTGCGCGAGCTGATGGTCCAGCACTGGCCGTGCTTCGAGCCCTACTTCGACGAGCGCCGTGACGTCGAACTCGCGCTGGACGAGCTGGAGGTCACCCGCAACGTCGTCTCGCGCAACCGCGCGCTGTCCGAGGCCGTCCTCGGCCAGGCCGAACGGGCCTCCGCCCGGCTGCTGGAGATGCTCGGCACGGGCGGTGACATGCCCTCGGCGCGGCGGCTGCCCGTCGACGCGGTGGAGGACCTGGTCGGCGACCGGTACGCGGACGTGGTCGCCGTGCACCCCGACCGGGTGCGGCTGCTGCGCCAGTTCCCCGCCGAGGACATCTTCGGCGGCGCCCGCCGCCTGGACGCCATCGGGATCGGCCTCAACCTGCTCGTGCAGAACTTCTCCGGGCGGCGCCTGGTGCGGATGGCCGAGTCCGGCGGGCGGGTCCGGCTGCTCTTCCTGAACCCGGCCTCCAGCGCGGTCAAGCGGCGGGAGCGCGAACTGGGCATGAAACGGGGCGAGCTGAGCCGGTCGGTGGAGATGAACATCCTGCACATGCGCCGGGTGCGGTCCCGGCTGCGCGACCCGGGCGCCTTCGAGATCCAGGTGTACGACGAGACGCCGCGCTTCACGGCCTATCTCGTGGACGGCGACGGCGCGGACGGCGTCGCGGTGGTGCAGTCCTATCTGCGCGGGGCGCGGGGGATGGAGTCGCCGGTGCTGGTGCTGCGCGGCGGCAGCCGCCTGGTCAAGCCGGACGACGTGGTCGAGGCCGGGCTCTTTCCGACCTATCGCGAGGAGTTCGAGCTGGCTTGGGCGGATTCGCGCCCGGTGTCCTGAACCGTCCCCGTGCACAAGCGGAACGCGGTCCTCGGATTGTCAGTGGCGCATGCGATCGTGAGAACCACTGGGGGAACGCACCATCAGGAAGGGGGACCGCCCATGGGCCGGCACCGGGAGCCGCTGATCGGCTCCGATCTGGAGACGACCGGGAGAAAACCGCGCGAGCGGCACACCGTCACACCTGTCACAGCCGTCGTCGCCGTCAACGCGGCCTTGCGTCCGCGCGCTTCGGCAGGGCACCGGACCCTCCGGGCCGCGGCGGTGAGCGGGGTCCCGCGATGAGCTGGATCAGCGGACCGCTCATCGCCTTCGACCTGGAGACCACGGGGACCGACATCGAGACCGACCGGATCGTCACCGCCGCGGTCGTGGCCGTGGACGCGGACGGACGCCCGCCCGAGCCCCGCACCTGGCTGCTCGACCCGGGCATCACCATCCCGCACCAGGCGTCCGCCATCCACGGCATCTCCACGGAACACGCCCGCAGACACGGAGTGTCGGCGGCTCCCGCGATCGAGGAGATCACCTCGACGGTGGCCGACGTGCTCAACTCGGGAACCCCGCTGGTGGTGATGAACGCGCGGTACGACCTCTCGCTCCTGGACCGCGAATGCCGGCGCCACGGCATTCGGCCGCCCGCGGCCCGGCTGCGGGCAGGGGCGTCGCCCGTCATCGACCCCCTGGTCCTGGACAAGCACGTGGACCGTTACCGGAAGGGGTCACGCAATCTCCGTGCGCTGTGCGAGCACTACGGGGTGCCGCTCGACGACGCGCACAACGCGGTCGCGGACGCGGTGGCCGCGGCCCGCGCGGCGCGCTCCATGGGCGCCAGACACGCGGTCATAGGCACGCTGGCCCCGACGGAGCTGCATGACCTCCAGGTCCGTGCGGCGGCCGAACAGGCGGCCTCGCTCCAGAGATACCTGCGCCGCACCTCGAACCCCGCCGCGACGGTCGAGCCCGCCTGGCCGGTCGTGCCCTACGTCCACTGACACCCGCGCCGGCCGCGGCCGGGGCGAAGCCAGCTGAAGCCCGGTCGGCGGCGGCTCAGAAGGAGTGCCAGCGCACCGTTTCGTCGCCGTCGCGCAGCGACGCCACCCGGCGGCGGAACTCGGCCAGCGCCTTGGGGTTGGCCGGGGCGTGCTGGGCGACCCAGGCACAGCTGGCCGTCTCCCGGGCCCCGCGCAGCACCGAGCAGCCCTCCCAGTCGCGCACGTCCCAGCCGTACGTCTCGGTGAAGGAGTCGTAGGCGGCGGCGGGCAGGCCGTAGCGGTCGTGGGAGAGGGCCATGACCACCAGGTCGTGCTCGCGCAGGTCGGCGGAGAAGGTCTCCAGGTCGACCAGGACCGGACCCTCCGGGCCGATGTGCACATTACGGGGGAGCGCGTCACCGTGGATGGGGCCCGGCGGCAACCGGGGGGTCACCTGTGCGGCGGCCGCCGCGAAACCGTCGCGTCGTGCGCGCAGATACGCCGCGTCCGCCGGGTCGATCGTGTCGCCCGCGAACCGCAGCCAGCGCTCCACACCGGCCAGCAGCTCGCGCGGCGGCAGCTCGAAGGGAGCGGCGGGCAGGGCGTGCACCAGCCGCAACACCTCGGCCAGGTCGTGCGGTTCGGCCGGGCGCAGGGCCGCGGGCAGCCGGTGCCACACGGTGACCGGGTGCCCGTCCACCAGCCGGGCCTCGGGGTCGGCCGCGCGCACCGCCAAAACGCCCTCCTCGGCCAGCCATCCGGCGATCCGCAGCTCGCGCCGCGCCCGCTCCAGCAGGCCGGAGTCCCGGCCCACCTTGACCACCAGATCACCGGCGGCGAACACCGCGTTCTCGCCCAGGGCGAGCAGCCGCGCGCCCCGGGCCGGCTCCGGCAGCACCCCTGCCGTGGCCAGTACGTCCCGTGCGCGTGCCTCGTCCATCGTCCGCCTCCGTGTCGGTGCCAGGGGCGTCGCCCGGTGGCGCCGCCCGTCGGCCAGTCTCGCATCCGTACAGGTCGCGGCCCGTGCGCGATGCCTTGACGAGGCCCGCAGCCATCACGACCATGACGGGGCCCGCACGGGCCGCGCAGAGGGGGGAGACGCCGTGGCAGTGCTGACCGAGGCGAGAGGGCGACCGACGGCGCGGTCCGCGCGGCGGGCCGCGGGGCACGGCGCCTGGTTCCTGGTGCTGCCCGCCCTGATCCCCATCCTCGTGCTGAGCGTGGGACCGCTGCTGTACGGCGTCCTGCTGGCGTTCACCGACGCCCAGTCCGGCCGCACCGCGCCCACGCGGTGGATCGGCGGGCTCAACTTCCGGGACCTGCTCCAGGACACCCTGTTCTGGGAGTCGTTCCGGATCGGCCTCGTGTGGGCCGTCGCGGTGACCGCCGCGCAGTTCCTGCTCGCGCTGGGCCTGGCCCTGCTGCTCGACCAGGACCTGCGGCTGCGCTGGCTGGCCCGCGCGCTGGCCATCGTCCCCTGGGCCATGCCGGAGGTCGTCGTCGGCCTGATGTGGCGGCTCGTCTACAACCCGGACGCCGGCGTCCTCAACGAGACCCTGCGCGACCTGGGCCTCGGCGACGGCCGGGACTGGCTCGGCGGGCTCGGCACCGCCCTGCCCGCGGTGGTCGTCGTCGGGGTCTGGGCCGGCCTGCCGCAGACCACGGTCGCCCTGCTCGCCGGGCTGCAGAACACCCCGCGCGAACTGCACGAGGCGGCGGCCGTGGACGGCGCGGGCGCCTGGCGCCGGTTCCGCACGGTCACCTGGCCCGCCCTCAGACCGGTCGCCCTGGCCATCACCGCCCTCAACCTCATCTGGAACTTCAACTCCTTCGCCCTGGTCTATGTGCTGACCAACGGCGGCCCCGGCGGACGCACCCGGCTGCCCATGCTGTTCGCCTACGAAGAAGCCTTCCGCTACGGGCAGTTCGGCTACGCGGCGGCGATGGGATGCGTGATGGTCGCGGTGATCTCGGTGCTCCTTGCCGTCTTCCTTGCGGGCCGGCTGCGGGGAGGTGACGAGGCATGAGGACCCGTACCGGTGCGCGGCTCGGGCAGTACGCGGCGCTGCTCGGCTATCTCGCCTTCCTCGCCCTGCCGTTCCTGTGGCTGGTCTCCACCGCGTTCAAGTCGCCACGGGAGCTGGGCAGCGCGCACCCCACCTGGATCCCGAGGGACCCCACCCTGGCCAACTTCCGGCAGGCCCTCGACGAGCAGCCGCTGCTGCACGCCGCACTCAACTCCCTGCTCGCCGCGCTCGGGGCCGCGCTGATCGCCGTACTGATCGGGACGCCGATGGCGTACGTGGTCGCCCGCCGCCGCACGGCGCTGTCCCGGGCGGCCACCGGATGGGTGGTGGTCAGCCAGGCGTTCCCGTTCGTCCTGGTCGTCATCCCGCTGTTCCTGGTGCTGAAGAGCCTGCGGCTGATCGACTCCCTGGCCGGGCTGATCCTGGTCTACGTGGTGTGGGCGCTGCCGTTCGCCCTGTGGATGCTCACCGGCTATGTGCGGGCGGTGCCGGCCGAACTGGAGGAGGCCGCGGCGGTCGACGGGGCCGGGCGGCTGCGGACCCTGGTGTCGGTGACCGCGCCGCTGCTGGCGCCGGGGATCGTGGCGACGGCGCTGTTCGCGTTCGTCACCGCATGGAACGAGTTCTTCTTCGCGCTGGTGCTGCTGAAGACACCGGAGAAACAGACCCTGCCCGTCGTCCTCACCCACTTCGTCGGCGCGGAGGGCGTAGCGGACCTGGGGCCGCTGGCCGCCGCCGCGTCCCTCGCGACCCTGCCGTCCCTTCTGGTGTTCGCCCTCATCCAGCGGCGGATCACGAGCGGCATGCTCGCCGGGGCGGTGAAGAGCTGATGCGGACCCGGACGGCGACGCTGCTCGGCGCACTCCTGCTGCTCCTCGCGGGCTGCTCCTTTGCCGGAGGGGACGGCACCGGCCCGATCCGGCTGCGGTTCCAGTCCCTGGCCTGGCAACAGGAGTCCGTGGCCGCCACCAGGGAACTGGTACGGGAGTGGAACACCACGCACCCCGGTGTCCAGGTCGAGTACGTCCAGGGAAGCTGGGACAGCGTCCACGACCAGCTGCTCACCGCCTTCGAGGGCGGCGAGGCCCCGGACATCGTCCACGACGCCTCCGACGACCTCGCGGACTTCGCCTACGGCGGCCATCTCGCCGACCTCACCGGCCTGCTGTCCGACCGGCTCACCTCGGACATCCCGCAACGGAGCTGGCGGACCACCACGTTCGGGGACGGCGTCTATGGCGTGCCGTTCCTTCAGGAGCCACGGGTGCTGATCGCGAACGCGGCCTGGCTGCGGGCGTCAGGCGTGCGCATACCGACGCCCGAACGCCCCTGGAGCTGGGCCGAGTTCCGGCGGGTGACCGCGCGGCTGAGCGGAGAGGGCACGTACGGGGTGGCCTGGCCGCTCAAGGAGCCCGTCTCCGCCACGCTCAACCTGTCCCTGTCCGCGGGCGGCAGGCTCTTCCACCGGGGCGCGGACGGCCGGGTGACGGTGCGGTTCGCAGCGGGCGACGCGGTGGTGCCGCGCACGGTCCGCGACCAGGTCGCCGACCGCAGCGCGCCCGGATCGACGCTGGGCAGCGGCGGCTCGGACACGCTGCCCGGCTTCTTCGGCGGGCGGTACGCGATGGTCCCGCTGGGCTTCTCCTACCGGCAGCAGGTCGCGCAGCAGGCGCCTGAGGGCTTCGAGTGGCAGGTGCTGCCCGCACCGGCCGGCGCCGACGGGCTCACCCAGGGGGTCAGCCCGCAGACCCTGTCCATCGCCGAGGACAGCCCGCACAAGAAGGAGGCCGCCGCGTTCGTCGACTTCCTGCTGCGGCCCCGGAACATGGTGCGGCTGGCCCTCGGCGACTGGATGCTGCCCACCGGCACCCGGGCCCTGCGGGACCCGGCGCTGCACACCGCCGAGGACGGCTGGGCGGTCGGGGCTGCTCTGGCCGCTCACCTCAGCCCGGCACCCGCCCAGTCCGTGCGCGGCTACCCGGAATGGAAGGACAAGGTCGCCACCCCGGCCCTCCAGGAGTACTACAGCGGAGCCATCGACCTGGCCGAACTCCGCCACCGTCTGGAACACGACGGAAACCTGATCCTCTCCCGCTACCAACGCTGACCCGCGCCACAGGGCCACGGACCGCAGGCCGGCGGGGACGCAGGGCCGCAGGTCGCGGGCCCGTGCTCCCGCGAGCCCCGGGCTCGGGGGCGTATGTCTCGGCGCGGCGCCGCCTCGGGGCGGCCCGCGCACGCGGGGCGGTTTCGCGGGCGGTGGGCCGGCCCCCTCGGACGGGTGTCCGGCCGCGCCGGCATGCTGCCGAAGGCCCGGTGGCGCGGGGCGCCCTGGCTCGCGGCACGTACGGGCGTCCCGCGTGAGGTGCGGTGTCTTGTATCAGCGGCATCGAGCTGCCCCGCGCCACCGCCGGTGCCCCGCTGGGCATCGGTGGCGGAGCAGGGCGGCGGAAACCTCGTTGCACGAGACGTATCGTCTTGTTTAGCCTCGCGGAATGACCACTCCCGCGCATATCGCCATGTTCTCCATCGCCGCCCACGGCCATGTGAACCCCAGCCTGGAGGTGATCGGCGAACTCGTCGCGCGGGGGCACCGGGTGACCTATGCGATCCCGCCGGTCTTCGCCGAGAAGGTGGCCGCGACCGGGGCCCTGCCGGTGCGCTACACCTCCACGCTGCCCGGCCCGAACGCCGACCCCGAAGCCTGGGGGAGCACCCTGCTGGACAACGTGGAGCCGTTCCTGAACGACGCGATCCAGGCGCTGCCCCAGCTGATCGAGGCGTACGAGCACGGCGGGCACGGCGTACCCGACCTCGTCCTGCACGACATCGCCTCCTACCCGGCCAGGGTCCTCGCCCACCGGTGGGGCGTGCCCGCGATCTCCCTCTCACCGAACCTGGTCGCCTGGGACGGCTACGAGGAGGAGGTCATGGAGCCGCTGTGGGCCGAGCCGCGCAGGACCGAGCGCGGCCGGGCCTACTACGCCCGCTTCGAGTCCTGGCTCGCGCAGAACGGGATCACCCAGCACCCCGATCCCTTCGTCGGCCGCCCCGCACGCTCCGTCGTCCTGATCCCGAAGGCGCTCCAGCCGCATGCCGACCGGGTCGACGAGCGCGTCCACACGTTCGTCGGCGCCTGCCAGGGCGACCGCTGCGCCGAGGGCGACTGGCAGCGGCCGGCCGGCGCCGAGAAGGTGGCGCTGGTCTCGCTCGGCTCGGCGTTCACCAAGCAGCCCGCGTTCTACCGTGAGTGCGTCGCCGCGTTCGGGGACCTGCCCGGCTGGCACCTGGTGCTCCAGATTGGCCGGCATGTCGATCCCGGCGAGCTGGGGGTCGTACCGGCGAACGTGGAGGTGCGCAGCTGGGTTCCGCAGCTGGCGATCCTGAGGCGGGCCGACCTGTTCGTCACGCACGCCGGCGCGGGCGGCAGCCAGGAGGGACTGGCCACGGCCACGCCGATGATCGCCGTACCGCAGGCCGTGGACCAGTTCGGCAACGCCGATGTGCTCCAGGGGCTGGGGGTGGCCCGGCGCCTGGACACCGAGCAGGCGGACGCCGCGACGCTGCGGGCCACGGCCCTCGCCCTGGTCGACGACCCGGAGGTGGCCAGGCGGCTCAAGCGCATCCAGTCCGACATGGCCCAGGAGGGCGGCACCCCACGAGCGGCCGACCTCATCGAGGCCGAACTCCCCACCCACCGCCGGTGACATCTGCCCCCGCCCACCTCGACCGCGTCCCGACACGGGCTCCGGACGCTGCACGGCGGACGCAGAGTCCCTGCCGGGTCGCTGCCGGGTCCCTGCCGGGGCGCGCGTGCGCGATCCGGTGCCGGTCCGAAGAACACGCGCGGCGCAGATGCCGGTACGGCTGACCGGGTGCGGGGTCGGTGGCGCTCCGGCGGACGGTGCACGGCGGACGCCGGGTCCCTGCCGGGTCGCTGCCGGGGCGCGCGTGGGCGATCCGGTGCCGGTGCGAAGAATACGCGCGGCGCAGATGGCGGTGCGGCTGACCGGGTGCGGGGTCGGTGGCGGTCCGGCCACGGGGTGCGGGGGTCGCCGTCGGTCGTCCGCGACGGCGAAGGCGGGCGCCGCGGCGGCCATGGCGGCGCTGACTGGCGGGAGCCCGCGGTGGTCCCGCTTCGGCGCGGGCCGGGGGCCGCGGCGCCTCGCCTCGGGCGCAAGACCGGCCCGTACGGCTCACGCGGGCCCTGATGGGGGACCGCGGGTTCTCGCTCCGGGGCCGGCCCCGGCACCCCAGCGGGACGCCGCATGGATTTCCGCGACCCGGGACGGCGGCTTCGGCGACGGGGCGGGGGAGGGCCCGCTGCTCCCCCGGGGGGAACGGCGGGCCCTCGTGGAGGGGGCGGGGTGGGGTCAGACCCGTACGGGTTCGCCCTCGGCGCGGTGTGTCGGGGCCGGTGGCTCCGGGGACTCGTCGTGGGTGAGGTCGGGCAGCCGGTGCAGCCACTTCGGCAGGTACCAGTTCCGCTCGCCCAGCAGCGCCATCACGGACGGCAGCAGCACACCGCGGATCACGGTCGCGTCGATGAGCACCGCCGCCGCGAGGCCCACACCCATCTGCTTCATGGACTGCATGGACAGCGTGCCGAAGATCGCGAACACGGCGACCATGATGACCGCGGCACTGGTGACCACCCCCGCCGTGGTGACCACGCCGTGCTGGATCGCCTCCTTCGTGCCGCGCCCGCGCAGCCGTGCCTCGCGGATCCGGGAGACCACGAACACGTGGTAGTCCATGGACAGCCCGAACAGGATCACGAACAGGAACAGCGGCAGCCAGGTGACGATCGCGCCGACGCCCTCCGCGCCCACCAGCGAGGCACCCCAGCCGTGCTGGAAGACGGCGACGAGAATGCCGTAGGCCGCGCCCACCGACAGCAGGTTCAGCACGATCGACGTGATGGCGACGGTCAGCGAGCGGAACGACAGCAGCATCAGCAGGAAGGCGAAGACGACCACGAACGCGAAGACCGGGACGACGGAGCCGGCCATCTGGTCGTTGAAGTCCTTGGACCCGGCGACCTGTCCGGTGATCGGCGCCTTGAGGCCGTCGACCTTGCCGAGCGTGGCCGGCCGCACCTCGTCGCGCAGCTTCTCCAGGCTCTTGCCCGCCTTGTCCATGTCGGAGCCGCCGACCAGCGGCACGGACACCAGGGCGACGTTCTGCGCGTCGTGCAGCGTGATGTCCACCGGGCCGCGCGAGGCGCCCGAGTCGACCGCCTGCCGCTTGAAGTCGGCCAGCGCCTGCTTGACCTCGGGCGCGTTGATGTCCCGAGCCTTGACGACCACCTCGGCCGGCTCGGAGCCGCCCGGGAACGCCTCGTTGACCCGGTTGTACGTCTGCACGATGGGCAGCCCGTCCCCGAACTCCTGGTCCAGCGTGAGCTGCGAGGTCTTCATGCCGAGCGCGGGCGCCGCGAGGGCCAGCAGCGCGCCCGCCGCGACGACGACGGACACCACGGGCCGGGCGAGCACGCCGCGCAGCACGGCGGTCCAGAACCGGCTCTCGGCGGGAACGCCGCGGCTGCGCCGGCGCAGGAACGGGATCCGCCCCTTCTCGACCCGCTCGCCCAGCAGCGACAGCAGCGCGGGCAGCACCGTCACCGACCCGACCATGGCGACCGCGACGACCATCAGCGAGGCCAGGCCCATCGCCTTGAACTCGGCGATCCCGGTGAAGAGCATGCCCGCCATCGCCACGCACACCGTGACACCGGAGACGATGATCGCGCGCCCGCTGGTTGCGGCGGCGATCCTGAGCGCCGTGCCCGCGTCCCGCCCGGCGTCCCGCTCCTCGCGCTCCCGGCGCAGATAGAACAGGCAGTAGTCGACACCGACCGCCAAGCCGACCAGCAGCATCACGGAGTTGGCGGTGTCGCTCATCGGCTGGAGGTGGCTGACGAGACCCATCAGACCCATCGTCGCCATGATCGCGGTGAGTGCGAGCGCCACCGGCAGCAGCGCGGCCACCAGCGCGCCGAAGGCGATCAGCAGGATGCCGAGGGCGACCGGCACGGCGGAGTACTCGGCCTGCTGGAAGTCCGACCCGAAGGCGTCCTGGTACTGCTTGTTCATGCTGGCGCCGCCGATCTCCTCGATCCGCAGCGACCCGTGGTCCTTCTGTACGCCCTCGACGGCCTTCAGCACCGGCTCGACCCGGTCGGCGGCGGTCTCCGCGTCGCCCCGCATGTCGAACTGCACCAGCGCGCTGCGGCCGTCCTTCGAGATCGTCCCCGTGTCGTAAGGGGACGTCACATCGGTGACCTTGCCGGTGGCCCCGACCGCCTCGACGACATCGGCGACGGCTGCCTTGAACGCGGCGTCGGTGGCCTTGACCGAGCCGTCCCGGGCCTGGATCAGCACGGTCTCGCCGGCCGGCTCCTTGATGCCCGCGTCGTCGATGATCTGCGCCGCGGTGTGCGTCTCGCCCCCCATCTGATCGCTCGCGTCGACGTCGACCCGTCCCGCGGCCGAACCGAGTCCCGTGGCCAGGACGACGAACAGCACCCAGATGCCGACGGCAGCCCATCGGTGGCGCGCGCTCCAGCCGCCGGCCCGGGCGGCCAGGCCCCGCACCCGCGAATCTCCGTTCCCCATGACGGGCTTGCCCCCTCGTGTGCGGTGACGGCCCCGGCCGCCACACGTCCGCTACGTGTCGCTTCGAAGGTAGGGGCGCGATGAGCGCGTCTCGTCGTGCTGCCCGGTGAACTGCGGCCGGCCCGGCTCATTCCGTGGGACCCCGGGGGCTCATCGCCCAGGAGTACGGTTGTCCCCTACACCTGTCCGGGGCCGCGCGGAGCGGGATCAGGGTCGCCGAACGCGCCGCGTCCGATCCGGGCCGAGGACCCGCTCTGTGACCGCGCAAGCATGTCGGACACGTCCGTCGTGCCCGCCCCCACGGGGCACGACGGACGCCCGTCGCTGTCGTCGCTATCGTGTGTGGATGACGACGTACGCGGCGCTGCTGCGCGCAATCAACGTGGGCGGCAGAAAGCTCCCGATGGCCGAGCTGCGCGGGCTCCTGGAGGACCTGGGCCATGACCGCGTGCGGACCTATCTGCAGAGCGGTCAGGCGGTCTTCGCGGCGGACCACGGCGACGAGGAGTCGCTGGCCGCGGAGATCGGCCGGGCGTCGAGGGAGCGGTTCGGCTTCGCCGTGGACGTGATCGTGCGCGACCACGCCTATCTGAAGGCGGTCGTCGACGCCTGCCCGTTCCCGGCCGCCGACCTCGAAGGAAGACAGCTGCACGCCACCTACTTCTCCGCCCCCGTCGACGCGGCCCGCTACGCGGACATCGACGCGGCCGCCCACCACCCCGAGGAGTTCCGGCTCGGCGACCGCGTCCTGTACCTGTACGCGCCGGACGGCCTCGGCCGCTCCAAGCTGGCCGAGGCCCTGTCCCGGCCCCGCAGGACCAGGGACGTGATCGCCACCAGCCGCAACTGGAACACCGTCCGCAAACTCGTGGAGCTGACCGCCGCGGCCAAGTGACCCGGCGCGGCCCGAGGAACCCTCGACCCCGGGCCGAGGTCACCCCGCCGGCCGGTGGCGCTGTCGCGTTTGTTCAAGAGGCCCGCGCCGGGCGCTCCCTAGCGTGGCCGCATGACGTACGACGCCCTGTACCCGTACCTGACCGAATGCGCCGCCGAGGCGGCCCGCGTCGCGCGGGGGGTGCCCGAGGACCGGCTCGACGACCGCACCCACTGCCCCGACTGGACCGTCCGGGCCCTCGTGAACCACTGGGTCCTCTACACCTCCCACGGCCTGGAGCACCGCGCCCTGCGCAAGCCGCTGCCCGAGGAGTTGACGGCCCGCGACTTCACCGCCGACGCCGACTGGGCCGAGGCGTACGCCGCCCAGCTGGACCGCGCGGTCGCCGCCTGGGCGGACCCCTCGGTGTGGGAGGGCGAGATCGACCTCGGCCTGGCGAAGATGCCCGCCGTCGAACTCGCCGGCATGATCATCAAGGAGACGGCGGTGCACGGCTGGGACGTGGCGGTCGCCACCGGCCAGGAGTTCCGCGTCTCGGCCGGCGCCGCCCGCCTGGTCCTGGACGTGGTGGAGAAGCACGGCGACCTCTACCGGCAGTACGACGGCTTCGCCGACCCGGTGCCGGTGCCCGAGAACGCGCCCGTGTTCGAGCGGGCGCTGGCCGCGAGCGGCCGGGACCCGCGGCAGCGGGCGGTCGGCCGCTCCTCCACCGCCATGTGATCTTCCGCCCGGCACGGCGGGTTTCGTATCCTTCGACGGTCCGGACCGCCCGGACGGGGGAGGAAGCACGGACGGTGAACGAGACCACGGGCGAAGCGGGCCGGCTGGCGGCGCGTTTCGAGCAGGACCGGCCGCATCTGACGGCCGTGGCACGCCGGCTGCTCGGCTCGGCCGCCGAGGCGGACGACGCGGTGCAGGAGACCTGGCTGCGCGCGGCCCGCACCGACCTCGGCGAGGTCGAGAACCTGACCGGCTGGCTCACCACCGCGGTCAGCCGGGTGTGCCTGAACCTGCTGCGGGCACGCCGCACCCGGCGCGAGGAACCGCTCGCGGACGAGCGGCCCGACGAGCAGGCGCCGGGTGACGCGGAGGCCGCGGACCCGGCCCGGGAGGCACTGCTCGCCGACGAGGTCGGCGTGGCCCTGCTGGTGGTGCTCGACGCGCTGGGCCCGGCCGAACGGGTCGCGTTCGTGCTGCACGATCTGTTCGCGGTGCCGTTCGACGAGATCGCCCCGGTGATCGAGAAGTCGCCGGCCGCGACCCGGCAGCTCGCCAGCCGCGCCCGCCGCCGGGTCCGGGGCCGCGCCCCCGGGCCCGGCGACGACCAGGGGCGGCGCCGGGCGGCCGTCGAGGCGTTCCTGGCCGCCACCCGCGGCGGGGACTTCGCGGCGCTGTTCGCGCTGCTCGACCCTGACGTGGTGCTGCACGCCGACCGGTTCGTCGTGCCCACCCCGGAGCCGATCACGGTACGCGGCGCCGAGCCGGTCGCGCGGGGCGCGATGGCCGCCGTGGCACGCGCCCGCTTCACCGGCCTCGCCCTGCTGGACGGCACCCTCGGCCTGGTCATGGCCCCACACGCCCGCCCGCGCCTGGTCCTGACCTTCACCTTCGACGAGGCGGACCGCATCACCGAGATCCAGCTGACAGCAGACCCCCGACACCTCCAGCAGATCGAGATCACCCTGCTCCCCGAGAACCCCCCATAGCGCCGCGAGATCAGCGCCACATAGGGGCGCGGGGAACTGCGCGACAAGCCGCGACGCACCCGCACCCGACGGCCAAGGTGTTCCGCGCCCATAGGGGCGCGGGGAACTGCGCGACAAGCCCCCACGCACCCGCACTCGACAGTCGAGGCGTCGCGGCGTTCTGGCATGAAGCCGACGGCAGATCCGCGCCCTACAGTTACAGGGGCGCGGGGAACTGCGCGCCGAGCCACGACGCACCCGCACCCGCACCCGCCCCCGACAGCCGAAGCCCCGCAGGGGACCCCGCTGACCCGGCGGAGCCGTACCGCTCCAGCACGACCCGGGCCACCTCCGCCCCCGCCCCCAGCACCTCGGCCAGAACATCCGCGTCCGCGTCCCGCGCGCCCCGCGCGATCCGGTCCGGCAGAAAGCCGGGCGCGAGGACGTACGGCGCGACAGCCACCCGTGCGCAGCCCAGCCCGCGCAGCTCCCGCACCACCTCCTCGGTGGGCGGGAACCCCGCGGGCGATCCGGCGGAGGCGAACGCGGGCCGCACGGCGCGCCATCCGCTGCGCCGCCACTGCCGCGCGATGGAGGCGATCACCGCGATCGCCTCCGGGTCCGTGGACCCCGCCGAGGCCAGCACGACCCCGGTCGAGGGCTTGTCGCCGGGCGCGACCCCGGCCTCCCGCAGCCGCCGCTCCAGCGCCGCGAGCAGCAGCGGCGACGGCCCGAGCACATCGGCCTGCCGGATCCGCAGCCGCGGCGGGGCGTCCCGCAGCACCGCGGGCACGTCCGCCTTCGCGTGGAAGGCGCGGGTGAGCAGCAGCGGCAGCGCCACCACGTCCCGTACGCCCTCCGCCGCCAGGGACTCCAGCACCGCGTGCACGGACGGCGCGTCGAAGTCCAGGAAGCCGGTCGCCACCCGCAGCCCCGGCCTGAGCGACCGCACCCGCCGCACCAGGGCGTGCACGGTCGCGGCATGCCGCGGATCGCGGCTGCCGTGGGCGATCACCACGAGCGCGGGGCGGACCGGTGTGCGCATGCCACCTCTCAGCCCTTCACCAGCAGCCCGCGGCTGCGCAGCACCCACCGCTCAAGCGGACTGAAGATCAGCAGGTCGATGGCGATGCCGACGAACAGGATGAGCAGGATGGCCTCGAACACCATGGCCATGTCGCTGGCGTTGCGGCCGTTCTCCAGCAGCTGACCGAGGCCCACGCCGAGGTCCGGGAACGACGCGATGATCTCGGCGGCCATCAGCGAGCGCCAGGAGAACGCCCAGCCCTGCTTCATGCCGGCCACATAGCCGGGGAGCGCGGCGGGCAGCGTGATGTGCCAGGTGCCCTTCAGACCCGTCGCGCCCATCGTGCGGCCCGCGCGCAGGAACAGCGGCGGCACCTGGTCCACGCCGGACACCAGCCCGTTGGCGATGGACGGGACCGCGCCGAGCAGGATCACCGCGTACATCATCGAGTTGTTCAGGCCCAGCCAGATCACGGCCGGCGGCACCCACGCCACCGACGGCAGCGACTGGAGCCCGGACAGGATCGGACCGATGGCCGCGCGCACGAACCGCACCCGCGCCACCAGCAGTCCGAGCGGGGTGCCGATGAGCAGCGCGAAGCAGAAGCCGAGCAGACCCCGCGAGACGCTGGTCCAGATGTAGTCCAGCAGCGTGCCCTGCAGCCAGGCGTTCTGGATCTCGTGCCACACCGCCGTCGGGGAGGGCAGCTTGGTGGGGTCGTCGACGATGCCGAGGGATATCAGGCCCTGCCACACCAGCAGGACCACGGCGATCGCGGTGACCGGCGGCACGACCTTGTCGACGAGGGTCTTGCGCAGCGGTGTGCGGCCCGCGGTGGAGGTCTCCAGCGCGTCGAGGCCCGCCTCGATGCCGGGCAGTTCGGCGGAGTCCGCCGTCTTCGTCTCAGTGCTGGCCATGGCGGCGGATCTCCCCACGCAGTACTTCGGTGATCTCGACGGACAGTTCCGCCACGGGAGCGTCCTCGATGCGCCGCGGCTGCGGAATGCCGACGGTCCACTGCCGGGCCACCCGGCCCGGCCGGGAGGACAGCAGGACGACGCGCTGGGCGAGCCGTACGGCCTCGCGCACATTGTGCGTCACGAACAGCACGGACAGGCCGGTCTCGGCCCAGATGCGGGTCAGTTCGTCGTGCAGCACGTCCCGGGTGATGGCGTCGAGCGCCGCGAACGGCTCGTCCATCAGCAGCAGTTTGCTTTCCTGGGCGAGCGCGCGGGCCAGCGCCACACGCTGCCGCATACCGCCGGACAGTTCGTGCACGCGTTTGCCGTGCGCGCCCTTCAGACGGACGAGTTCGAGCAGTTCCTCGGCCCTGGTGCGGCGCTCGGCCTTGGCCAGGCCCCTCAGTCTGAGGGCGAGTTCGATGTTCTTGCCGGCGGTCAGCCAGGGGAAGAGGGCGTGCTCCTGGAACATCAGGGCCGGGCGGCCGTCCGTCGTGATCGCACCCGCGGTGGGCTCGTCCAGGCCCGCCACCAGGTTCAGCAGCGTGGACTTGCCGCAGCCGGAGGCCCCCAGGAGGGTGACGAACTCGCCCGGCGCGACATCGAGGCTGATGTCGTCCAGGACGAGCTGCTGCCCGCCCGGCCCCGCGAAGGACTTCGAGACATGCTCAAGGCGTGCCGCGTGCTCGACGGCCTCGGCGGCCTTGGCGTACGTCGTGGCCATGGTCGTCACCTCCTGGGAACTCGTCGGAGCGGGTCAGCTGGTGCCGAGGCCGGCGGCGTCGACGGGGCTCTCACCCGCGGCCTTGAGCACCTTGTTGAGGATCGTCAGGTCGTAGATGCCGGCCAGGTCGGGCTTGTCCAGCAGTCCGGCCTTGACCGCGTGCTCCGCCTCGGTGTCGAGCGTCGCGGCCAGCGGGTCGTCGGTGATCTGGATCGACTTCCACGCCGGGTCCAGCACCTCGGCCGGCAGCGCCTTGCCGGAGTCCCGCTCCAGCTGCTTGTTGGCCGCCGCCTTCGCCTCCTGTGGGTTCGCGTTGATCCACTTGTTGGTCTCGACGGACGCCTTCAGCACCGCCTCGACGGCCTTCGGGTGCTGAGCGAGGAACTTCTGCGACACGATGATGTTCGTGATCACGAACTTCTTGTCCGGCCACAGCGTGGCCTCGTCGAGCAGCACCTTGCCGCCCTCGGCGACCAGCTTCGACGCCGTCGGCTCCGGCACCCAGGCGCCGTCGATCGAGCCGGCCTTGAACGCGTCCGGGGTCACCTTGTTGTCGCTGCGGACGACCGTGACGTCGCCCTTGCCGCTCTGCGCGTCGACCTTCCAGCCCTGGTCCGCGATCCAGTTGAGGAACGCCACGTCCTGTGTGTTGCCGAGCTGAGGGGTGGCGATCCGCTTGCCCTTGACGTCCTTCAGGGAGGTGATCTTGTCCGGGTCGACCACGAGCTTCACCCCGCCCGAGGCCGAACCCCCGATGATCTTCAGGCTCTTGCCGTCGGACTTGGTGTAGCCGTTGATCGCCGGGGAGGGGCCGATCCAGCCGATGTCGAGGGAACCGGCGTTCAGCGCCTCGATCTCGGAGGGCCCGGCGTTGAAGGTGGCGTACTGCGCCTTGGTGGCCCCCAGCTCCTTCTGGAAGAAGCCCTTCTGGTTGCCGACCAGCGCGGTGGCGTGGGTCAGGTTCCCGAAGTAGCCGATCCGGACGGAGTCCAGGCCGTCGATCTTCTCGGCGCCCGCGGCGACCTTCTGGTCGGACGAGCTGTCCTTGGACTCGGAGCCGTAACCGCAGGCGGCGAGTGCGAGCAGGGGGAGCGCGGCGGCCACGGCGAGCCCGCGGCGGCGTGCGAAGGAGCGGTTGGCAGGCACGGGAGGTGTTCCTCTCGTTGGCCCGGCGGTCACGGTCTCTCAGGGCGTGGCCGGGAGTTCGGCAGGTCTTCGGTCAGGGGAGTGGGGGGTGAGGGCGCGCCGGCAGTGCGCGTACGTCAGCGCACACATCGCGCCACTCCGCCCTGCCCGCTGCCGAGGGCGCCGCTGCCGACACGGCCGCCCTCCTTGGCGAACGTCGAGAAGAAGTCCGTCGTGGTCATGGTCAGAAGTCCCAGCCGTCGTCCTCGTCGGCGTCCTTGACCGGCTCGGGCGCGGCGAAGGACTCGCCGACCATGCCGGCGGTGAGGGTCGTGCCGTCGCCCGGGTCGATCAGGATGAACGAGCCGGTGCGGCGCGAGTCGGCGTACGAGTCGAGCGGGAGCGGTTCGGCGGTGCGGATCTTGACCCGGCCGATGTCGTTGGCGACGAGCTGTCCCGGGTGCGGGTGCAGGGAGAGGTCGTCGAGGGTGAGCCGGGACGGGATGTCCTTGACGATCGCCTTGACGGTGCGGGTGCCGTGCCGGAGCAGCACCCGGTGGCCGACGGTCAGCGGCTGGTCGGCGACGTGGCAGACGGTCGCCTCGACGTCCTGTGTGGTGGCCGGGGCGTCCTTGCTGGGCACGATCAGGTCGCCGCGTGAGATGTCGATGTCGTCCTCCAGCAGGATCGTCACCGACTGGGTGGTCCAGGCCGTCTCGACCGGGGTGCCGAGCAGGTCGATGCCGCTGATCCTGGAGGTCAGGCCCGCGGGCAGGATCGTCACGTCGTCGCCGACGCGGAAGGTGCCGGCCGCGATCTGTCCGGCGTAGCCGCGGTAGTCGGGGTGCTCGGCGGTCTGCGGGCGGATGACGTACTGGACGGGCAGCCGGGCGTGGCAGTGCGCCAGGTCGTGGCTGACCGGGACGGTCTCCAGGTGCTCCAGGACGGTGGGGCCGCCGTACCAGTCCATGGTGGCCGAGGGCTCCACCACGTTGTCGCCGGCCAGCGCCGAGATCGGGATGGCGGTGACCTCCGGGACGCCCAGTTCCTTCGCGTACGCGGTGAACTCCTCGGCGATCGCGGCGAAGACGGGCTCGCGGTAGTCGACGAGGTCCATCTTGTTGACGGCGAGGACGACGTGGGGGACGCGGAGGAGGGCGGCGATCGCGGCGTGGCGGCGGGTCTGTTCGACGACGCCGTTGCGGGCGTCGACGAGGATGACGGTGAGTTCGGCGGTGGAGGCGCCGGTGACCATGTTGCGGGTGTACTGCACATGGCCGGGGGTGTCGGCGAGGATGAAGCGGCGGCGGGGGGTGGCGAAGTAGCGGTACGCCACGTCGATGGTGATGCCCTGTTCGCGTTCGGCGCGCAGTCCGTCGGTGAGCAGGGCGAGGTCGGGGGCGTCCTTGCCGCGGCTGAGGGAGGCGTGTTCGACGGCTTCGAGCTGGTCGGCGAGGACCGACTTGGAGTCGTGCAGCAGGCGGCCGACGAGGGTGGACTTGCCGTCGTCGACGGAGCCGGCGGTGGCGAACCGCAGCAGGGTGGTGGCTTGACGTTCCTCGGTGGTCGTCGTGGTCATCCTAGAAGTACCCCTCGCGCTTGCGGTCTTCCATCGCGGCTTCGGAGAGTTTGTCGTCGGCGCGGGTGGCGCCGCGCTCGGTGAGCCGGGAGGCGGCGATCTCGGCGATGACCTTGTCGATGGTGTCGGCGTCGGAGTCGACGGCACCGGTGCAGGACATGTCGCCGACGGTGCGGTAGCGGACCTGCCGTTTCTCCACCCGCTCGCCGTCCTTCGGCCCGCCCCACTCACCGGCCGTCAGCCACATGCCGTCGCGCTGGAAGACTTCGCGTTCGTGCGCGTAGTAGATCTGCGGCAGGCGGATGTTCTCGCGGGCGATGTACTGCCAGACGTCGAGTTCGGTCCAGTTGGACAGGGGGAAGACGCGGACGTGTTCGCCGGGTGCGTGCCGGCCGTTGTAGAGGTTCCAGAGTTCGGGGCGCTGGCGGCGGGGGTCCCACTGGGAGAAGGCGTCGCGCAGGGAGAAGACGCGCTCTTTGGCGCGGGCCTTTTCCTCGTCGCGGCGTCCGCCGCCGAAGACGGCGTCGAACTTCTGCTGCTGGATGGTCTCGGTGAGGGGGAGGGTCTGCAGGGGGTTGCGGGTGCCGTCGGGACGCTCTTTGAGCACACCGCGGTCGATGTAGTCCTGTACGGAGGCCACATGGAGGCGCAGGCCATGTGCGGCGGCCACATGGTCGCGGTAGGCGAGGACTTCGGGGAAGTTGTGTCCGGTGTCCACATGGAGGAGGGCGAAGGGCACGGGTGCGGGGGTGAAGGCTTTGAGGGCGAGGTGCAGCATGACGATGGAGTCCTTGCCGCCGGAGAAGAGGATCACCGGCCGTTCGAACTCGCCCGCGACCTCGCGGAAGATGTGCACCGCCTCGGACTCCAGGGCGTCCAGATGCGACAGCGCGTACGGCGTGCCCGTGCCCTCGCCGGCCTTCGCGACGGTCGTCATGCCAGTCCCCTCTCGCTGAGCAGGGCGTACACCGACGCCGCGGACTCCTGCACGCTCTGGTGCTGCGACTCGATCCGCAGATCGGGCGCCTCGGGCTCCTCGTACGGGTCGTCGACCCCCGTCAGGCCGGTCAGTTCGCCCGCCGCCTGCCGGGCGTACAGGCCCTTCACATCGCGCTCGGAGCACACCTCGACCGGGGTCGCCACATGCACCTCGACATACGACGTGCCGTTCTCCTCGTGACGCTTGCGGACCGCCTCGCGGCTGTCGGCGTAGGGCGCGATCACCGGGACGAGCGCCTTGACGCCGTTACGGGCCAGCAGTTCGGCGACGAAGCCGATGCGCTGCACATTGGTGTGCCGGTCCTCGCGGCTGAAGCCGAGCCCCGCCGAGATGAACTCGCGGATCTCGTCGCCGTCGAGCACCTCGACGAGGTGTCCCGCCGCGCGCAGCCGGCCGGCCAGTTCGTACGCGATGGTGGTCTTGCCGGCACTCGGCAGACCCGTGAGCCAGACGGTGGCTCCGGTCGTCACGTGCGTCTCCTGGGTCTCGGTGGTCGTCATTCGTGCAGCCCGCACTCGGTCTTGGCGCGTCCGGCCCAGCGGCCGGCGCGCGCGTCCTCGCCCGCGAGGACCCGGCGGGTGCAGGGCGCGCAGCCGATGGAGGCGTAGCCGTCCATCAGCAGCGGGTTGGTGAGTACGCCGTGCTCGGCGACGTACGCGTCCACGTCGTCCTGGGTCCAGCGGGCGATCGGGGAGACCTTGACCTTCTGCCGTTTCTCGTCCCAGCCGACGACCGGGGTGTTCGCCCGGGTCGGGGACTCGTCGCGGCGCAGCCCGGTCGCCCAGGCCAGATAGCCCTTCAGGCCCTCCTCCAGCGGCTGCACCTTGCGCAGCCGGCAGCACAGGTCGGGGTCGCGGTCGTGCAGTCTCGGGCCGTGCTCGGCGTCCTGTTCGGCGACCGACCGGCGCGGGGTGAGGGTGATGACGTTGACGTCCATCACCGCCTCGACCGCGTCCCGGGTGCCGATCGTCTCGGGGAAGTGGTAGCCGGTGTCGAGGAACACCACGTCGACGCCCTTCATGACCCGCGAGGCCAGATGGGCGACCACCGCGTCCTCCATGGAGGACGTCACACAGAAGCGGCGGCCGAACGTGTCCGCCGCCCACTGGAGGATCCGGAGCGCGGACGCGCTCTCCAGCTCATGCCCCGCCTGCTCGGCGAGCGCCCGCAACTCGTCACTCGTACGCTCTTGCTGAGCGGTCGTCATATGCGATCGTGCCCTCCGTCGTCGGCATGCCGAAGGCCGGCCGCGTCAGGGGCGTGCGCAGCAGAGCCGGGGCCGGCACTCCTGCTGACGCCCCGGGCGAGCAGCCCGAGGAACTTCAGCTGGAAGGCGCGGTTGCACGCCGCGCATTCCCAGGCGCCGTGGCTCTGCTCGCTGGGACGCAGATCCTCGTCGCCGCAGTACGGGCAGTAGAAGGGGGCGGCCCGCTCGCTCATGACAGGGCCTCCTCGTCGGCGCGGGCGGCCCAGGCGGCGAACCGCTCGCCGTCCTCGCGTTCGGCCGCGAAGCGCTTGAGGACCCGCTCCACATAGTCCGGCAGTTCCTCGGAGGTCACCTTGAGGCCGCGCACCTTGCGGCCGAACCCGGCCTCCAGGCCGAGCGCGCCGCCCAGATGCACCTGGAAGCCCTCGACCTGGTTGCCGTCGGCGTCGAGGACCAGCTGGCCCTTGAGACCGATGTCCGCGACCTGGATGCGGGCGCACGCGTTCGGGCAGCCGTTCAGATTGATGGTGATCGGCTCGTCGAAGTCGGGGAGACGGCGCTCCAGTTCGTCGATGAGCGCGCTGCCGCGCGCCTTGGTCTCGACGATCGCCAGCTTGCAGTACTCGATGCCGGTGCAGGCCATGGTGCCGCGCCGGAACGGAGACGGGCGCACCGTGAGGTCCAGCGACTCCAGGCCCGCGACCAGCGAGTCGACCTGCTCCTCGGTGACGTCCAGCACGATCATCTTCTGCTCGACGGTGGTCCGCACCCGGCCCGAGCCGTGCGCCTCGGCGAGGTCGGCGATCTTGGCCAGCGTGGCGCCGTCCACCCGGCCGACCCGCGGGGCGAAGCCGACGTAGAACCGGCCGTCCCGCTGCCGGTGCACCCCGACGTGGTCGCGCCAGCGCTCCACGGGCTGGGCGGGCGCGGGGCCGTCGGTCAACCGCCGCTTCAGGTACTCGTCCTCCAGCACCCGCCGGAACTTCTCCGCGCCCCAGTCGGCGACCAGGAACTTCAGCCGTGCCCTCGTGCGCAGGCGCCGGTAGCCGTAGTCACGGAAGATCGACAGGACGCCCTCGAAGACGTCCGGGACCTCGTCGAGCGGGACCCAGGCGCCCAGCCGCTGCCCGATCTTCGGGTTGGTGGACAGTCCGCCGCCGACCCACAGGTCGAAGCCGGGTCCGTGCTCGGGGTGTTCGACGCCGACGAACGCGACGTCGTTGATCTCGTGCGCCACGTCGAGCAGCGGCGAACCGGAGATCGCGGTCTTGAACTTGCGGGGCAGGTTCGAGAAGGCCGGGTTGCCGATGACCCGGCGGTGGATCTCCTCGATGGCCGGGGTGCCGTCGATGATCTCGTCCTCGGCGATGCCGGCGACGGGCGAGCCGATGATGACGCGGGGCGTGTCACCGCAGGCCTCGGTGGTGGACAGCCCGACGGCCTCCAGGCGGTTCCAGATCGCGGGGACGTCCTCGATCCGGATCCAGTGCAGCTGGACGTTCTGCCGGTCGGTGATGTCCGCGGTGCCCCGCGCGAACTCCTGTGAGATCTCGCCGATGACCCGCAGTTGCCGGGTGGTGAGGCGTCCGCCGTCGATCCGCACCCGGAGCATGAAGTAGGAGTCGTCCAGCTCCTCCGGCTCCAGGATCGCGGTCTTGCCGCCGTCGATCCCTGGGCGGCGCTGGGTGTACAGACCCCACCAGCGCATCCGGCCGCGCAGGTCGTTGGGGTCGATCGAGTCGAAACCGCGCTTCGCATAGATCGTCTCAATGCGCGTCCGCACATTGAGACCGTCGTCGTCCTTCTTGAACTGTTCGTTGCCGTTGAGCGGGGTGAAGTGCCCCGCGGCCCACTGACCCTCTCCGCGGTGACGGCTCACCTTGCGGCGGGGCGCGGAGGCAGCAGGGTTCGGCGGAGTGGCGGCCATGGTGAGTACGTCCTTCGGGACAGGCGGAAACGGCTCTGACCTGCGCTGCGGGCGCGTAGCGGCATGCGTGCGCATCATTGCGCACGAAGCGGGGGAAAGCGGGGGATCTCGGCTTCGCTGGGGCGCTCAGCTCGCCGGACAGATGGCGCTGGACATGCGGCCGAGGTCGACGTGCCGCCGACTCACCAAGGCGATTCCAGTTCCAGACATGACGGAAGCGTGTCACGGCGTTCTGGACACAGTCCAGCTTCGTCCGTCATGCGGACACCCTGGTCCCGACATGCGAGACGAGGGTGTCATCGGTCACACGTTCCGCGGGGACCCTTGTCGACGCAGGTCAGACAGGGTAGGCGCCGGGCCAGGGCCCGGGTGTGGGGACCTCCCGTTCCTCCTCGACCTTGGTGTCGAACAGCCGGAACCCGCGGCGCAGATAGTTGTCCATCGCGTACGCCCCGTCCTTGCTGCACGTGTGCAGCCACACCCGCTTCGTCGGGGCCCGCCCGGGCCAGCGCTCGGCGAGGTCCCAGGCCCGGCCCGCGCCGTACGACAGCAGATGGCCGCCGATCCCGCGCCCCCGGAACGCCGGGATCAGCCCGAAGTAGCCGATCTCCACGACACCGTCGTCCTGCGGGTCCAGCTCCACATAGCCGGCCGGCGTGCCCCGGTCCAGGGCGACCCAGGTCTCCACGCCCGGCCGGTCCAGGTGCTCCAGCCAGCGGGCGTGGCTCCAGCCGAGCCGGTCGGTCCAGCGGATGTCACCGCCGACCGAGGCGTACAGGAAGCGGCTGAACTCGGGGGAGGGGACCTCGGCTCGGACGATCCCGACATCGCCTTCGGGCGCGGCGGCGGGCAGCAGATCGGCCGGGGAGGTCTGTTCCAGGGACCAGGTGGTGACGGTGACGGTGCTCATGCGGGTCAGCGAATCATCTAACCCAGGGACCTGTCGATGGAGGTCAGCGGGACGGCGAAGAGCATCCGGTCGGTCACCGACCACACCTCGCCGGTCGGCTGGGCGTAGGACAGCGACCCGGCGTGCTCCGCCCAGCAGTGGTGCGCCGCGTCCGAGCCGCAGCGCGCCGCGCGCGCCCCCTCGGTGTCCTGGCGCCACAGGCTGCCGTGTCCGTCCAGGTCGCCCGGCGGGTGCCCGAGGTACCAGGCGGTGCGGGCCGCGCCCGGCGGCCGGTGGGACAGCACCCCGCGGATGCCGGCGGCCCGGGTCGTGTACGCCTCCACCGCGTCCGCGCGGCCCGCGGCATCGGTGGCGAGCAGTCCGCTGCGGGCCGGGTCGGAACTGAACGAGTAGCGCCACAGCCGGGCCCGCCGGTCGCTGCCGGCCGCGGTCTCCTCGCCGACGACCAGGCTGTCCGGCGCCGTGCCGCGGTCCAGGGAGATCGTGCCCGGACACGGGGAGCCGGTCGCGGTGCACCGCCCCGCCGGGTAGCGGTAGGCGGCGACGGCGGGCATCACATACCGGTGGCCGTCGGCCGACCAGCCGCCCGGTACGCGCCCGATCGCCGTGCCGTCGACCGTGGTGCGCTGGATCCGGTTCACGTCGTACACGTAGAGCGCTTCGGTGCTGTCGTCGTCCGTGGTGACCAGCAGCTTGTTCTGGTACCAGACCATGCCGGAGACCGGCGAGGACAGGCCGCGGTAGTCGCGACCGTCGGCGGTGGGGACCACGAGGAGCACCCAGCGGTAGGCGGGCCGTGCCCGCTCGTCGGCGTCCACGAACGCGACCCGGGCCAGGCCCCGTTCGGCGGCCGGCCCGTCCGTGGTGCTGTGCGTCGCGCCGGCGAGCAGCACGCGGTGCCGGCCCCACAGCCCGTCGTCGTCCGCGTCCGCCGAGGTGGTCACCGAGGCGGCCCGCCAGTCCGGCACGGCGGTGTCGGCGGCGTCCCAGCAGTACGCGCGCCGGGGTGCCGGCGCGACCGGCAGCGCGTCCCGCGCGCCGGCCGGGCACTCGGCCGCGGTGCGCAGCGTGCGGTCGGCGCTCCTGAGGACGGCGTCGACACCGACCGGACGGCCCATCGCCGAGGCCAGCCGGTCCAGGGTCCGGCGCGGCACCTGGCGCTCCTGGAGCCGCAGCTTCGCGGTGTCGGCGGAGGCCAGCGGCTTGAGCGCGCCCGGGTCGTCGGCGACCGTGGCCTGCGAGGCGCTGATCAGGGTGGCGGCCGCGGTGAGGGCGAGCGCGGCCCCGGCCAGGGCGGCGCGCAGCGCCTGACCCCGCCTGCGCCGGCGATGTCTGCCGCGATGCTTCATAGTTCCTCCCGAGGCGGGCCAACTGCGCCTGATGGTCCGTACGTTGACCAAGGAGCAGGTGGGGAGCCCGTAGGGGGATGCTACGGCAGGAGCGGGCCGCGGCGGCCGAAGACCCTGCAAATATGCGGAAGATACCGCCGGATGTGCCGAATCGGATGCGCCGCATATGCCACCGGCCGTACCCTTCTGATAGGTCTCATCGGGCTCATCGCTTTCACCGCCCGCGTGCCGCCGTGACCGCCGGGGCCGTCGAGTGCGGCAGCAGGTCGTGGCCGCGGTCAGGGAGCAGCATCTCGACCTCGGCGTCCTCGCAGAAACGATACGGCCGATGGCACAGGAGCGCCCCGAGATAGCGCCGTATCCGCGACAGCTCCGCGCGCACCGTCACCGTGCGGGACGGATCGCCGAACACGTCCTCGGCCAGGTCCGCCGCGCTGCGCCCGTCCCGGTGCACGGCCAGCAGATACAGCAACTCGGCGTGCCGCAGACTCAGTTCCCGCGACCAGGAGGCCGCACCCGCGGACACCGTCACCGACCGGCGGTGCGGCCGCGCCAGATCCAGCACCACCCGGGTCGCGGTGGGAGACGGCCGCCCGTCGACCGCGCGCACCAGCCAGCCACCCGCCAGCGGCTCCACCGAGCAGGCGCCGAGCCCCGGCAGCCAGCGCCGCCCCGCCGTCAGCGACTTGGGCAGCGCCACCCGCCGGGTGTACGGCATCCCCGTGACCGCCGCCGTCCAGCCGTTCCCGTCCACCACCAGGGCCCGCTCCGCCAGCCGCGCGAGCACCGGCGCCGCCACCGCGCGCAGCCGCTCCAGCGACCCGTGATGCTGCTCGCGCAGCCGTGCCTCGGCCAGCTTCGCCACCGAGGCGACCCATGCCAGCGTGGCCGGGTGCATGGTCTCCAGCGGGCCGCTGACGTCCACCACACCGAGCGGCCGGCCGTCGCGCGGATCGATGATCGGGGCGCCCGCACAGGTCCAGGAGGCGTGCGTGCGCACGAAGTGCTCGGCGCCGAACACCTGGACCGGCCGGCCCACCACCGCCGGGGTGCCCACGCCGTTGGTGCCGACGACGTCCTCCCGCCAGTCGGCACCCAGGTCGAAGCCGAGGCCGTCGGCCTTGCGCAGCACCGACGCGGACCCCTCGCGCCACAGCACCCGGCCGTCCGCGTCCGCCACCACCATGATGTGCTGGGCGGTGTCCACGGCCGAGAGCAGCCCCTCGCGCAGCACCGGCAGGATCTGCGCGAGCGGCGAGCCCTCCCGGCGGCACCGCACCTCGTCGGCGCTGAGCGGCTCCGGCTTGAAACCGCGATCCGGGTCGACGCCGCCGCGCAGCATCCGCCCCCAGGACTGCTCGATCACCGGACGGGGCGCGAGCCGCGCACGCCGGCCCGTCAGCGTGGCCTCGCGCACCTCGCTGAGTAAGCGCGCGGCCTGCGCGGCGTCCAAGGCGGCGAGCTGGGTCACATTCATCGGCGGGTTCGCCACTGGGATCCTCCCCGCGAGCGTCGAGCGGTCGTCGGCAGGTCACCCGGTCGTTCGTTTCCGGTCCGACTGCCGTTTCCCATACTGCCGGTTCGCCCGTGCCGGAGGCATACACTCCGCGCACAGCCGCCGACAAGTTGCAACCCCCTGCAACCCTGGTGGACGGCCCGAAGGTGAACAAAACTTGAGGTGCGTCGCCCAGAGTGGCGCTCGCGGCCCGAGACGGGCCCGAGACGGGGGTGGTGCCGTGTCGGCGCAGCACCACCCCCGCGATGCGTGCCCGCCGCTCAGGACGACGGCCGCGCCCGGTCCACCACCGACGCCAGGTCCAGCGAGGGCGGCAGGGTCCCGAAGGCGGAGCCCCAGTCGCCGCCCAGCCGCGACGCGCAGAACGTGTCCGCGACCTCGGGCGGCGCGTACCGGACCAGCAGCGACCCCTGGAGCACCAGCGCCATCCGCTCCACCAGCCGCCGCGCCCGGCCCTCCACGCTCTCCAGGTCGCCCAGTTCGGTCAGCAGGGCCTTCACCGCCCCGTCCAGCCGATGGTCCGCGCCGCGCGCCCGGCCGACCTCCAGCAGGAAGGCGTCCAGCGCCTGCGGTTCGCGGCGCAGCGCCCGCAGCACGTCCAGCGCCTGCACGTTCCCGGCGCCCTCCCACACGGAGTTGAGCGGCGACTCGCGCACCAGCCGGGGCAGCCCCGACTCCTCGACATAGCCGTTGCCGCCCAGGCACTCGGCCGCCTCCACCACCACCGGCGCACAGCGCTTGGTCACCCAGTACTTGGCGGCCGGCACCGCGAGCCGCAGCAGCGCCCGCTCCCGCTCGCCCCCGTCGTCACAGGCGGCGGCCAGCCGCAGCCCGAGCGCCGTCGCGGCCTCCGACTCCAGGGCGAGGTCGGCCAGCACATTGCGCATCAGCGGCTTGTCGACCAGCTTGCCGCCGAACGCCTCGCGGTGCTCGCAGTGGTGCACCGCCTGGGCCACCGCCTGCCGCATCAGCCCCGCCGAGCCCAGCACGCAGTCGATCCGGGTCGCGGCGACCATCTCGATGATCGTCGCCACCCCGCGCCCCTCCTCGCCCACCCGGCGCGCCCAGGTCCCCGCGAACTCGACCTCCGCGGACGCGTTCGAGCGGTTGCCCAGCTTGTCCTTGAGGCGCTGGAGGAGGAAGACGTTGCGGCTGCCGTCGGCCAGCACCCGCGGCACGAGGAAGCAGGTCGGACCCTGCGGGGCCTGCGCCAGCACCAGGAAGGCGTCGGACATGGGCGCCGAGCAGAACCACTTGTGCCCGGTCAGCTCGTACGTCCCGGCCTCGGCGAGCGGCCGGGCCCGTGTCGTGTTGGCCCGTACGTCGCTGCCGCCCTGCTTCTCGGTCATGCCCATGCCGAAGACGGCGCCCGGTTTCTCCCCGGCCGGCCGCAGCTCCCGCTCGTAGACCGTGGACGTCAGCCGGGGCTCCCACTCCGCCGCGAGCGCGGGATCGGCGCGCAGCGCGGGCACCGCGGCATGGGTCATGGACAGCGGACAGCAGGTGCCGGCCTCCGCCTGGGTCCAGACCAGGAACCCGGCGGCCCGCCGCACATGCCCGGCCGGACGGACCCAGGCCGTGGTCAGCCCCGCCGAGATCCCCTTGCCCAGCAGCCGGTGCCAGGCCGGGTGGAAGTCGACCTCGTCGATCCGGTGGCCGTAGCGGTCGTGCGTGCGCAGCCGCGGCGGGTTCTCGTTCGCCTGCGCCGCCCACTCCTGCACCTGGACCGAGCCGGCGGACCGGCCGAGCGCGGACAGTTCGGCGCGCACCTCGTCGAGCAGGGCGGGGTCGGTGTGCCGCTCGACCGCCTCCGCGAGGGCGCGGTCCGCGGTGAACAGGTCGTAGCCGACCAGCGGGGGAGGCTGGTTCGTCACGGTGTGGGTGGTGATGCCTGCCATGTCTGCGAACCTATCCGGGACGACGGCGGAGGGCACCACAGTGACACAAGGGCGGAGCCGGACGCCCTGCCCGGCCGTCGCCCGCCCCGGCCGCACCCCCGGAAGGTGAGGGCGGCACGGCGCGGCGGATACCTTTGGGTCGTGCAGCCAGCAAGTGAGATCCCCGAGCGGCCTTCTGGGCGCCTCCACCGGGCACGCGCCCTCTACCGGAACGTCTCCAAGCGGAGGACCGCCTGGCTGCTGCTCAAGGACACCGTCAACTCGTGCCTGGAGTACCGCATCCTGGGCCTGGCGGCCGAGGCGGCGTTCTTCACACTGCTGTCGGTGCCCCCGCTGCTGCTGAGCCTGATCGGACTGCTCGGCTACGTCGACGACTGGACCGGCGCCGACACCATCCAGAGCCTGGAGACCAATCTGCTGGACGCCTCCCGCACGGTCCTGTCGGACAAGGGCGTCAAGGAGATCGCCGAGCCGATCCTGCACGACGTGATGCGGGGCGGGCGGCCCGACGTCATCTCCATCGGCTTCCTGTTCGCGCTGTGGTCCGGCTCCCGCGCGGTGAACGTCTTCATCGACACCATCACCGTGATGTACGGCCTCGACGGCGTCCGGGGCATCGTCCGTACCCGGCTGATGGCGTTCCTGCTGTTCATCGTCGCGCTGCTGATCGGCTCGGTGGCGCTGCCGCTGATGGTGGCGGGGCCGGACGCGGTGGTGCGGATCGTGCCCTGGTCGGAGACGGTGGTGCAGGTCCTGTACTGGCCCGTCGTGATCGTGCTGTCGATCGCCTTCCTGACCACGCTGTACCACGTCTCCGTGCCGGTGCGCTCGCCGTGGATCGAGGACGTGCCCGGGGCGCTGGTGGCCCTCGCGATGTGGGTCCTCGGCAGCTTCCTGCTCCGCATCTATCTGACGCACACGATCGAGGGCGCCACCATCTACGGCTCCCTGGCCGCCGCGGTGGCGGTCCTGCTGTGGGTCGGGGTGTCGGCGTTCGCGGTGCTCGTCGGCGCCGCCGTGAACGCCGCGATCGACCGGGTCTGGCCGGCCGCCGCCACGGCCGCGGCCCGCGCCGCCAACGAGCGCCAGCGCGAGGCCCAGGTCGCCGAGTACGTGGCCCGGGCCGCCGCCGTCCGGGACCCCGACGACCCGGACGACCCCGACATGCCGTCCGAGTTCCCCGAACGCTGGTCCCGCTTCCTGCCCCCGGAAGACGTGACCGCACGGCTGCGTACCCACCCCAAGCACACCCCCCACCCCAAACCGACCGAGCCCACCTCCCCCCAGGACAAGTAGCACGCCCCCACACCGTGGACCCCAGCCCCGGAGGGCTCTGCGGCCGGGGGCCGGGGAGCCCCCGTGGCTGAGGTCGCCCCGGGTCCGGCGGTGTCGTCGGCGGTGCGCTGTTGGGGCCGCGGTTCCGGTGTTGCGGGCCGGTTCTGGATGCTTCCGCGACGGGGGCCGGGGATGCGGTGCGGCTGGGGTTTGCCCCGGGTCCGGCGGTGTCGTCGGTGGGGCGCTGTTCGGGGCCGGTCCGGGTGTCGATGAGCGGCCTCGGGCCCCCGCGACCGGGGGCCGCGACCGCTGGATGTCCTCGTGGCCGGGGCTCGGCCGGGATGGTCCTGGGACTGGGAGGGCGGCGCGTGGCCGGGTGTGCCGGCGGCGGTGGCCCCTTTCCGGGAGCGGGGCCGGCGGCGGGCGCCGGGCGGTCTACGGACACCCCGTCGCCACCGGCACGCCGCGTCAACTCCCCTGTGCCGAGGGCGGACAGCCGGTGTCGCCCGGCCGGCCGAGCGGCGCGTCTACGCTGGGCCCATGGACGCACTCGCCGGACTGCTGGAGGGCCCACGCGCGCGAGGTGCCTTTATGATCCGCGCGTGCTTCGACCCGCCGTGGGCCGTGCGGGTGGCCGACCGGGCGCCGCTGACGGTGATGCTGATGGTCCGCGGCGACGCCTGGATCACCCCGGACACCGGCGAGCCCGTGCGGCTGCGCGCCGGGGACCTGGCCATCGCCCGCGGCCCGGCCCCGTACACCTGCGCCGACGACCCGGACACCCCGCCACAGGCGCTGATCCTGCCGGGCGGCGAGTGCCACTACCCCGACGGGACCTCCCTCCAGGGCTCCATGGACCTCGGCGTCCGCACCTGGGGCGACCGCGTCGACGGGGCCGCGGTGATGCTGATCGGCACCTACCCGGTGCTCGGCGAGATCGGCGCCCGGCTGCCGGCCGCGCTGCCGCCGCTGCTCACCCTCACCGCCGACGTGTGGGAGTGCCCGCTCACCCCCTTCCTCGCACAGGAGATCGTGCGCGACGAACCGGGCCAGGAGGTCGTCCTGGACCGGCTGCTCGACCTGCTGGTCATCGCCGCGCTGCGGGCCTGGTTCGCCCGCCCGGACGCCGCGGCCCCGGCCTGGTACCGGGCGCTCGCCGACCCGGTCGTCGGCCGCGCCCTGCGGCTGCTCCAGGACGAACCGGCCCACCCCTGGACGGTCGCGTCGCTCGCCGCCAAGACCGGGGTGTCCCGGGCGGCGCTCGCCCGCCGCTTCACGGACCTGGTCGGCGAGCCCCCGATGTCCTACCTCACCGGCTGGCGGCTCGCCCTCGCCTCCGACCTGCTGCGCGACACCGACGACACCCTCGCCGCCATCGCCCGCAAGGTCGGTTACGGCAGCTCGTTCGCCCTGTCCACCGCCTTCAAACGGGTCTACGGGGTCAGCCCGCAGGCGCACCGGGAGCGGCCGGCGTAGCCTGACCGGCGTGTACGAGGAACGGGCGTCACGGCTGACCGGCGCGGTGGTGTGGCACATCGCCCCGGACGGCGCCGCCGGCCGGCCCGTGCTGCCGGACGGCTGCATGGACCTGCTGTGGAACGAGGGCCGGCTGCTGGTCGCCGGCCCGGACACCCGTGCGTACACCTCCCAGGGCCCGGCCCGCCGCTGGGCCGGCCTCCGCTTCCGGCCGGGCACCGCGCCCGCGTTCTTCGGCGTGCCCGCACACGAACTGCGCGACCAGCGGGTGGAGTTGGCCGACCTGTGGCCCGCCGCGCGGGTGCGCGGCCTGGCCGCCCGCGTCGACGCGGCGGCCGACCCGGTGACGGCGCTTGAGGACATCGCCCTGGAGCGGGCGGCGGACCTGGCGCCCCCCGAGCGCTGGGTGACCCGTCTGGTCGAGGCGCTGGAAGCGGGCCGCCCGGTGGCCGCCACCGCCGACGAACTCGGTGTCGGCGCCCGCCAGTTGCACCGCCGCAGCCGCAACGCCTTCGGCTACGGCCCGAAGACGCTGGCCCGTGTGCTGCGTCTGCAACGGGCCCTGCGGCTGGCCCGGTCCGGGGTGCCGCCGGCCGAGACCGCGATCCGGGCCGGCTACGCCGACCAGCCCCATCTGTCCCGGGACGTACGGGAGTTGGCGGGGATGCCGCTGGGGCGGCTACTCGGCGGCGGGTAGCGGCGCGAACAGGTCGACGCCGTTGCCGTCGGGATCGTGCACGGTGGCGTACCGCTGCCCCCACAAGGCGTCCCACGGCTTCAGCTCGCCGTGGTAGCCGGCGTCCACCAGGTCCTGGTACACGGCGTCCACCTCGGCCGGCGAGCCGCACCGGAAGGCGAGCGCGACCCGGCCCCCACCGGCCGGCGGGCGCCATCCGGGGTGGAAGGAGCGGATCGTCTCCTCGGTGTCCAGGGCCAAGGTCGACCCGCCGGGCAGCTCCGCCTCGACATGCGGCTGCTCCTCGGCTCCCGCGGGGAAGTCCAGGCCGAGGCGGCGGTAGAAGGCGAGCGAGGCGGCGAGGTCGGAGGCGACCACGCCGATCACGGCGAATCGTGGAGTCATGCC